>DATJPR010000219.1:0-34794 GCA_035506295.1 Bacteroidota bacterium | reverse complement strand
GCTCTTCTCCGTCTGCCGGAACAAGATGATGGTCGTCTCAGATTGTGTCGCGGGAAAAGTCCTCGCGCATCTGCCCATCGGTGCAGGCGTCGACGGCGCAGCGTTCGATCCGACCATGCACCTCGCGTTCAGTTCCAATGGTGAAGGCTCGATGACCGTGGTCCGTGTCGACGGGCCCGACAAATTCTCTGTCGTCGAGACGGTGCCGACCCGTCGTGGCGCGAGAACCTGCGCCATCGATGAATCGACGCACCGGCTCTATACAATCTCGGCGAAATTCGAGGCGCCCGCGGGCGAGGGACGTCCGAAGATGCTTCCCGGCTCGGCGGCGCTGTACGTCATCGGTCAGTAGTCGGAAAGCCCCCGATACGCAATCAGCAAGAGGATCAACCGGGAGGAGGAACATGGCGATCGCGTTATCGATGCTGAACGGTGGAATCGGCTGCATCCAGCCCGAAGGAAAGCTCGTAGGAGGTCCTGAGACGGATGAACTGCGCTCGACCGTCAATGATCTCGTCGAAAAAAGCACCAGCAAGATTGTGATCGACCTCTCGAAGGTGATGTATATCAACTCCACGGGGATCGGTGCACTCGTGGCAATCCACACGACGTATCGGCGACGACAATGGCGCGCCGTGCTGTGCGGATTGAACGCTGCGGTCCTGACCATCCTCACCATTACCAATCTCGCGATGGTGTTCGAAGCATACGGTGATCGGAACGAGGCCGTGGCTCACCTCGCCGAGGGGCCAACATCCTGATCAGCCGCGCCATCACATCCTGAACGCTTCGATCCTCCGCCGCCGGCTCTTTCCAGATCCGGGCACCAGCCCCGTCATCACTTCTTGAGGACATCCATGAGACAAGCGATCCTCGCGTTCCTGTGCCTGCCGATGTTCGTCTTCGCCCAGCAGGCACCGATCGTCGTCCCGTACGAACGGTTTCAATTGCCGAACGGTCTCGATGTGATCCTTCACGAAGATCACACGACGCCGACGGTCAGCGTGAATTGCTGGTACCACGTCGGGTCGAGCAGGGAGGTTCCTGGAAAGACGGGACTCGCCCATCTCTTCGAACACCTCATGTTCATGGGCTCCCCGCATGCGCCGGAGGGGATGTTCGATCAGTGGCTGGAAGCAGCAGGAGGCGAAAACAACGCGTCGACGTCGGAGGACCGGACCAACTACTACGAAGACGTACCAAGCAACGCCGTGGAGTTGCCGTTGTTCCTCGAATCCGACCGGATGGCCTTTCTTGTGGACGCGATGACGCCGAAAAAGGTCGACCTGCAACGCGCGGTCGTCAAGAACGAGCGACGGCAATCGTACGAGAACCGCCCTTACGGCATCGCCGGGCTTCTGCTGAGCGAAAGCATTTTCCCTCCGGGCCATCCGTATCACTCTCCGGTGATCGGCTCGCAGGAGGATCTCACCAACGCCAGCTATGACGACATCGTCGCGTTCTTCAAGAAGTATTATGTTCCGAACAATGCGAGCCTTGTCATCGCCGGCGATATCGACACGGCGGTCGCGCGCGCGCAAGTCGTCAAATGGTTCAGCAGCATCCCTGCGGGCGCTCCTGTTCCTCCCCTTGAATGCCCGATGCCATCCCTCACGAGCGAGAAGAAGATTGTCGCCGAGGACAATGTCCAGCTGCCGCGCCTCTACATGGCGTGGATTACGCCGCCGATGTTTGCCGCGGGCGACGCGAACCTGGATATTCTTGCAAGCGTCCTGACCAACGGCACAAACTCCCGGCTGTACAAGCGGCTGGTCTACGATCTGCAGATCGCACAGGACGTCATCGCTTATCAGGACTCGCGCAAGCTCGCGTCGCGATTCATGATTATCGCCACGGCGAGGCCGGGACATTCGCTGACCGAAATCAAGGACGAGATCCAGCATCAGATCGATTCGATCAAAATGGTTCCCCCATCGGCGCGTGAGTTGGGCCGGGCGGTGAACCAGTATGAGGCGTCATTTTATCGACGTCTCGAACTGGTCGGCGGGGGCGGCGGCGTTGCCGATCAGCTCAACGCGTATCTCTTCTTCGCCGGACAGCCTGACTATTTCAATCAAGATCTCGCACGGTACTTGTCGCTGCATGCGTCCGATATCCAGGCGGCCGCCAGAACGTATCTCCCCGACGGCGCGAGAGTGTTGCTCTCCATCGTTCCGCGCGGCAAGCGCGAACTTGCTGTTCACTGAGCGTCCATTTTCTCCCCGGAGCTTCGCATGCTGAATGCCTCGCGCATCCTCGTGTTGTTATTCATCTCCTCGATCGTCTTCGCACAGGCGCCCGACCGGGACGTTCCCCCGACGTCGGGCCCGGCCCCCGTGTTCCGCTTGCATGGCTTTGCGCGGTTCAAGCTCTCGAACGGTATTCCTGTCGTCCTCTACGAAAAGCACGGTATTCCCCTCGTGCAGATCAACGCCATCATTCGGGCCGGGTCCATGGACGAGCCGCCGGGGAAATCCGGACTGGCGACGATGACCGCCGCAATGATGACCGAAGGCGCCGGTGGGCGTGATGCGTTCGGCGTCCATGATGCGGTCGATTATCTCGGCGCCGACCTCGCGGTCTCCGCAGGGTACAGCACGACCGGCGTCACGCTGAACACTCCCGTCGGCAAACTCGATTCAGCGCTTGCCGTCATGGCGGACGTCATGCGGCGGCCGACTTTTCCTCCCGATGAGCTTGAGCGGAAGAGGAAGGAATCGCTGACGGCGCTCCTGGAATGGAGAGACGAACCGCGGGCACTCGCTTCAGTCCTGTTCAGCCATCTCGTGTACGGGAGTCATCCCTACGGCCGCCTGCTGATCGGCACAGCACAGAGCATTGCGGCGTTTACGGTTGCCGACCTCAAGCAGTTCCATGCGGAATATTTCGGGGCGGACAAGGCGACATTTGTTGCGGCCGGCGATATCGATCCCGCAGCGTTGAAGGAGAAGTTGGAACGCGCGTTCGGATCATGGGGGCCTGCTCAGCCGTCAACGGCCGTCCCGCTCGCGCCGCTGCAACAGGTGCAGTCCAGGAGAGTCTACCTTGTGGACAAACCCGGCGCAGAACAATCCGTCATCCGGATCGGTTGCATCGGCGCGGCGCGGAATACAGAGGATTTCTATCCGCTGGTGGTCATGAATACGGTCCTTGGCGGCTCCTTTTCCGCGCGGCTCAATCACAACCTTCGTGAAACGCACGGGTACACCTACGGCGCCGGCTCGGAGTTCGATTTTCGCGTGGAGGCCGGGCCGTTCATCGCGTCGTCTTCAGTGCAGACGCCCGTGACGGATTCTTCGCTCATAGAATTCATGAAGGAGCTTCGCGCGATCAGGGAACCGATCCCGGACGCCGAGGTCAAAAAGGCGCGGCAGTATGTTGCGCTCGGGTATCCCTCCGGATTTCAAACGGTGGGAGAAATCGCCGGTGAGATGGACGATATGGTCGTGTTCCATCTTCCTGAGAGCTACTTCAATGACTATATCGGCAAGGTGCTTTCCGTGACGGAGCAGCAAGCACATGCCTCGGCGATGAAATACATCGACCCGGACAAGCTGGTGATTGTTGTGGTCGGGGATCTCGCGAAGATCAAGGACAAGATCGACGCGTTGAAGCTTGGACCGGTGAGCGTGGTGACTGTCGATGACATTCTTGGGAAGGCGCCGAGCGTCGATCGTTGAACTCACCCCCTAGCCCCCTCTCTTGAAAAGAGAGGGGGATGGATGTCACCAAATAGAACAGAGATGCTCACCCCCCTTCTCTTTCTAAGAGAAGGGGCCGGGGGATGAGTTCGAAAGGAGCGGCGGATCAAATTGACTCTCGCCGAAGTGAACACCCGCATCATCGCCTGCCGCAAATGCCCTCGCCTTGTGGCATGGAGGGAAGAAGTCGCGGCGAAGAGAGTGAAGCGATTTCATGATGAGGAGTATTGGGGAAAACCGCTTACCGGTTTCGGCGACGTACGCGCGCGCGTTGTGCTGGTCGGGCTCGCCCCCGCGGCGCATGGGGGAAACCGCACGGGAAGGATGTTCACAGGAGATGAGAGCGGGAACTGGCTCTTCCGCGCCCTCCACGAGGCGGGCTTCGCCAATAAACCGGAGTCGCTTCATGTCGACGACGGTCTTCGTCTGCGTGATTGCTACATCACGGCAGCCGTCCGATGCGCTCCGCCGCAAAACAAGCCGACCCCTGAAGAGTTCGCGAACTGCCGGCCGTTTCTTCTTGAAGAGCTGCGCCTGTTGACGCGCGTGCGTGTCGTTGTCGGTCTCGGAAAGATCGGCTTCGATGCCGCGGCATCAGCGCTGAGGGAGTTGGGTCTCATCGAGTACAAGCGCAGACCGGCGTTCGGCCACGGTGTGCGGCATGACTTCGGGCGCGTGACGCTTCTCGGCACCTACCACCCGAGCCAGCAGAACACGTATACCAGGAAGCTCTCGAGGCAGATGCTGCGGAGGATATTCGAGCAATCAAGGAGCATCATCACAACGAAGTAGGCAGTATGCAGTAGGTGGGAAGAAAACGTACACCGGCTGTGAGTGCGCAGTATGAGGTTAGCAGAAATCTTGCGTTCTGTTTTTCTCAAAGTCTCAGAGTCCCCCTTTCTCCCCTTCCCCCATTCCCCCCTTCCCCCATTCCCCCCTTCACCCCCTCCCCCCATCTCCCCCTCACGCCTTTAGCCGTATCCTGAACGTCGTCCCCTTCCCCGGGCTGCTCTGCTTCACAAACAATTTCCCCTTGTGATAGTCCTCAATGATCCTGCGCGCGAGGCTGAGCCCAAGTCCCCAGCCGCGCTTCTTGGTGCTGAAGCCCGGCCGGAACACTTCCTTCTGAAATTTTGGATCGATCCCTTTTCCCGTATCGGTAACATCGATGATCGTCCGGCGCCCCTGTTTCTGGAGCGCGAACGAAATCCTCCCGGTCGGACCCTCCATCGCATCGAGGGCGTTCTTCATGAGGTTTTCGATCACCCACTCGAACAGCTCCCGGTTGATCGTCGCATGAATCTCCTGCTGTGATTCGATGCGAAGGTCGACATTGCGGGACTTGGGGACGCGCTTCGCAATGTACGTGATCACGCCGTTGATCACTTCGTTGAGGTTCTCCTCCTTCAGGCTCGGCGTCGAGCCGATTTTGGAGAACCGGGCGGTGACTTTGTTCAGACGTTCGACATCCCGGTCGATCTCGGCGACAGTTTCCTCGAGATCGGGATTTCCCGGGGAATGCTCCCTCAGGCGTTCGATCCAACCCATCAGGCTGGACAGCGGCGTGCCGAGTTGATGCGCCGTTTCCTTCGACATCCCCACCCAGATATTGCTCTGTTCGTTTCGCTTCAAATAGCTGAAGCCGACATACGCGACGAGGATGAACACGGTCGCAAGGGCAAGTTCGACGTACGGCAGCCAGCGCAATTCCGCGACGAGGCGGGACTCGCCGTAGTGCACGTAGTTCAGCACCGTGCCGTTCCATTTGATCGGAATCGGCTTGTTGGTGCTGTCCATCGCGGCAAGGGTCTTCCGGTAAAAAACCTGCTTCTCATCCTGCGTAAGAACACTGTCGTCCAGGTTGCGTGTGTAGATGACGTTGTTCGAGGAGTCGCTGAGGATCACGGGAAAATCCACGGTCTGGACAATCTCCGTGAACATGAAGCTCAGGTCGCCGGTCGCAGATCGCTCGCTGGTGATGTATTCATACGATTTCGCATAGAGGTCGACTGCCCGCCGTTCGCGTGCGAGGAGTTCGGAGGTGAGACGTTGAGAGTAGATGACGACGCCGACGACGACGAGGGAGGCAAGGACGAGAAGCACGAAAGCAAAGCGGGAGGCGAGGGACGAGCGCATTGCCGGGGCCTTATTCTTCGATAACGATGGTCTGGTCCCGCCGCGGACCGACCGAAACGAGCCAGAGGCGTGCACCGATCAGGCGGGCGAGTTCCCGAAGGTAGGATTTCGCGCTGGAGGGGAGGTCGTCGAAGCTGGTGATCCCCGCGAGCGGCGTCTTCCAGCCGGGGAAGGACTCGTACACCGGTGTCACATGTTCGAGCGTTGCGAGGTCTGTCGGGAAGTGCTTCAGCCGCTTTCCGCCGACCTCGTAGCCCACGCAGATCCTGATCTCATCAGATTGGTCCAGCACATCAAGCTTGGTCACGGCGATCTGTTCGATGCCGTTGATGATGCTGGAGTAGCGCATCGCGACGGCGTCGAACCATCCGCATCGCCGCGGCCGTCCTGTAGTGGCGCCGAACTCGTGCCCGAGCCGGCGGAGCGATTCCCCCGTCTCATCGTGAAGCTCGGTCGGGAAGGGGCCGTTGCCGACGCGGGTGGTGTAAGCTTTGACGACGCCGACAATGGACGACACGCTCGTCGGCGGGATCCCGAGGCCGGTGCACGCGCCGCCGGCGGTCGGATTGGAGGACGTGACGTAGGGATACGTGCCGTGGTCGATATCGAGCAGCGCCCCTTGTGCCCCCTCGGCGATCACCACTTTCCGCTCACTCAGTGCCTGGTGAAGGTACAGCGAAGTGTTGGTGATATATTCATCGATGTCTTCATCGAACTTCTCATACTCGGCGATGATCGCATCGACGTCGAGCCGGGTCTCGCCGTAGACTTTCGTGAGGATCTGGTTCTTCTCGTCGATATTGGCCTTCAGCTTCGCGGCGAGGACCGAGCGGTCGAGAAGATCGACAATGCGGATCCCTGTGCGCAGGAACTTGTCGATGTAGGCGGGACCGATGCCGCGCCCGGTCGTGCCGATCTTTGTCGAAGTCTGTTCGCGGATCGTGTCGAGCAGCTTGTGGTACGGCATGATCAGATGGGCGTTGTGGCTGATCAGCAGCCGTCCTTTCACGGAAACGCCGGCGGCCTCAAGCTGACCGATCTCGCTCATCAGCGCGACGGGATCGATGACCGCGCCGTTCCCGATAACGCAGGTGATGTGGGGATGGAACATCCCGGAGGGGATGAGATGGAGGACGTACTGTTTTTCGCCGATGACCACGGTGTGGCCGGCATTGGCGCCCCCCTGGTAGCGCGCGACGATGTGCGCGTGTTCGGAGAGGAGGTCGACGATCTTACCTTTTCCTTCGTCGCCCCACTGGGCGCCGAGGATGATCTGGACAGGCATGAGGGCACTCCGTCATCAAAAAAAATCTCCGGCTCTTCTTCCGAAGGCGCCGGAGATGGCCGGAGACGGCGATATCACGACTTCTTCACGGACGCCGCGGCGGCGTCGACAGAGGGAAAGAGCGCAAAGAGCTGATCGAGTTTCGTGATGGTGATCAGTCCCGCGATCTTCTCGGACGCGTTCGCGAACAGGAGCGCTCCGCCGGCGGCCTTCATGGTGCTGACGCCGCCGATAAGGATGCTCAAGCCCGAGCTGTTGACGAAGTCCACGCTTTTGAGGTCGAGGATGACATGGCGTTTTCCCGCCTCGACGAGCTCGTGCAGTTTGCTGTTGATCAGCGCGGCATCAGGACCACCCATGAGGTTGCCCTGCAGGGAAATGACCGTGACGCCGCCGTGCTGTGAGGTTTTCAGTTTCATTACGGCTCCCCGGACAAAACAGCTTGACGAAACAGCCTACTTATGCTGGGCGGCCTTGCGATTGATGCGCAGGGCCCATTCCACCACGATCGCGCTCGCGATGTAGATGGAGGAATACGTTCCCGTCGTGATGCCAATCAGCAAGGTAAACGAGAACCCCCGGTTCACTTCGCCGCCGAAGAAGAACAGCACCAACAGCACTGTAAACACGGTGCCGGAGGTGATAATCGTCCTGCTCAGCGTCTCATTCAGGCTCTTGTTGATGACGGTAATGAGATCCATGTTGCGAAAGATCTTCTGGTTCTCCCTGATCCTGTCGAAGATCACAACCGTGTCGTTCACCGAGAGGCCGACCAGCGTCAGGAACGCCGCGACCATGTTTTGACTCAATTCCAGGTTCAGAACACCGTCGAACAGCGATACCAAGCCGAGCGTCACGAGGACATCGTGGAACAGGGACGCGACTGCGCCGATGCCGTAGACGAATTTGAACCGGAAGCCGATGTACACCATGATCGCGATCAGGAGCGCGAACACCGCGTAGATGGCGTTCAAACGAAGTTCGGCGCCGATTTTCGGGCCGATCTTGTCCTCCTTCTGTACGACGAACGGGTTCGACGGAAACTCCTGTTTCAGCCCGCCGCGGATCAGATCGCCGATCGAGCTCCCTTCGCCCTGGGTCGAGGTGCGGATGAGAATATCCTTGTCGCTGCCGAAGGTCATGATCTCCGCGGTCTTGCCGATGCCGATCTTGTCCATCGCCGCGCGCACCGTGGAGATCGGGACGGCGTCCTGGAACGTGACCACGATCTCGGTGCCGCCGAGGAAGTCGATGCCGTAGTGGGGCCCCTTCACGAAGAACGAAATCATGCCGACGAGAATGACAATCCCTGATACGGTGTACCAGAGATGCCGCTTGCCCATGAAATCGATGTTGGTTTTCCGGAAGAAACGCATGAACAACTCTCCTGTGCTGAAGCGTTAGCCGATGTCGATCACTGTGAGGAACCGATCAAGCAGCATGTTGAACATTACCCGGGTGATGAAAATCGCCGAGAACATGCTGGCGAGAATCCCGATGATCAGGGTAAGCGCAAATCCCTGCACCGGACCGGTACCGTATTGGTACAGAATGACACCGGTGATCAGCACCGTGAGGTTCGAATCGAAAATCGCCGTCCATGCCCGCTTGTACCCGGTATCCAGGGCGGCGCGCATGGTCTTGCCTGTGGCGAGCTCTTCCCGGATGCGCTCATAAATGAGCACGTTGGCATCGACCGCGACGGCGAGCGTCAGAATTATCCCCGCAATGCCCGGGAGTGTCAGGGTCGCCTGAAATGCCGCCAGCGCTGCAAGGAGGAACAGGACGAAGAAGACGAGCGCCACGTCCGCCACGCCGCCGGCGACTCTATAGTAAAAGGCCATGAAGACCACCACCAGCGCGGTGGCGAGAAGTCCGGAAAACACTCCGCCGCGGATCGAGTCTTCGCCGAGCGACGGCCCGACCGACCGCTGTTCGATGATCTCGACCGGTGCGGGAAGGGCGCCGGCTTTGAGGACGATCTCCAGCAGCCGCGCCTCGTCAATGTTGTCCATCCCTTCGATCTGCGACCGGCCACCCGTGATCTTGTTGATCACGTTGGGGGCGGAGAACACGGAATTGTCGAGGACGACCGCGATGCGCTTGTTGATGTTCGCGCCGGTGATGCGCGCCCATTCGCGGGCGCCTTCACTGTTCATCTCCATTTCCACGATCGGGCGGTTGAAACTCGGATCGATCGTGGCCCGCGCGTTCACGATGACGCCACCGGTCAATTCGGCCGCCTTCTTGACGGGATACAGGATGAAATACTTCTTTCCTCCCGAGGTGAGCCGTTCATCCGGCTTCGCGCTCCAGAGGAATTCCATGTCGGAGGGAATCAGGCGCTGCACATCCTCGCGGTCGAGAAGCCGGCGTACCCTGTCCCGGTTCTGCTGTTCGACGATGGCCACGCCGGGATATTGCTGGATCGACATCGCCAGGCTGAAGAAGGGATGCTTCTTCGCAAACTCGGACGGCGTGAGCTCCCCTTCGGGGGTGTTGATTTTCGTGCTATCCACCGACGTCGCCGCGGCGCCGGTGTCGGTGGCCGCAGCCATGGTGTCGGCGGCCAGGGCCTGTGCGCTGGTGTCCGAAGGCAGGGTTGCCAGGTCGCCGGTGGTGTCGATCGAAGCGAGATGCTGGTCGATCGCGTACATCACTTTGTTGGCGACCTCAGGGTCCTTCAGCAGCTTGAATTCGAGCAGCGCCGTTCCCTGCAGCAGCTGGCGCACTTCCGATTCCTTGCTCACCCCCGGCAGGTCGACGATGATGCGCTGACCGCCTAACTTCTGGATCGTCGGTTCCGACACGCCGTACTGGTTGACGCGGTTCGAGACGATCTCCATCGCGCGATCGATGGCCTTCTTGGATTCATCTTCCAGCGAGCTCGCGACCTTGTCGTTGTCGTCACGCAGCGATCCGTAATACCTGCTCAAACGGATGTTCCGGGCCTCGAATTTCGCGCGGAGGATCTTGACGGGCGAGTCTTCGGAATGCTTCACTTCTTCGGCGACTTCGTTCATCACCTGAGTGAACACGTCGTCCTTGTTCTTTGCAAGGTCCTCCAGCATTTTGACGACGTTGACTTCGAGGACGACGCGCATGCCGCCCTGCAAGTCCAACCCGAGCTTGATCCTCTTCGCCTTGTACTCGCGGATTTGTGTCTCATGTTTCTCCACGAATTGCAGGCTGTCGGTGCCGCTGAGCTGCTTCAACTGGCTGCTGATCTGGTAGTCACGATACGTCGGCCAGAGCAACCAGAGTGCAAGCGCCACGGCGATGCCGATAAGGACAAGCTTTCCTTTATAGTTAGACACTATCTACCTCCGGGGTCAAGCGGGGAAAAACGGAACATGGGGCTCGACGGATCCTCTGCCTGCGCGCAGGCGCACACCGGACCGCTCGCCTCCTGGGCACGTTGCTTTGGAAGGATTTGCAGATTCTTCACTCAAGCTAATAAATATACCCCACCATTCTCAAAAAGTCAACCGCGCATTGATTGCATTTCCGCGCATTTAGAAGTATATTTTCAAACCTATGCACTTTTGCACTGTCTTGAGGAGGTACTGACGTCGTATGCCCATCATGACCCGCATGCGCGAAAGCATGCCCGTTGTTCTTTTTGGACTCCTGATCATCTTTCTGATCACGATCATCTTTGAGTGGGGGATGGATTACCTCGGCATACGAGGAAATCGCAACGATGTGGTGGGGAAAATCAACGGCACGAAGATCACCTACCCTGAATTCTCCAACACGCTGAAGGTCCTGTCCGACAACATAAAGGCGCAGACAGGAAAAGAGCCGGATGAAGATCAGCTGAAGAACCTGCGCGATCAGGCGTGGCAGGGGCTGATCACGCAGAACCTTGTCGAGGCGGAGATCAAAAGGCTGGGACTCACCGTGACGGACCAGGAACTCATCGACTGGGTTCGGGGTCCGAACCCTCCGGAAGAGTTGCGAAGGAACTTCATCGACTCCACGGGACAATTCCGCCGCGACGTCTATGACGAGTTCCTCTCGAATCCCAACCAGTTCCTCCGGGATCCGTCGGGCCGCGACCCGAATTATGGAACGGCATGGCTCGCGAAGTACGAAAAAGACCTCCGCCAGCGACGGCTGAATGAGAAATTGCAGAGCCTGATCCTTGCCACCGTTCGCGTAAGCGAAGGAGAGGTTCGCCAGCGGTACATCGAGCAGAACCAGAAGATCAACGCGCAGTACGCACTCTTTGACGCCGCGACCGTAGCGGACAACGACGTCCAGATCACGGACGCCGATCTCAGGGCGTACTACGACGAGAACATCGATCAGTTCAAATTCGACGCGACACGGACGTTGAAGTACGTGTACCTGCAGGAAAAACCTTCGGCGGCGGATTCGTCGATGAGGGAGAAAGACATCGACGAAGCGGCTTCACGCGCGAGAAAAGGCGCCGATTTCATGCAGCTCGAATCGACGTATTCGGACCAACCCGACAGCGGCGCATTCTACCGGCATGGCGAACTCTCTCCCGAGGTCGAAGCGGCGGTGTTTGCGGCAAAACCCGGCGATATCGTCGGCCCCATGCTCGACAATGGCACCTACCGTCTCATGAAGATTCTTGACGAGAAACAGGGTGCCAACGAATATATCCGCGCCAGCCACATTCTGATTCCGGTCGAGGGCACGGCGGACACCATGGCGGCGAAACGCCAGGCGGAGCAGATCGCACGGGAGGCGAGACAGGGAAAGGACTTTGCCGCGCTTGCAAGGGAATATTCGAAGGACCCCGGCAACGCCTCGAAGGGTGGAGACCTCGGGTGGTTTACACACGGCAGGATGGTCGCGCCGTTCGACAAGGCGGCGTTCGCGGCAAAGGTCGGAGAAATTGTCGGACCGGTGCGGACGCAATTCGGCTGGCATATCATCAAGGTCACCGGTCGTGACAAACGGGAGCTCAAGTTCGCGAGCATCAGCATCAAGATCGACGCGAGCACACAAACGAAGAACGATCTCCTGGACAGGGCACGCGATTTCGCCTATAACTGCCGGGAATCGGAGTTCACGAAGGAAGCGCAACAGACAGGTTTGGATGTGCGGGAAGCGCAAGTCCAGGAAAAGAGCACCCTTGTCCCCGGGCTCGGCGTCAACGAGGCAATCACGAAATGGGCCTTCGGCGCGAAACTCAATGCCGTGGCCGATCCGTTTACTCTCCCGGGAGGGTATGTCGTCCCGACCGTCGTGGCGATCAAACCGGCCGGCGTCAGGCCGTTTGAAGAAGTGAAGGAATCCCTCCGACCGGCGGTGTTGCGGAAGAAGAAAATCGAGAAAGTGATGCAGATCGCCGCGGAAGCACGGGCCAAGCTCGGATCGACGGACAGCCTGAAGAACGTTCTGCAATCGTACCCGGCCGCGAAGGTCGGGGATACCGGCGAGTTCACTGCTGCCGGATTCATTCCCGGTCTCGGCCGCGACCTTGCGTTCATCGGCGCCGCCGAAGAACTCGAACCGGGGAAGATCTCCAATCCGGTCCAGGGACAGCGCGGAGCGTACCTGATCGACGTTCTTTCCCGGACGGCGTTTGATTCCACCGCGTTCGCTTCGAGCCGCGCGATGCTGGAGAACCAGATGCTGCAGGAAAAGAAGGGAAGATTTTTGAACGACTGGCTCACCAAACTTCGCGATCAGGCGGAGATCGTCGACAACAGAGACGCGTTCTATCGGTAATCGACGTTCGCAGAGAAACCGCCCGGAGAGATCGCTTCGGGCGGTTTGCATTTTGTCCACACCGTGGAGCGGCCATGAGGGTGTCGACTGGTCGAAATGCATGGAGAGCAATGCTGGCGATCTGGGCGGTTGCTCAGCTCTCCTCCCCCCTCGCTGCACAGGTGCCGAACTGGAAGATCATCGTTCACGGCAACATCACCACCAGTTCGCAGATCTACCCCAACGTTGACGCGACCGATCCGGTGGAGCGAGCGCAGACCTATGAGGTCAATTCGGCGTTCGGCTACGGCGGGGAAGTCCGCTACCAGTTTCTCTCCGGCATCGCGGCGATCGGCCTCTCGGTGGATTACCTCAAGGCGACCCTGAGCCGGCCTCTCTCCACCGATCAGATTGCGACGATCCCCGTCGCGGACGGCTACACCGCGCTGCCGATTGAGGTCACCGGATATTTCATCATTCCATTTTCCGGCAAGACCTTCGGCGTGTACATGGGCGCGGGTGGAGGGATGTACATCGGCGAGCGCACGCTCTCCATTGGCAACGTGAGCGCCGCCTCATCGTCGAACCCGCCCGGCGGCGGCATCCACGTGCTCGGCGGGGTGAGCTATTCTCCCGTGCCTGCTCTCTCGATTCTGCTCGAGATGAAATTTCGCGACGTGCAATTCAAGGCGACGAACAGGTTCACTGCCGCGTCGATCGTCTACAACGGCCGTCGGATCGCCGTGACACAGCTCAACGATGCACGAATCTATACGGACGGAGTCATATTCCAACTCGGAATCGCACTCTCGCTGTGACGCACGCTGAACCCATCGCCGCACCCTTCCGCAGTGCATGCGCTATGCACCCACCCGGTGACCAGCTTCTCTCGGCGCTGATGGGCAGGTATGACGTCGTCGAAGAAAAGATTCGGATCGCCGATCGTGTATTCTCTCTCTTCATGGTGCGGGACACGAACGCACTCCTTGAAAACCTTTCCGCCGAGGATCTTTCCTGCAACGATCGCTTTCCGTTCTGGGCGCAGTTGTGGGAATCCTCCCTTGCTCTTGCCGAATGGAGTCTTTCCTCTCCACGGCTGGAAGGAGCAACGGTGCTCGAACTGGGCGCCGGCCTCGGGCTTGCCGGGATTGCCGCCGCGTCTGCAGGGGCGCATGTGACCTTGACGGACTATGCGTCTGATGCTTTGACGTGCGCGACGCTGAACGCCGTGAAGAACCTCTCTCTCGGGGAATGCGCCCGGACTTCGGTTGCGCATCTGGACTGGCGGTCGACGTTCGACCTTCCGCGCCATGATTTCATCATCGGGGCGGACATTCTGTACGAGACCACGGTGTTCCAGCCGCTCATGGAGCTTTTCCGGGCGGCGCTTGCGCCGGGGGGATCGATCGTTCTCGCTGATCCCGATCGCGCGACAGGGCGCCTGTTTCTCGCTTCGGCAGAAGAACGAGGATTCACCGTGTCGGCCCATGCGCGCGTCGTCCACCGGCACGGAGGGTCATGCCAGATCACTATCGCCGAACTCCGGGAGCAAAGCCGTGGGTGAGATCGGCGGACTCATCGTGCCACCGCAGGAGCGGAACGCCCGCATCTTTCTGGCGGGCTTCATGGGATCCGGGAAGAGCACGATCGGTCCAATCCTGGCGAACACCATCGGGTACGCGTTTGTCGACATCGACCGATCGATCGAGGAGGGACAAGGAAAGAGCGTCTCGGCCATCTTCAACGATCACGGCGAGAAATTCTTCCGATCGCTCGAGCGCTCGGCGCTGCTGCGATCGACCGAACGTCCGGGGCTGGTCATTGCTCTCGGCGGCGGGACGCTGACTTCGCCCGAGAACCTCCAGATTGTTCGCACCACGGGAATTCTCGTCTACCTCAAGATCAGCCAGGACCAGTTATTTCGTCGCCTCCGGAGAAGGACCGACCGACCGATGCTTGCCGGGCCGGAAGGCGCTCCGCTGGAGGACCAGGAGCTGCGCGACCGGATCTCCGCACTCTACCTCGCCCGTGAGCCGATGTATTCCCTCGCGGACATCACCCTGCAAACCGACGAGACGCGCCTCGGAGTGACGGTGGACCATCTGGTGCAGAAGCTGAAGCCGTTACTACCTTAGTCGAAGGAAGGGGTCAGGACCCGGGGGCAAAACGTCACGTGTATGCTTCACAACCAGCCCCTCGCCCCTGCTTTTTGCAACTCTCTGCCTATGCGCGTATATTATGTAACTTAAGCGTAGGAGGCTTCTTGATTTCTCTTACCCGGGAGCGTACGGAGTCGCTCCTCCGCGACATGCGCGGGAAACGGATCGCCGTCGTGGGCGACCTCATGATCGACCGGTACTACTGGGGCGCGGTCCACCGCGTTTCACCGGAGGCGCCGGTGCCTGTCGTCGAAGTGGACTCCGAGTCGGTCCGGCTCGGCGGCGCGGCGAACGTCGCGAACAACATCGCATCGCTCGGCGGCATCCCCCTGATGGTGGGTCTCGTGGGGAACGATCACGAAGGGGAAATGCTGACGGAGATGGTCAAGGATATGGGGTTCGACCAGCGCGGCATTGTCGTTGACGGATCGCGACCGACGACCATCAAGACCCGCGTCATCGCGCAGGGTCAGCACGTGGTCCGCATTGACAACGAATCGAAGGCGGAGTGTCCCGATCACCTGATCTCGCACCTTGTTGACGCGGTCCGTTACAGCATTCACACCATTGATGCCATCATCATCGAGGATTACAACAAGGGCGTCATCACGGCCGAGCTGATCCGCCAGCTCATCGCCGTTGCGAGGAAGTACGGCAAATTCGTCTCCGTCGATCCGAAATTCAACAACTTCCTCGAGTACAAGAATGTGACGCTGTTCAAGCCGAACCGGCGCGAGACGGAAGAGGTCCTCGGCGGCCGCCTGAGGGATCTCGACGAAGTGACCGCGGCGGGCAAGCGACTGCTCGAGATGCTCAGCGCGGAAAACGTTCTTCTCACGCGGGGCGAAGAAGGAATGTCGTTGTTCCAGTCGAACGGCGAGATCATGCACATCCCGAGCGTCGCCCGCAATGTCCAGGATGTGTCGGGCGCCGGCGACACGGTGATTTCGACGTTGACGATTGCGCTTGCGGCGCACGCGAACATCCAGGAAGCATGCGTCCTCGCGAACCATGCGGGCGGCGTTGTCGTCGGCTCCATCGGGATCGTCCCGATCAAGCCCGACGATCTCCTGCAGTCCGTGCTTGAGCCTGTACCCACCAATGTCCTGGCGGGCTGATATGGGATCCGTCGTCTCTCTCCCCGTCATGGTCCGCATCCGGCGCTCGCTCGCGCGGAAGCGGCGGAAGGTCGTCTTTACGAACGGCACATTCGACATCCTGCACCGCGGTCACGTGGAATACCTCGCGGCCGCGCGCAAGCTCGGCGACGTGTTGATCGTCGGCTTGAACACCGACCGCTCGATCCGGCGCATCAAAGGGAAACATCGACCGATCAACCGGAACGCCGACCGCGCAGCAGTGCTCTCGGCCCTCGGCGCCGTCGACTATGTCGTGTTCTTCGGCGACGATACGCCGGCACGGTTGATCGACAAACTTCTTCCGGACGTGCTCGTCAAGGGCGCCGATTGGAAGCCCGGAACGATCGTGGGCGCAGCGACGGTCCTTGCGAACGGCGGCCGCGTGAAGACCATTCCCCTGACGCGGGGCCGTTCCACCACCGATGTCATTAACCGGGTCCTGCAGCGGTACGGGGACCGGCACACGTCGTGACGGGACGTCAGGGAGGCGGCGCGTGAGAAACATCCTCCGGTTCGTGTTCTTCGGTCTCCTGATCCTCCTGGTGTTGACCATCCTGCTTGCGGCAGGGACGCAAACGCAATTCTTCCGCGACCGTCTTCGCTCTGTCGTCCTCACGCAGCTGGATTCCCTGTTCCTGGCGGATGTCCGCGTCGGTCCCATCGAAGGGAACCTTGTCGCCGGGTTCTCCGTGGACAGCATCGCGTTTCGCGTTGCGAACGAGCCGGTGATGTCCGTCGAACGGATCGACTTCCGCTATAATCTCCTCGGGATTCCCGGCCGTACCATCTCTGTCAGTTCCCTCACCCTTGTCCATCCCGAAGTTCACATCCGCCGGCTGCCGGACGGGAGTTGGAACACCAGTCATTTGCTCCGCCCCACGCCTCCGGAGAGCAAGCCGCCACAGCCGTTCAGCTGGTCCGTGGTCGTCAAACGGCTGGAGATCCAGGGCGGGCTTCTCGAGCTGACCGATTCGCTCGCGATGCGCGAGGCCGGTGATACCCTCATCGAACACCGCCACGGCTTCACGGCAAGGAACATCAACGCCCTGATCGCCGCGCGCTATGCCCCGGACGAGAAGTATCTCAATATTCAGCGCCTGACGGGAAGCGGGATCGCGCGCAACGTTGACCTGCTCAACCTGACCGGGGAATTCACACTCACGCCGGAATCGGCTACGGTGAAAAATCTCTCCATTGCCACGGGAAGATCCCTGGTGCGGCTTTCGGCGTCCCTCGGGCGTGTCGATCTTCTGAAAGGATTCGACCTCGCCGGCCTGGAACACAAGCCGACTACACTTTCGTTGCAGGGCACGCCGGTCAATCTCCGTGAGCTTCAGGACCTGGTCCCGGGCCTCGGGTTTCTGAACGGCGACGCGACCATCGAGCTTGATGCTTCCGGCGAGTTCGGCAAGCTCGCTCTGCACCGGCTCGATCTGACAACGCGGCGCACGAAACTGCAATGGAAGGGATCGATTTTCAACCTGCATAAACCGGAAAACCTTGCCCTCGCCGTCCGTCTCACCGACGGGACCATCGATCCGGGTGACATTGTCGATCTCATGCCGTCGTTTGACCTGCCGGATTTTCGTCCGCTCGGGGCGACGACGCTGAACCTGGAGTTTGACGGCCGGCCGACGGACTTCCGCACGAAATTCGATATCGCGTCGACGGCGGGGAAGATCACGTCCGACATCGCTCTCAAAATCGGCGGACCCGCGGCCCTTCGCTATCAGGGAGATGTGACGGGCGAAGGAGTCAACCCGGCGCTGTTGTTCAACGATCCGCGGCTGCAAGGGACGGTGAACGCCACCGCCCACATCGAAGGGGAGGGCGTGACGTTCGAGCACCTCGCGTCGAACTTTCAGCTGACCCTCGAGAATTCCGTCTTCCGTGACCTGTCGATCCCCACCTCGAAGGTGACCGTCGATGCCCGGAACAAGGTCCTGACAATGAACGGGTCCCTCGGACTTGGGGAGATGGTTTCCTCCATCGCCTTGAAACTCGATAAACGGGACATCAACAAGCCGGCGTTCACCGTGGACGCCGCGATGAAACATCTGGACATCGCCTCGATCGCCCATGACGAGAAGTATGAAAGCGATATCACCGCGAAATTGAGCCTCGACGGTCACGGCCTCACATGGGCGACGCTCGGAGGGCACGCTCTGCTCGACCTGTCATCGTCGCAGTACCGAGGCTACAGCCTTGATTCCGGTGAGATCCACGTCACGCTTGATCAGACCGATCCGAAAGACAAGCTCCTGACGCTGAACTCGCCGGTCGCCGACATGAATCTGGCGGGTGCGTTCAATCTGGAGTGGCTTACCCGCCTCGTGAAATTCGAAGTGCAGAACCTGAACGCCGCCATCGATGAAAAATTCCGATTCCTGGATTCCACGCTTGTCCCGTCCGTCGATCGCCGCACACTCGAATCCTTGCGCGCATCGCTCGCCACACAGAAGGACACGACCAATCTGCGGTATGCGGTGACGTTCAAAGACCTCGAGCCGATTGCGGCCATTGCGGGGCAGACGTCGTTCCGCGGCGAGGGGATGGTGCACGGGACGATCCGCGGATCGCTCAACAATATTGCGCTCGACGGGAACCTGCAGACGAAATACTTTTTCCTCGGCAACGTGGAGCGCGGATTCCTTCTCCAGAACGCAACGGTCGATTTTGCGCTCGACCATCTCACGCCGGTAAATCCGCTTCGTCAAGGCGCGATGCATGTCCGGACAGTCGCCGAACGGATGAACATCAATCATATGACACTGGACTCCCTTGCCAGCGAGGTTTCCTACCGGAATGAATTCGCCCGGTACTCGTTCACAGCGATCGTGGACAGCGTGCTTCGCGGGAACATCGAGACGAGCGCGCGCGTCACCGATGCAGGCATCGCATCACGGATCAACCGGCTGGAGTTCTCCTACAAAGGGTATGACTGGTCGGCGGATACGACAACGTCCTTCACGCTGACTTCGGCCGACGCTTCATTGAAGAATCTCGTGCTCCGTCATGATTCCACCGTTGTGCGATTTGACGGTTCGTTGGGGGCACAGCAGTCGGTGACTGCGGATATCACGGCCGACCACCTCAACCTTGCAGACCTCCAGGTGCTCGGCAGTGCAAGAGAACGCCAGCACGGCGACGATCTGGTCAGGGGCGGCGCCTCACTCGCCGTGCAGTGCAGCGGGACCCTCCCGTCTCCCGTGATGTCGGCCACCCTCAACGCAGCCGGACTCGCCTTCAAGCGCATTCCGTTCGGCAACCTGACAGCGGATTGCCAGTACGCCGACACCGTGTTGCATGTTACCCTGCTGGGAGGCTCGCTCGGCGCGACCGACGGCGTCGATTCGGCTGTCACTGTTCGCGGGACCTTTCCCATCAATCTTGGGTTCACCGGCGTTGACGAGCGTCTCCCGGATCGGCCGATGGATCTGACGGTGCTCTCGCGCGGCATGCAGATGAGCCTGTTCGATCCGCTGATCCCCGCCTTCGACGAACTTTCCGGCATCATGCGATGCCGACTCACCATCTCGGGGACGCCCCGCAGCCCCGAGTACGGCGGCTCGATGACGCTTGATGCGTGCGAGTTCCTCTTCGTCCCGAACAATATCCGCTACAACCTGAATGCCGTCCTGCAGCCCTCCGGGGAACGCATCAAGGTGCTGGATGCGACGATCCGGAACGTGGCTGCCGATGAACGGCCGGGACGAAAAGGCGAGATGCATATCCGGGGCGACTTGGCGTTCAGTGACTTCACGCCTGGTGACTTCAATCTCGTCGGCGAGGGTTCGCTTCTGGTCGTGAAGGAAACCAGCCGGCTCTCCGACCTCTCGCTGTACGGCAACCTGTTCATGGAGACCGGGCCGGGCGGACTGCGGTTCACCGGGGAGATCGACAACTCGCTGCTGCGCGGCTATGTGATCACCTCGAACTCAAACCTTGTGTTTCCGCCAACCGAGTCCATGACCACCAGGGAAGAGTCCCAGGTCTCCATCCCCGTGCAGTTTGTGGACGACACCACAAAGATCCAGGCGACGCGCGCGCGGACGGCGTTGGCCGAGTTCTTCATCCCCGATTCCGTCCTCGGAAGGACGCCGGGCTCGACAGAGAACATTGCCACGAAGTCGTTCGTCGACGGCATTCACTACGACCTCGACGTGGAAACCGTCGGCGGCAACACGCAGATCCGCATGATCTTCAACTCGATTACCAATGAAGAGCTCGTTGCCAACATCGACGGCCGCCTCAATATCACCGGCGATGGACGGCAGTGGATGGGCGATCTGACGGTCAGCCGTGCGTACTACAACTTCTTCAAGCGCTTCAATGCCGAGGGCTCCCTGCATTTTCACGGCAACGTCATGAATCCGGAGCTCGATCTGACGGCGACCTACGAAGGGACCCGCGCGGATACATCGGGAAAGGGATCGGAAGACGTTGTTGCCACCTTCAAGATCACTGGGACGAGGATGGAGCCGAAGGTCGACATCTCCATGACCATCAACAGCGAGGACTATTACACGTACCACGGACCGAAATCGAACGACGTCCGCAACGACGCCATCGAATTTATCCTCTACGGGAATTTCCCGCTGAGCTCGTCGCAGCGTGCAAGTGCCGGGACGGACATCGGCTCGACGGTCTCCAACTCGCTCGTCACGGGCGCGGGGTCGCTCCTGACCGGCGCTCTGTCGGAGTTCCTCAGGAACCAGACGAAGATTATCACCCAGGTGGATTTCAGTTATGACTCCAGAGGGACGGACATCAGGCTGAGCGGTGTCGCATGGAACGGCCTGTGGCAATACGGCGGAAAGATTCTCGACAATCCGTTCAGCAACGCGAACTTTTCCATCCAGTATTCTTTTGGCACCATTTTGAACGAGCCGACCCTGCGAAACCTGATGTTCGAGCTGGAGCGGAAGATCGAGCTGAACCCTCTCTCTCCCACCAACGATTTAAAGGCGGTGAACTCGGCGAGGTTGTTCTACAAGTTTTCGTTCTGAAGATGAACTCACCCCCATCCCCCCTCTTAAGAAGAGAGGGGAGGATGATGCCACGCTCGTGATCGTTGATTGGCCGATCCGTCTCTCTCTTATCAAGAGAAGGACAATAAGGTGAGTTCAAAACGGACATTCACGAATTCGTTAGCGGCGATTGGAGGCCATATCGCAACCATCAAGAAACGCGTCCTTTCCTATCTCTCCTCCATTCCCGGGGAATCGGTCTCGCTGAAAGACCTTTCCCGGCATCTCCGCACCAGGGCGCGGGACGAGTACGCGGAACTGCGTTCGACAGTGGATGAGCTCGTGAGGGCGGGTATGATCGAGAAAGACGTTCGCGGGCGTCTGTCGTATGCCCGCCGCAGGAAAACGAAGACGACGAAGACCACCAGACTTGAGGGGACGTTCACCGTTACCCGGCGGGATGGTGCCTACGTCGAGGTGCCCGGAACTGGCGAGAAGATTGCGGTCGGCCCTCGCTTTACCCACACGGCGATTGACGGCGACACCGTGACGGTGGTTCCGTTTGCGGCGTCCGCAGGAAAACGCGGCGGGCAGGAGGACGCACGGCCGGAGGGCGAGATCATCAGTGTCGTGCAGCAACGGTCGAAAAGCGTCACGGGGACGCTGCAAATCGGGTCGCGTTTCGCTTTTGTTGTTCCCGACGACGAGCGGATCCCGCGCGACATCTACATTCCCAAAGACGAAATGCTCGATGCCAAGGACGGCGACAAGGTCGTCGTCAAGCTTCGTCCGTGGGAAGACGAGCATCAGAATCCGGAAGGCGAAGTCATCGAAGTTCTGGGTCCGGCCGGCGAGGCCCGGGCCGAAGTGATGAGCGTTGCCCGCAATTTCGATCTCCCGGCGGGATTTGCTCCCGAGGTGGAAGCCGAGGCGTCGTCGTTTCCGGACTCCCTGACCCCCGAGGATCTTCGCGGGCGAGTCGATCTGCGGCATCTTGCGTGCATGACCATCGACCCCGAGGACGCGAAGGACTTCGATGATGCGGTGTCCATCGAGGAGGTCGACGGCATCTCCCGTGTCGGCGTCCACATCGCCGATGTGAGCCATTACGTCCGGGAGGGGAGCGCTCTCGATCGGGAAGCGTACGCGCGCGGGACGAGCGTGTATCTGGTCAACGAAGTCATCCCCATGCTTCCGGAGCGGCTCTCGAACAATCTCTGCAGCCTCCGTCCGCAGGAAGACAAGCTCACCTACAGTGTCATCATGGATGTTACCCATGACGGGCAGGTGAAGAACTATCGCATCGTCAAGAGCGTGATCCGGAGCAGGCGAAGGTTTGCCTACGAGGAAGTGCAGCGCATCCTCGATGCAAGAAAGGGGGAGTACGTCGAGCAGCTCCTTCCCTTGTGGAAGATCGCCCAGACGCTTCTCAAGAAGAGACGTGCGAACGGCAGTCTGGACTTCGAGACCTCCGAAGCGAAATTCCGGTTCGACGCGGAAGGCCTTCCGACGCAGATCATCCGGAAGGTGCGACTTGACGCACACCGGCTGATCGAAGAGTGTATGCTGCTGGCGAACAAGACGGTGGCGTTGCACATCGGGGGCCGGAAGAAGGAAACTGAGGTCAGGCCGTTTCTCTACCGCGTCCACGACCTGCCCGATCCCGAGCGGATGAAGGACCTCGCGCAGTTTGTCAAACAGTTCGGATTTTCGCTGGATGCAAGGAGCGGCGTGACGGCGAAGGAGCTGCAGAAACTTCTCGCCAGGGCAGACGGTTCAGAAGTCGAGAATGTGATCAACGATGTCGCCCTCAGGGCGATGGCGAAGGCGGTATATTCGGAGAAGAACATCGGCCACTTCGGTCTCGCCTTCACACACTACACGCACTTCACCTCGCCGATCCGGCGGTATCCCGACCTTGTGGTGCACCGTCTCCTCCTCGCCTATGAGCGTGGCGTGAACGCTGCGGAGCTTGGAAGGATCCGTGCCGAACTGCCGGACATCGCGCGTCAGTCCTCGGAACGCGAACGCGTCGCGGTGGACGCCGAGCGCATGTCCGTGCGCGTCATGCAGGTGGAGTACATGAAGCGCCACGTCGGAGACGAGTTCCCCGGGGTGATCGTCGGCGTGACGAAGTTTGGTCTCTTCATCGAGATCAACGAGCTCCTCGTTGAAGGGCTCGTGCACATCAGCGATCTGGGTGACGATTACTATCTCTACGATGAGAAGCAGTACGCGCTGCGCGGACGATCGCGCGGCAGGATGTATCGACTGGGGGATGCCGTGAAGGTGAGAGTGCTCGGTGTGAACACGGAGGAGCACCGGATTCAGCTTGTGCTTGCCTGAAGGACGTCAGTCCATCTTCTTCAATAAGTCCTCGAGGAACGCCTTCACCTCGAGGACGTCTTCCCGCAGCTGCGGATCCTTGATCTTTTGCCGCTGCTTGGGCGGCTCGATCAACTCAAGCTGTTCCCCCGTATCTCCCTCCGGCGTGTACGACTTCAGGACCTGCTTTGCCCCCTCGATCGTGTACCGTTCGTCCCGGAGCAGCTTCTTAATATAGAGGATGAGCTTGATGTCGCGGTTCGTGTAGATCCGGTTTCCCGCGCGGTTCTTCGACGGTTTGAGATTGTCGAACTCGGATTCCCAGTAGCGAAGGACATACTGCTCAAGATCGGTGATCTTGCTGACTTCGCTGATGGAGTAGTAGAGCTTTTTGATGGAGAGCGGTTTCACATGCCCTCGGCGGGAAGTGCAAGCATGGACGAAAAATAGCGATTGGATGAAGAAGAAGCAACTCACCCTGTGGTCCCTCTCTTAGAAAGAGAGGGACGGAGCAGCACCGACCAAGATCTGTGCCGCCTCTCTCCCCCTTCTCTTAGTAAGAGAAGGGGGTAGGGGGGATGAGTTCAGCCTGCCAGCTGTGCTCCCACCACGTGCCCTATGGCAAACGTCACCGCCGCCGCCGTAAGACTGATAATGACCATACGGAGCCCTGACCAGAGGACTCCCTTCCCCGTGAACAACGTGATCGCTGCCCCGAGCACGAAGAGCCCGACCGAACTGCACAGGAGGCTGGTCACGACGGCCGCCGTTCCCGACAGGAAGAAGAACGGCGATACCGGTATTGCGGCGCCGACGGCAAAGAGAAAGAACGACGCAGCCGCGGCTTCCCCTGCGGAACCACCAAGCTCCTGAGGATCCACGCCGAGCTCGTCCCGGACAAGGGCATCGAGTGCGGTGTCCTTGTTTGCCATGATCCGTTCCGCCATTCTCCGTGCTTCCGCAGCCTCGAGCCCGCGCGCCTGGTAGATGAGCGTCAGCTCCTCGATCTCCTCATCGGGCATGTGCTCGATCTCTTCCCGTTCCGTGTCGATCTGTTTCTCGTAGAGTTCGCGGGAGCTTTGCACGGAGATCCATTCTCCGAGCGCCATCGAGATCGCACCGGCGAGCAGTCCGGCCAGGCCGGTTATGAGGATGGAATGTTGTGAGAGGGCCGCGCCGGCGACGCCCATCACCAGACTGAGGTTCGAGACCAGGCCGTCGTTCGCGCCGAGGACAGCGGCGCGCAATGCGTTGCCGCCCGCCGACCGATGACGTCCTTCCAGTTGTGCGAGAGCGCTGCCTTCGATGCCTGCCGCCTTGATGCCGATCTGCTGAAAGAACAGCGCGTGCGATCGTTCGGAGGGCGCTATCGACGCCATGTCGGGGTGGCTCTTGTACGTCGTGGCGACATCGTCCTCGGTGGCGGCAAGCGCGGGAAGGATCAGTTCCACGCCGAACCGGCGCGCGAGCCAGCCGAGGATCCTCGTTCTCAGAGACGTGCGGAGCGGTGGAACGGTCGCGCCTGCCTCGACGAGTTTCTTCGCAAAAAGGTCGATGTGCTTTTCCTCGGTCTCTGCGAGGTGGCGATAGACTGAGGCAATGTGGGGATTCTTTTCCGATTCCGCCATGATCCGGTAGAGCGCAGCGCTGTTACGCTCATCCTCCAGCGCGGATCGGTATCGCTTGATGTCGTCTGCTGTCGCCATGGGTCACCCGGGAAGACATTGAAAGGGCGACGACTCCTCGGGGAGCGTCGCCCTTGCTGACGATTGCGCGTTCAGAATTGATGCATGCCTACTTGATGCCCAGTCGTGCTTTCGCATGGATTGCCGCTGGAGAGGTGGGCCAGCTATTGACCAGGTCGTTCCACACTTTCTTGGCATCGGCGTCCTTGCCCTGCGCTGCATAGGTATTGCCGAGCATCAACATGGCATCGGTCGTCTTGTCCGACGTCTTCATGTCGAGCACCGTCTGGAACTCATGGAGGGCGACGTCGTATTGCTTCTTCGCGTAGTAGCACTCGCCGAGCCAGTAGTGGCAATTGTCGGCGAGGTCGGTCCGGATCCCGTGATTGAGGAGGTCCTGGAACTGCTGAATCGCGGCGTCATACTCGTGTTTTCGTGCGGTCTCCAGAGCGGTTTCATATGCCGTCCGGGTGTCCGCGGAATTGGGATTCGAGGGCGGAGCAGACACTGCTTCGGGCGAAGGCTGAGCTGCCTGCGTCGGCTGGGATTGCTGCGATGGCTGTGCCTGTGATGGAGTGGCAGGAGTCGCCGCCCGTGCAGCAGCAAGTTGGGACTCCAGGAATGAGACGCGCGCCGAGAGCGCGCGGTTTTCGCTCGAGAGCGCGTTCACCTGATCACGGAGCTGCTGATTGGCCATCGCCAGGGAGTCCTGGGGTGGAGGCGCCATTTCCGTCATCGGAGGCGCGGCTTCCTGACCTTCCCCGCCCGTCTGGGAAGAACTGCCGCATCCAGCAATGACCAGGACCAGGACATTCGAAAGGAGAAAGGCGATCAGAGACCGGTGTCGTGTCATGGGTCAAGCTCCATTCTGAAGACGAAGGGTTAGTCGGCCGGATCAATGTATCAAGGGTTCAGGGTATTGTCAAGGCGGCCGGGGAAAATTCACATACGGCCGCGGCGAGTGCAGAGAGTCAACGCCGCAGCAATACGCTGGCAGATCCTCTCCACGATCGGATCGGGGACGCCGTCGCCGTGCATCGATTGCAGGCGCATATCGCAGATGTCGTTCACGTAATCGACGGCCACGAATCGGTTCAGCGGTGTCGCGGCGATTTCGGAGGAAAAGAAATCCAGGCCGCACACCTCCCTGATCCTCGCAGTGATCGCGGTGAGGCTGTCAAGGGAGAACCGGTCGCGGTCAGGAACCGAGACCGTGACGTACCGGTGCGTCTCGTCGTCCCACCAGCACGGCACAATGAGTCCGAACACATGGAACACGCGAAACCACGCTTTTTTCCCATCCATCCTGCACGCCTGGATCTTTTCCTGGAGGAGGTACTTGTCGTTCCGGTTGTGCTGTCGCGATTCGATGACGTCCTTCAGTGTCTCCGCGCCCAGGATGACGCCGGTTCCTCCTCCCGTGGTGTTCGCCGGTTTGATGATGAACGGCCTGCCGAGCCGGTGAAGATCTGTCAGCGTCAGTTCCACTTCCCGTTTCTTGCTGTACGGCGAGATGATGATGGTGAACGGGACCTCGATCCCTTTGCTGAGGAACTCGAGGTGCATGGTCGCCTTGTCGTTGGCGTGGACGATCGCTTCCGGTGGATTAATGAAGTAGGCCGGAGTTTTCCGGATCACGCGCGAGAGGTGGGCAAAATCTTCGTTTGCATCTCCCGCCCGATCAAGAAACGCGCCGAAGGAGAGCTCTCCCCGCTGAACGCGGCGTGCGGTTTCCTGCGTGTTGTGGTGCGAGATGGAATAGAAGCGCATCTGCCGGGCGTGGATCTCACGTTCCAGCAGGCCGATGAAATCCCGGTCGAACTCCCAATCCCACGCGACCGCCAGATGGTAGAAGTTATTCATGACAGGAGAGAAACCGTGCGCGTTCGGCCGCACGTTACACAAAAGCACAGTCGATTTCAAGTCGGCTTGTTATTCACTGGGTGTTGTAGTATATTTTTTTGCAAAGAGGGGAGTATCTCTGTGCGAATCGTGGGAAATATCTGTGCGTCAGCCGTCATGGCCGCCGTGGTGTCGGCGGCTTCGTTATTCTTGGGATCCGGCTGCGTGTCGCCGCGCGGGACGGTTGCATCGCCGGATCGTCCGCGGGAAGAACAGGCGAAACCGACGCCGGAGCAGGGGATCGCGATGCAACACTTTATCGACGGGCTCGTCAATGAGCAGCGGGGTGAATTTGCCCAGGCGGTGCTTGACTACCAGGAGGCGCTCCGCTTCGACCAGAACCATGCGATCTACTTCGCTCTTTCCCGCGCCTATGGAATGCTGAGCAAGTTCGATCCCGCTCTTGACGCGGCGCGCGAAGCGGTCCAACTTGCCCCCGAGAATCCCGAATACCGACGCAATCTGGCCTCCATCTATCTGACCGCCTCGAAGCCCGACTCCGCGATCCTCCAGTATGAGACATTGGTGCGGTTGGATTCCTCCAGCATTGAGTCATGGTTCAACCTTGCGCGGCTCTACCAGAGCAGAACTCCGCTCAAAGCCCTGGCCGTCTATCACCAGATCCTCGACCGGTTCGGGCCGCAGTGGGACGTGCTGCTGCAAATGGCCGACCTCTGCAACAAGCTGAGCAAATATCCCGAGGCCGCGGACGCGCTGCGGGAGATGACCGAGATCGACCCGTCGAACAAGGAGCTGCGCCACACACTTGCCCAGACGTACGCCCGCGCGGAAGAGTTCGACAGCGCTCTCACCGTCTACCGGTCGCTCCGCGAGGAGGACCCGGACAATCTCGAGTATCTCAGTGAGACGGCGGGATTGAATCTCGTGAGAAAAAACTATGCTGTCGCCGCGCGGGATTTCGACACGCTGTTGGGCTCGGACAGCGTGACGCTCGATGCGAAGATCCGGATCGGCGAGTTGTACTTCAACCAATCGCAGAAGGACTCCACCTTGGTCCCGCGCGCGAAGTCGATCTTCGAACGCCTTCGCGCCAACGCGCCCAACGACTGGCGCCCGTACTGGTTCCTCGGAGCGATCGGATCGCTGGCGAAGGACGATTCCACCGCGGTGCGGAATTTCCGGAAGGTCACCGAGCTGGCGAGCTGGAACGCGGACGGATGGGTCTACCTCTCGTCGGTTTATCTCACCGACAACAACTTTGCCGAAGTGGTGCGCATCCTGGAATCGGCGATCAAAGTCCTGCCGGATGATTTCCGCGTGAACTTCTTTCTGGGCGTCGCTTACAGCCGTCTGAACAGGAATGTTGATGCGGTCCGCGTGCTCGAACATGCCCGCTCGCTGAATCGCACGGACCAGGACGCGATTGCGCAGCTGGCGCTGGTCTACGAGGCGTTGAAGCACTTTGATGAGGCGGACTCGCTGTACGAGGAAGCGTTGCGCTTGAACCCCTCGAATGATCTCGTGCTGAATAATTACGGCTACAGTCTCGCAGAGAGAAATGAGCACCTCGACCGCGCCCTCGCGATGGCAAAGCAGGCGGTCGCCGCCCAGCCGGCCAACGGGTCGTATCTTGACACGATGGGATGGATCTATTACCGGCTGGGACAATACCAGGATGCAGTGAAATACGTGAAGGAGGCGATCACCAGGGGAGAAGCAAACGCCACCGTGTATGAACACCTCGGCGACATTTACTTCAAGATGAACAATCGCGATGCGGCGATCGAGCAATGGAACATGGCGCTGCAGCTCGATCACGACAATTCCAGCCTCCGGGCGAAAATCACACGCGGGTCTTTGTGATGCAGCGCGTCGTGGCGGTGAGCCTGGTTTTCCTCCTCGCCTCCTGCGCCCCGCGCCGGGAGGGGATCGCGCTGGACACGGACAAGACCAGCGCGGCCGCGCTCACAACGATGACCAGGCAGGAGGACGCCAAGGTCCGGACACTCGACGGTCGGGGGAGCATTTCGTTCGAGTCGCCCGAGATGAGCGGCTCGGCGGCCTTCACCATCACCGTGCGGAAACCCGATTCTCTTCTCGTCCGTCTTGAAGGGCCGTTCGGCATCCGCGTCGGCCTCTTCTTCCTCTCCCGCGACCGGTTCGTCATGTACAACAGCATGCAGAACACCGTCGCCACCGGCTCGCCGACCTCCGGCACACTCCGGTCCGTGATTCCCGTCGATCTCACGTATGAACAAATCTTCGACGTCTTCACGGGCTCGATCCCGCTTCCGGATCATGAGGCGCCGTCCCAGTACACCACCGATGAGGGTCTGTTTCTCCTCCGGTATCATGCGAGCAGTCTTACCAGTTCCTACTGGCTCGACCCCGACGAATTGCTGGTACGGCGCTTTCAGATGACGGACCCGTCGGGGGCCGTCGTCCTGGAGGGATCATCCTCCGGGAGCATCGACCAGGATGGGATGCGCATCGCGCGACGGCTCTCGCTCACGATGCCGCGCGAGGGACGCCGGGTCTCGGTCGCGTTTTCGCGCGCGGATATCAACGCCGACGATCTCTCGTTCGATTATACCGTTCCCCCGTCGGCTCGTCGTATCAACCCGCAATAGCATACGGTCGGGCAATGAGAGCACCTCGCATTGCATATGCCTTCTCCGTGGTGTTGATCGCAACGCTCTCCACCGCTCTTTCCGGAACTCCCTCCGCCCAAACGGAAATTTCCAAGCGGCAGAAGGAACTCCAGTCCATCAGAGACCAGATCGCGGCGATGGAAGAGAAGATGAAAGACCAGAGCAAGAAGGAGAAGGTCTCCCTCGATCTTCTCGACACGTATGACCGGAATGCCACCCTTCTCCGCCGTTTGATCAGCCGGCTCAAGGCCGACGAACAGGACCTTCAGCTTAGGATCGATACCAGCCGCACCACCATCGAACGTCTTCAGCAGCACTACGATTTCCTCAGGGATGAATACAGTCGCTACGTCGTGTCCGTGTACAAGGCTGGCCGCGTGCACGACCTGGAGCTGCTTCTTTCGTCGTCCTCGATCAACCAGTTCGCGATCAGGAACGAGTATCTCAAACGCTTCAGCCGCCAGCGCAAGCAGGACGCGGATGCGATTGCGCGCCGCAAACACGACCTGGAACAGGTGGAAGTGCGCCTTCAACTTCAGCTGGGCGATCAGCGAAGGGTGATCGAAGAAAAGGGGAATGAACAGGCGCGGCTGGCCTCGCTGGCGGAAGACCGGCGAAAGATGATAACGCAGATCCGTCACGACCGGAAGCTGCTTCAGCAGTCTCTCGAGCGGCAGAACAGGGCGGCGAAGGACCTCGAAGACATGATCACGCAATTAATCGAGGCCGAGAAGATCAAGAAACAGCATCTCGCTGAATCATCGGCGCACGAACGACTGCCGCAACCCGCAGGCGCGGGGAACTTCGCTGCGCGCCGGGGCCATCTGCGGTGGCCTGTTGCGGAGGGCTCGATCGTGGCCCAGTTCGGCGCGCAACGGCATCCCACCCTGAAGACCGTGACCTTGAATCCCGGCATCGACATCGCTGTCAAGCCCGGCACGGCGGTGACAGCCGTGGCGGACGGTGAGGTCGCCCGGATCTGGTGGCTTCCGTCGTTCGGCAACCTGATGATCATCGATCACTCGGGCGGATACCGGACCGTCTACACGCACCTCGAGGACATCAAAGTCCTCGAGGGACAAAACGTCAAGGAAGGCGAAGTCATCGCCGAGAGTGGTGAGTCGGTTGACGGACCGCGGATCCACTTCGAGATTTGGAAGGACCAGGAGAAACAAAATCCCCAACTTTGGCTCGCCCGTCAATGACCCGCTCCCCGGCACTCATCGCTGTGGTCATCGGTGTTCCGATTGTCATTCTTGTGTCTCTTGTCTCTCGGTTGTCCACTCCCGTTGAAGATCAGCTTACCGCGATGAACTACGAGCTGCGGGGGGAAACCCCGGCGGACTCGAACATTGTCATCCTGACCATCGATAACGACGCCATCAAAACGCTCGGGTGGCCGGTCCGGAGGAATTTCTACGCTCTCATGATCCACGCGCTCGCCGAACTGAAGCCGAAGGCGATCGGGATGGAAATCATGTTCGAGGACCAGAAACTCGGGTATGGGGAATTCGCCGAGTACGACACGCTGTTGGCGAGGATGACGCACGAAGCGTGCACGGTTGTTTTGCCTGCATACTTCGACGCGATCGGTCCGACCCTGACAGACACGACCCCGCTGCCACACGGCGTGCCGGTCTATCCTCGGCTCCACGGAGATTTCCCCACAGGGGTGCGGCTCCATCTCCCGTTTCCCGCCCTTCTCGCGTCTGCCGCGGGCATCGGCCACGTGAACTTCAGCGGCGACGACGGATCGGCGCTGCCGCCGGTCGTCGCCACGAAGGCCGGATCTGTCCCGGCGTTTGCCCTCGAGCTCTTTCGGGTCGCAACAGGCACCTCGCGCAACGATGTATGGTGGAAGGACGACATCATCCTTCTCGACCATGAGGGGCGTGAACGGCACATTCCGGTCACCTCTTCGGGTATTGTGCCGCTGTATTTCCCCGGCTCGCTGAAGAGTTTCACCCACTACGCGTTTCTCGACGTTTTGCGGTCGTACGATGCCGCACGTCACGGCGGAAGGGAAATTCTCCCGGTCGAATCGCTCCAAGGGAAGATCGTTCTCGTCGGCGTGGTCGCGGAAGGGCGAAGCGAATTCCGCTCGACGCCCGTCGGTGCGCGCACGCCTACCATTGTCATCCATGCGACGTTTCTCGATAACGCCTTGCGCAATCGTTTCCCGATTGTCGCATCCGCATTCTGGAGCGTCCTGCTGATTGCAGCAGTCACGTACCTTTCCTGCTTCATGGGATTGTCTCTGTCCCGTCCAATGAACATTGCCGCCGGTGTATTGATACCGGTCGTCGTCCTGGGTGCGGGTGCGCTCGTGTTTCTTGGTAAAGGACTCTTGTTGCCCGAGGCGGGAATGATCGTCGGGAGCATCATCGGATCCACCATGAGCCTCGTGGTGCGATGGCGGGGAGAGGGAAAGCAGGTTGAGACACTCTCTGCAGAAAAGGAAGAGATCCTCACGCGATTGCACGACCGCGAGGCGAAAGTGGCGTTGCTCGAGCAGGAACTTCTCGACATGCGGAAGCAGCCGACACGAACGCGCTCCGATGAGCTGTTGGACGAGATCCGCAAGTACAAAGCCGAGATCCATGATCTGGCGACCCAGGCGAGCGATATGGAAGAGTTCCCGGCGACAGGCGCGGAAGATCACATCGACAATTTTGAAGGCATCGTGCATGCGACGACCGGTGTCCTGAAGCCGGTGGTCGACTTCGTGAAAAAAATCGCCTCGAGCGAAGCGCCGGTGTTGATCCTCGGCGAAAGCGGGACGGGGAAAGAGCTCGTCGCCCGCGCGATCCATGCGCGGAGCCGCCGGGCCACCGGACCGTTCGTGGCGGTGAACTGCGGAGCCCTCGCCGAGGGCCTCTTGGAGAGCGAACTTTTCGGTCATGAGAAAGGCGCATTCACCGGAGCGGTGCGGGACAAAATGGGAAGGTTCGAGCTCGCCGACAAAGGGACAATCTTTCTGGACGAGATCGGCGAGGTGAGTGAAGCATTCCAGCTGAAATTGCTGCGCGTCCTGCAGGCGGGTGAGTTCGAGCGGGTGGGCGGGACAAAGACCATGAAGGTCGATGTCCGTGTGGTCGCTGCCACGAACAAAGATCTCCGGGAAGAGGTGGCGCGCAAGAAGTTCAGGGAGGACTTGTACTATCGCATCAATGTTCTCACCATCTCTCTTCCTCCCCTGCGGGAACGAAGCACGGATATCGAAATTCTCGTCCGGCATATTCTTGCCCGTGAAGGAGGCGCCATCACCGTTTCGAAAGGGGTGATGGAAATTCTGCAGTCGCACACCTGGCCGGGGAACGTCCGTGAGCTCGAAGGCACGCTGCGCCGCGCCGTCCTCCTCGCACGCGCGGACGACCGCACGATGATCGTCGCACGGGACCTGCCGGACGATCTTGCCTCCGCATTGCGAGGAACGGTGCCTGTGGCCGATCGCGTCATGGAGCTCGTTCGCCTGCGGGGGTTCTCCCGCAGTGCGGTCTCTGATGCCGCGCTCGAGCTGGGGGGATTGAACCGTGGCACAGTCGCCGAATACCTCCGGGGAGAATTCCTGAAGGTCTTTGTGGAAGCGGAATTCGACAAGGAGAGAACGGTCCAGCACGTGGCGCTCAGCAATGACGACCAGATACTCGCGCGGGTAAGGAAACGGCTCGAAGAATACCTTGCGAACATCGTGCCTGCTGTCGACCGGTCGCAACCGTGGGAGAAATCGCTGGCGTCACTCAAGCCGAAGATGAAGAACCTGCCGCAACGCTACCACGAATGTGTCGAGAAGGCCGGCGAGGCATACTATAGAGGACGTTGGAAACCCGAAGACGACGAGCGTTGATCCCCCTCCGGATCGCTTGAATCAACCCGACCCCGCACTTCACCTCGCGAATCCCGCAGTTCATCCTTTGCCATTCCTCCTTCCAGCATCTCCATTTCCCCCTTTTCATCACGGATTGCCGCATTCGCACCGTGCGGTGAAGCACATGGGCATTGGCACGTGTCTTGTGTTTCAGGAGGACACACGACAGAGGCAATCGGAGTTTCACATATACAGGAGGAGTCAATGAAGAGGGTATTTTCGCTGTTCGGCGTGCTGAGTCTTCTTGCGGGTCTGACCCTGATGGGGTGCCAGAAGGACAACTCGACGGGACCAGCAAGTGATCAGCCCCCTGCAGGTGTCACCAATGAACAGACCGCGATGGTGAATTCCGCCGCGGCGGACGAGTTCGTGACGAATGCCGCAGATGTCTATGCCTTTGCCGATCCAGCGGTCGCGCCGACCAACTACAGTGATGCGACAGGCCTTTCGAAAACCGACACATCGATCACACCTCTTCGCTGGGGTCGTTTCATCACGTCGATCACACGCACGATCAACCTGAACGTGTTGCCGGGCGACACGATGGCTGTCGCCCATGTGACCCGCGCGGTAAGCGGAACGCTGAAAATCCGGACGTCGATCAACGGCGTCGATTCGGTCTTCACGAAGCCGTTTGCGGACACATCCGGAAAGAACGTGATTTTCCGACGGGTGGCGAAGGACACGAAGAAATATTGGTTGAACTGGGTCCCGGTCGCGACATCGTTGGTGGTCGGCGGAACGAGCCCGATGCCCGCGAACAACGGAATCCAGGTCACGAAGATCCAGCTGCTCGGCGGCGGAGATTCCATCACCATTACCGATCCCGAGGCATTCTGGCTGCGGTATAAGTGGCTCAATCTCTTCCACGGCGGACGCGGAGATGTTCCGCAATTCGCCCTGGGCGATTCTGTTTCGGTGACGGTGACATTGATGAGTCAGTCGAGCGATACGGACATGGTTGCGCTGCGGCACGGTTTCGGCCTCCAGTCGCTCCGCTATGAACGCGCGAGGATGACGCTGGTGTCGCAGAGCGGTCCCGATGGAAACGGTTTCTATACGAAGGTGTATACGAAGTCACTCCTGCCGCGCTTCGGCATGGGATCGTTCTATGTCGGCGTCGACGCCCTGACGAAAGCAACGCTGTATGATTCGAATGCGCCGTATTCCGCCAGCTGGTGGGGTGTTCCGTACAGGATGTATTAAACCATCACAGCCAGGTGATGGGGGGACCCGGGCTCCGATGTTTGCAGGGAGCCCGGGTTTTGCCTGTCAGACGTTGTTTGCGATTCATACCGGTTTTCGTGTAATTGTACACCACGTT
>DATJPR010000218.1:0-16943 GCA_035506295.1 Bacteroidota bacterium | reverse complement strand
CCGATTGGAGGCACGCATGAGCGCAACGAGACGAGACTTCCTTCGGACGGCCGCTGTCGTCGGCGCAGGCGCACTCCTTGACGTTACTCTCGATGACCATTCGCTGTATGCACGATCCGGATCTGCACCCGGACCAATCGTCATTTCGAGCGCCAACGGTATCGAGGCCATCAAGAAAGCCATGGAGGTCATCAAGGCGGGGAACGATGCACTCGACGGCGTCATCGCGGGGGTCAATATCGTCGAGGACGATCCCAATGATATGAGTGTGGGGTTCGGCGGCTTGCCCAATGAGGATGGCGTGGTCGAACTCGATGCGGCCGTCATGCACGGACCGACGCACCGCGCGGGAGCGGTTGGTGCGCTTCAAAACATCAAGAACCCATCGAAGGTGGCGCGCGTCGTGATGGAGCGATCAGACCACGTGATGCTTGTGGGCGAAGGCGCATTGCGCTTCGCGAAGGCCCACGGCTTTACCGAAGAGAACCTCCTCACCGATAAAGCACGCGAGGCGTGGCTCCGTTGGAAGGATTCCATGTCCACTCAGGACGACTGGCTCCCCGAGCATTCCGTGGACGACACCAGCGTCGGCCCCGTGATCGAACAGAACATGCGCCCCCACGGCACGATCCATTGCAGTGCCATCGATCTGAACGGCAACATCTCCTGTGTCACCACGACAAGTGGGCTCGCCTTTAAGATCCCCGGCCGGGTCGGCGACTCGCCCATCGTGGGCGCCGGGCTCTACTGTGATAACGAGGTCGGCTCGGCGGGCTCCTCAGGACGCGGGGAAGCAAATATCACCAACTGCGGAAGCGCGATGATCGTCGAGTGGATGCGCCGGGGGAAATCCCCCGGGGAGGCCTGCCTGGCCGCGTGCAAACGCATCGTGGACCACGTGAAGGAAGCCCGGCTCAAAAACAGCAGCGGCAGACCGAACTTCACGGTGTCCTACTACGCCCTGGCGAAGAACGGCATGTACGCAGGCGCTTCCGTCTATCGCGGTCAAAGGATGGCCGTCCATGACGGGAATGAGGCCAGACTCGTCCCGATGGCGTATCTCTTCGAATGACGCGCGTGCGGTCTACTTCCCGTCGGTGGTCATCTGCGGCTTGACATCGAAGCGCACGGTCTTGTCCCACGTCCTGCGCTCCTTCTTGATGTAGTCGAGATAGAACGCCTTCACGACGAGATAGATCCAGAACTGGCAGTAGGTGAAGTACATCAGAATGATGAGGCCGATGTTCTTCGCGCGATCTTCGGCGTCAAAGGAAATCGCGAGAAGGATTTCAAAGATGAAGAGAACGAAGGCCATCGCCCAGACCACGTTGTACGGACCGGGAAGCGAGATACTGACAAGATTGAGCGCGCTGACGATGAACAGCACGTCCGAAATGAGAATGGCGACAAAGAACACGTAGTAGAGCGACAGCGTGTAGAGAAGATCGAAGGCAAGCCGCCGGTTTCGGAACTTCGGAATGTCCCGGAAGAACTTTGCAATAACATAGTTGTTCCCGCGCACCCAGCGGGTCCGCTGCCGTAACCAGACCTTCCACGATTGCGGTTCCTGCTCTTCGGTGACCGCGTACGGGAGGAACTTGATCTTGTACCCCTCTTCGTAGATCCGGATGCTGAGCTCGGAATCCTCCGTCAACGCCTCCTCGTCCCAGCCGTTCAGGTCCATGATGATCTTTCGCCACATCACAAAATTCGTCCCCGGCAGTGTCGCGATGTTGTGCATCTGCCACCGCCCCGCCTGCAGCATCGATTGAAAGCTCAGCGTCTCGATATTGATGAACCGCGTAAGGAGGTTGACGTTCTTGTTGACGGTCCTGAACTTCCCGATAACCGCCCCGAGCTCTTTGTGCAGGAGAAGCTGCGCGACAAGGTATCGGAGCGAGTTTGGATGCGGCGTATTGTCCGCGTCGTAGATCGCAATCACATCGGATGACGTCTCGCGAACACCCAGGTTCAACGCCCGCGATTTGCCTCTCCCTCCTTCTCCGGGAGGGACATTGAAGATTTTTACCCGCTCGTCCTCCCTCCCGTGCCGCAGGATGATCTCCCCCGTGCCGTCCGTCGAACCGTCATTGATCACCAGGATGGTCAGCCGGTCCTGCGGGTATTCCAGCCGGCGCATCGCCTGCAAGGTGGCGTCGATCACTTTTTCTTCGTTGTGCGCCGGGATGAGGATCGTGCATGACGGGTACTCGAACGTCATCCGGTCGACACTCCGCTTTTCGCGCAGCGATTTGATGAAGTTGAAGTAGCCGAAGCATGTCAGGACGAACTGGTACGCGATCATGAACCAGATCAGGATGACCGCGACAACAAAGAGAAAACTGAGATCGAGTTCGAGAGTCATGCCGGTGAAGGAGAGGTCAGAACTCCGCTTGCTCCGCGGCGCGGTAGCGTCGACGGACAATGACGACGACAAAGTACATGATCAGGAGAAGGCCGACAGCCAGGGTGCCGAAGATGGCGATCACGGTGCTCGACCAGAAACTCGTCCAGGAAACCCCGTACGAAAATTGATCTCCCGCCACCAGCTCCACCGTATGCGCGCCGGCGGGGAGAAAGATCGTATAGCAGTCGTTCCCCTTCATCACCGGTGACTGATACGTCTCGCCGTCAACGCTGACGTCCTCGGGCGAACGATTGATGGAGATCAACGCGCGGGAATGCGCAACATAGGAGAACCGGATCCTGCGCTGATCGTATTCCACCGAGGTAAGATTGCCCGTGATCCCCATGATGCGCGGCTGGAGCTCATGCGACGAAAGGTTGGCGTGATCGGTGCTGAGCATGAGATGATGCCGGCCGGCCGGGATGAGGTAGTTGTTCTCCCTCGCGGGCGCGTAGGGGACTCCGTCAATGCGCACTTCGACGACTTCTTTCGGCAGGCGGAGAACGAACGACCATGGCGCAGAAACATCGAATCCGTTACCCGCGGGCTCCATTTCCGCCCCGACGGCGGTGGCATACGGAAGAAACACCATGTCCTGGGGATTGACGGTTGACTCGCTGTAAATCACCACACGCTGGACTTCCGATGACGCCGCCTTGACCATCTGGAAGCTCTCCGTCCCCGATTGGACAATCGTGGGGAATGGGGTGATCTGCTCGGGCTGCCGGAATGAGCCGATATTCAAATCGAGCAGAAGTTTGGACGAGTCCGGAACGATTTCATGATATCGTTTCCCGATGGCGAGATACCGCAACGGCGTTGTCGACCAGAGGTGCTGCGGGTCTTCAATCGAAACGCTGAATCCGTATTCCTTCTGGAGCGCGAGGATGGAAGGCATGTCGACGCCGAGCCATTCCCTCAGCTCCGGCGAGCCATACGCATCCTGTGCCGTGACCACGATCGCGAAGCCGGGTTTCGCCTCCCGGATTCCTTTCAGCATTTTGAGAATGCTGTCGTAGACTTCATTGATCTTCCCGACACGGAACTCCGTGAGATCTGTCCTGACCTGCGGATTGTTCCGCCAGTAGTTGGGCGATTCGTGATCGAAAACCGTCACCGGATCGTAGCCGTAGCGTTTGCGGAAGGCATCACGAGCAGAAATATGCATCGGCGTATACTGCAGCGGATCCTCCAGCCCCCTGCCGGACTCAAAATACAGCTCACTGAGATTGACCCCGTCCCAATCGAATTGCTCCAGGAGGCTCTTGTAGCTGGCAACCATCGCTTCAACGCATTTCCGATCCGTGAGCGCGACAGGATACCTCCAGGAAGGCCGAGCATCGTCCCCCTTGTAGTTCTTCTCCCGCCACTCCGGATGTTCCAGCCAGAACTTCTGACTCACCTGGGGAGGCTCGAGCCAGAGATAGACGAGGATGCCGTTCCCGTGCGCCAGGGAGACAAGCCGACCGTAATCATAGGTGTACTTCGGGTATTCATGCCAGCCCGCAACGTGAATGACCCGCACGCCCTCGGACACCCACTGCTTCACCAGCGTCTCGATACTGATGTTCCGTCGATTCCCGGGCTCAAAGAAGGCTTCAAGATTGTTCCTCCTGATCACCGGCCCGAGGCGGAAATAATGGCGGACATAGTCGAGCAAATACGGATACTGGCTGACGCCGAGTTGCGAGAGCGGATCGAATTGTGTGGAGAAGAAAATCATCTTCCCCTTGCCGATCTGTTTTCCGATCGCGAGCGGGGCCTCCGTGCTCTCGTCGCTGCAGAAGACGACGTCCACATCGTTGACCTCGAACTTCGATGTCAGCTGCGGATAGCGCCAGGCGATGCGATCGTTGGGGAAGTACCGGTCGCGCACGCGCATGACACGCAGTTTGGACGTGCTGAACTTGATCCCCATTTCGTCCGCGAGATCGTTCTTCCCGTCGGTGATAAGGCAACCGCCGTCCTCGACAAACTTCTTGATGACGTCGTAGTCATCCTGCCCGAGAGAATCCACAAACGTATTCGGCACGATCAGCAGGTTGTAGTGCTCCAGATTGACGAGGAGGGCATTCACCGGCTGCCCCACAAACAACGTGTCGACCGGGATGTTCACACAGCCGAACACCGCCGCCAGGGAGGCCTGATCGTTGTATGCGGCTCCGCGCGCATGATAGTTCCAGAAGATGAGAGGCTTAGCCTGCCTCCAGGTATCTTCCGAGCCGAGAACTTTCTGCACGGTCGACTCGACGGCCACCTCGACTTTCTCAAGGAACGTCACCGGCCGCTCCCGGAATTCCGTGGGCTCCGCCTTGTAGATCTGTCCGGGTTCCAGCTCGATCCGCTTCGTCACCGGCCCCTTCAAGCGCTGATCGGAGATGATCCGATTGATGATCTCTCCGTCGCGCGCGTAATATGCCTCGGAGAGATATTGATCGTTGAGGGTGACGGTATAACTCTGGCTCCCCGAGAGAATTACCCGGTCCTTCATCTTCACCCAATTCGTCTGCTCGCGAAGGTCGAGATATGTGTATCCCAGCGCCTGGATGCTGTCTACGAGTTCTTTCAGCAGGTCGTGGTCAACGAATGCGTGGAAGAAACAGGAGGCGAACCCATCGCGAACGGCGAGGTTGTCGCGTGCCTCGTCGATGAGGTGCTGGACATACCCCCGGCTTTTCTGTTTGTCGGGATCAAGGGGTACGTAGCCGAGGTTCTCCGGATAGATGACCTGACCGAACAGGTCCTTGTGGATCACGTAGGGGAAGAACTGACTGAAGTCGAAATCCTCCATGGAGAGCCGCTGTTCCATCGCCGTGCTGAAGTACTTCGCCACGGTTTCATAAAGCTTGAACGACGCCGTGTAGTGCGGCGTCTCCCAGATCAGCGGATACAGCCCATTCTTCATGAACTCCTGGATGCCGGTCTCAAGTTTTCTGGCGATCCCTTCGGTGGTCTCCCCTTTGATCGGACCGTTGGTGCTCTCGTCCCAGAATTCGTAGTCGACCGCGGTGATGCCGTGATACTGGTGGGTCACTCCGTGCATCACGATCGTCGCGCCGTTCTGGACCATATACTTCAACGCGTCGACGATCTCCGGCTTGTCGGACAGACTGACGTTTGTTTGGTTCGTCGGGTCCACATAAAACGGAACGACGCCGACCAGGAACGGGATGTTCCGGGAGGACAAAATGTCGGCGATATCCCGAAGTCTGTCCGGATCCTCCATCGGCGTCACGTCTTCGATACGGATCAGGGCATAATGCGATTCCTCATGCTGCTCGCCGAGGATATCATGCAGCATGTCGGCGAACAGAAGATACTCGGTCGCCTCGTCGGCATAGGCGAATGGTGAGTCGACGAAGTAGGTGAGGAGGCCCGACTCTATTATATAGGGACGTTCCCGCCGGGTGGAGGTCGATGAGACCGTTGCGTCCACCGTGGCGCTCGTCCGGGGGAGCATGTCCACGAGGGTGATCGACGGCTCCCGCTTGGTGAACGTCTTTCCATGGTACCGGATGAGATTGAAATTCGATGTGCTGTCGATTTTCGTGGCACTGAAGCCGAGCTTCTTGGCGACGCCAGGATGCGCGCAGAATTCCGCCATGCCCGTGGCAAGCCAGATCACCCGCTTGTCGTTGCGCAAGACGTCGTCCGTGAACTTCGTGGGAACCTGGTTCTGGTTATGAAAGCCCACATAGAAGGTGAAATCGAAGTTCGCCATCTGATGCGGGGTGTAGTCCGTCACTCCTTCAATCGTGGTCGTGACATCGAAATGACCGAGAAGTTCCGCGAGCTGGCGCCCCATCCCGATGGCCTGGTTCTTCAGGCTTGAGTTTCCTTCAACGACGACCAGCACAGTCTTGGGTTTCTCCTGGGCGAGGACCGGCAGGGTCAGGCAGAGGACGAGGAAGGACAACGCTCCGACGAATCGGAGTTTATGAACTATCATGCGATCAACACTCGTTTCTTAGCGTAAGCGACAGGAGATTTCGAAGTGAATTTCGACGTTTTCGCCCTCCCGGAGGCGGGCATCTATGATACCAATGATCAGACAGGAAATCAACCGGCTGGTTCGACCCCATTGACCTTCGTTCAATTGCATCCTACATTGTCGTGGAATCAATTCGGTGACCATTTTTCCACGTACACCAGACACCGGAGAACACCATCATGTCGATCGGAAAGACTCGCGTCGGAGTTTATGTTGATACGATGAACATCTCCCGGAACGGCGGTTATGGCATGCAGTACAATGTCCTGCGTGATTTCGCCTGCCGTGGAGACGCCGAGCCGGTCAGACTCAATGCCTACGTGATGTTCGATCAGGACCGCGCGGACGACGAACCGACCTACGGCGAAGGTCAGATGGGATTCTATTCGCTTCTCAGGGATTTCGGTTACAAAGTCATCCAGAAGAATCTGAAGTGGCACACGGATGAATGGGGAAGCCGGTTTGCGAAGGCGAGCACCGAAATGGACATGGCCCTGGACGTTGTGCTTCAGGCGAAGTCGCTGGACCGCGTCGTCCTCGCGACGGCGGATCCTGAGTTCGACCGGGTGATCACGCTCGCCCAGAACCAGGGCTCACGCGTTGAAGTCGTCGCCTTCGATAACGTCCCGCAGTCGTTGCGCACGGAAGCCGACCTTTTCCTTTCCGGCTATCTGATCCCGGATCTCCTTCCCACCTCCCCGCCGAAAACCGGGACGCGGTGGGGCGATCTCGGTTCCCGCGTTCGCGGAGTCTGCTACAGCCACCTGGAGAAAGGCTACGGTTTTCTTCGATTCATCAAGTGCCTTTCGCCTGCGCTGTGGCGTATCGACGCCCGCGAATCCGAATCGCCGTACTTCAGCGTGTTCTTTCACGATTCTCAACTGCCTCCCGACGTCGAGCCGGAGGATCTCCCCAGCCGATCGATCATCTTCGAGTTCGAGCTCGCCAAATCCGAGAGCCGCGAGAACAGCATGATCGCCATCAACATGCAGGTCGTCGGCAAGAAGAAACGCGAGCGTCCCCTGGTGAAGATCATCGACGCGGATCGCATCCGGGAGGAAGGATTAACGAGAGAGGACCAGTCGAACTAGCCGAGTTCTCACATCGTGTCGAGGATACTCGGCAGTCCGTCTCTGCCGGCGCTGACACCGGCGATCTTCGTATTCTGAGACTCCGCTGGCTCTCCTGCTCCGTTTTGAGTTTCTCTTCGATCGCTTCCGTAAGCCCCTGGGGCAGGCCTACCCGCCGCAACAGGGTGTTCTCGGCTTCGATCCCTCGTTGCACGTTTCTTGTGAGTCCTCAGGTTTCTGGCTGCCTATGTGCGCTATGATTATTCCCCAGCGCCTTCGACCTCGCGATGTCGTTGGCCTGGTGACGCCCGCGAGCCCGGTTCGGGATACTTCCAGGATCGACGCCGGCGTGCGCTACCTCGAGCGCAACGGCCTCCGGGTCAAACTCGCTTCTCATGTCCGGAGTGTCTACGGCTATCTCGCCGGCGCCGATCAGGAACGCGCGGACGATCTTCACGAGATGTTCCGCGATCCGGAAGTGAAGGCGGTGTTTGCCCTCAGAGGCGGCTATGGCGCAACACGCATCCTTCCGCTCCTTGACTTCGATCTTCTCCGCCGCCATCCGAAGATCCTCGTCGGGTACAGCGACATCACCGCTCTCCTTCTCTCGATTTACGCCAGGTCATCCCTGTTGACATTTCACGGTCCCATGGCGGCTGTCGAGTTCGCGGTCGACCCCGACCCGGCCATGGAAGAGCTCTTCTGGGACACCGTTTTCGGGAGAAAGACAGCTCCCTCGTTCGCGGTGGCGGACGCCGGCGCACGGCGCGTGCTTCGTCCGGGGTTTGCGAGAGGCCGTCTGCTCGGGGGGAATCTCTCGCTCCTCGCGGCGATGGCTGGAACCCCATACCTTCCAGAATTCACAGGCAGTCTCTTCTTTATCGAGGAAATCGGAGAAGAGCCGTACCGCGTCGATCGGATGATCACGCAGCTTCTCCAGGCCGGCGTCCTTGGCGGCGTCGCAGGCATCCTGGCCGGCCAGTTCACCGACTGTGCCCCCAAGGATCCCACGCAGCCATCGCTCAGTGTAGACGATGTCCTTCGTTCGCTCTCAGAGAAGCTCTCCGTTCCCTTCGTTTCCGGATGTCGGATCGGCCATGTCCCGAATTCCCTCACCCTCCCCATCGGCATCCTTGCCGAGCTTGATGCAGAGACATCGTCGCTCACGTTCCTCGAGCCCGTTGTCGCAAACGGCCGGGACGGCTGATCGAGTGTCGAGAGCCAATCCTGTTGAAGTTTCGCCGTTTCTCTCGCATTTCTTGAATTTCGTTCGCTATTATCTTACTTTATTGTATTCCTTTCACTCGAAAGCAGTACGGGACCTACCGTGAATGTTGCCGTGTTCGGCTCCGGACGGGGTTCAAATTTCCAGGCGATCCTGAAGGCAAAGGAGGAGGGGGGGCTTGAAGGAGTCACGATCTCACTGGTGATGAGCAACAACTCAAGTTCGGGGATCCTGGACATCGCCCGGGCAAACGCCATACCTGCCGTTCACTTCAGTCAGAAGCAGTTCCCCTCGGAAGAACACTACACGGAAGCGTTATTGAACCTGCTCCGGAGTCACGCGATCGATGTGATCGTTCTTGCCGGGTTCATGAAACGCATACCTGCGAGGCTGGTGGAAGCGTATCGGAACCGGATCATCAACATCCATCCGGCGCTCCTTCCGAAATATGGGGGTGATGGGATGTACGGGATGCACGTCCACGAAGCCGTGATTCACTCGGGCGACCGGGAATCGGGCGCGACCGTGCACGTCGTAGATGAGCAGTACGACCACGGGAAAATTCTTCTGCAAGAACGCATCCCGGTGAGAAGCGACGACACTCCCGCGACGCTTGCGGAACGTGTGCTGTCTGTTGAACATCGAATACTGCCCGAGGCGATCGCCCGGCTCGCCGCGTCCATGAACAAAGGGACCCCGTCGTGATCCAGATTCGCCGCGCACTCATCAGCGTCTCCGACAAACACGGTCTGCTGGACTTTGCCCGAGCGCTCGCATCCGGAGGAGTGGAAATTCTTTCGACGGGAGGAACTGCGTCCACCCTCGCGGCGGCGGGCATTCCCGTGAAACAGGTCTCCGACGTCACCGGCTTCCCGGAAATTCTCGACGGCAGAGTGAAGACGCTCCACCCGAAGATTCACGGCGGACTGCTCGGCGTCAACTCCAACGCACAGCACCAGCGTCAAATGCAAGAGCTCGGCATTCAGCCAATAGACATGGTGGTCGTCAACTTGTATCCGTTCGAGCAGACGATCGCCCGTGAAGGCGTGAGTCTGGAAGAAGCGATCGAAAACATTGACATCGGCGGGCCGGCCATGTTGCGCTCGGCGGCCAAGAATCACCGGCACCGTGCCGTGCTCAGCAATCCCTCGCAGTATGCATCCGTCGCTGAAGAGCTCCGCGCGCACGGCGGATGTCTGTCGGAAGAAACCTGTTACCGGCTTGCCTGCGAAGTGTTCCACGCAACCGCCGCATACGATTCCGCGATCGCACGCTATCTCTCCCAACGGGCCAAGCACGACACGCCCGCAAGAGGACTGACACTTCAGGCTTCGCTCGATCTCCCGTTGCGGTACGGCGAAAATCCTCATCAGTCTGCGTCTCTGTACGGGGAATTCACGCATCACTTTGAACATCTGCACGGCAAGGAGCTCTCCTACAACAATATCCTCGACATCAGCGCGGCCGCGGCATTGATCGCGGAATTTCAGGAACCCGCCGTCGCGATCATCAAACACACGAACCCCTGCGGTGTGAGCACTGCCGCGTCGCTCTGCGAGGCATATGAACAGGCGCTGGCCACCGATCCCTCTTCGGCCTTCGGCGGCATCGTGGCGACGAACCGCGCGCTCGATGCCGAGACCGCGGAGCACATCAACAAGTTGTTCACCGAAGTCATCATAAGCCCGGCGTTTCCGGAGCCCGTCCTGGAGTTCCTCCGCAAGAAGAAAGACCGTCGCCTGATGGTGATGCACGCGTCGTTCCGGGACGCGCTCAAGGGTCCGACGATGCGCAGCGTGCCTGGCGGTTATCTGGTCCAGGACGCCGACGTCAAGCGCGCCGAAGACGAAGAGCGCCGCGTGGTATCGAAGCGGGCGCCCACGGCGGACGAACTTGCCGCAATGAATTTCGCCTGGATCGTGGCAAAGCACGTGAAGTCGAACGCGATCGTGTATGCGTCGGCCCACCGGACCCTGGGGATCGGCGCCGGGCAGATGTCGCGCGTCGACTCCTCGAGGATCGCCGTGCAAAAGGCCGCGGTTGCAGGGCTATCCCTCCAGGGATCGGTGATGGCCTCCGATGCGTATTTTCCCTTTGCCGACGGCGTGATCGAGGCAATCAAGGCGGGGGCAACGGCCGTGATTCAGCCCGGCGGATCGATTCGCGATCCGGAAGTGATCGCCGCCGCGGATGACCACGGCATCGCCATGGTGTTTACCGGAACACGCCATTTCAGACACTAGGAACCGATCCTGACGATAGGATCCTTCCCTTAATCGCAAAGACTCTATGGGCCTCTTTTCCGTCTTCTCGGCCGATCTTGCCATCGACCTGGGCACTGCGAACACCTTGATCTACATGAAGGGGAAGGGCATTGTGCTCAATGAACCTTCCATCGTCGCGTTCGACCGGAACACGAAGAAGATCGTCGCGATCGGGAAGGAAGCCCAGGAAATGCTCGGCCGCACGCACCGGGACATCCGCACGATCAGGCCGATGAAGGACGGCGTCATTGCCGACTTCGAGATTGCCGAGGGGATGCTGCGCGAATTCATCCGGAAGATCCACGCGAACTGGATGCCCAGCCGTCGCATCGTCGTGTGCGTGCCGAGCGGGGTCACCGAAGTCGAGAAGCGCGCGGTGCGCGACTCCGCCGAACATGCCGGCGCAAAGGAAGTACACCTGATCGCGGAACCCATGGCGGCCGCCATCGGCGTGGGGCTGGATGTCGAAGCGCCCGTGGGCAACATGATCGTCGACATCGGCGGCGGCACGACCGAAATTGCCGTCATCGCGCTCTCCGGGATCGTCAACGAAGAGTCGGTCCGTATTGCCGGCGACGAGATGAACAACGCGATTGTGCAGTTCTTCAAGAAGAACCACAACATTCTGATCGGCGAGCGCACCGCGGAAGCGATCAAGTGCGAAGTCGGCTCCGCGATGCCTCTCAAGGAAGAGGTGACGATCCGCGTCAAGGGGCGCGACCTGGTCAACGGGATTCCCAAGACCACCGAAGCCAGCTCGGCCGAGATCCGCGAGTCGCTCAGCGAAGCCGTGACGCAAATCGTCGATTCCGTGAAACTCACGCTCGAACGGACCCCTCCCGAGCTCGCGGCCGACATCCTCGACCGCGGCATCATGCTGAGCGGCGGCGGTGCGTTGCTGAAGGGGCTCGATGAACGCCTTCGCCTCGAGACCAATCTTCCGGTCCACGTCTCGGAAGATCCATTGACCGCAGTGGTGCGCGGGACAGGAAAGATCCTCGAAAACCTCAACCGATATTCCAAGGTCCTCTTGAAGAGCCGACGGTACTGAGCACGCTATGATGAAGAAGCTGTACGAAATGGTCGTCGCGTTTAAAGAGTACCTCCTGTTCGCATTCTTCACCGGCATTTCCCTCGCTCTTCTGGCCACGAACGATGGGCAGCAGATGAGCGCCCTGCGTTCCGCCGCCGTGCTGACCGTCGGTTTTCTTCAGGATTCGTTCACCTTCATTCCGGACTATTTCAATCTCCGCCGCGAGAACAAGGCCCTCGTGGAGGAGAACATGAATCTCTCCGATGAGGTCAACCGACTGCGCGAAGCACGCCTCGAGAACATCCGGCTCCGCGCGATGATCGACCTCAAGCAGAAGAGCAAGGGCCGGCTCCTGGCCGCCGACGTCGTCGGCAAAACACTCCAGCTCCTCCGCAACACCGTCACCCTCGACATCGGCAACCACGACGGCGTGCGCCTGAACGCCCCCATCGTTTCGCCGGACGGCCTTGTGGGCAAGATCGTCGCCACGAGCTCGGGATACTCCGTCGGGCAAATCCTCCTGAACAAGGACTTGCGCGTGAGCGCGAAGGACCAGCGGAGCCGTGTCGACGGCATTGTCCAGTGGCAGGGAGGGCCGACGCTCCAGTTCTCCGATGTCGTCAAGACGATGGACGTGAAGGAGGGCGACGTCATCGTTACGTCGGGATACAGCACGGTCTATCCGGAAGGCATCGCCATCGGCGTCGTGGCTTCCACACGGCTCCTGCCCGGATCGCTTTTTCAGGTGATCGATATCGCGCCCGGCGTCGATTTCACCCGGCTGGAAGAAGTATTCATCGTCAGCTCCCCGATCGACTCGAGTAGAATCTCCGTCGAAGCCAGGACTGTTGAAGACCATCTGTAACATCACCGGCACGTTATGCGCCTCGTTGTACGATATTGTTTCATTTCCCTAGGTCTCATCGTCTTGCAGACCACCGTGGTCCGCTTCATGGCGATTGAGACCATCGTCCCCGATCTCCTGCTGATCTGGATCGTCGCGCTCGCCCTTGTCGAAGGACAGGCGACCGCCGTCACCGCCGGCTTCTGCCTCGGGCTTGCGATGGACCTTCTCAGCGGTCATGACGGGATGCTCGGCCTGGCGGCGCTGTCCAAAACCATCGCGGGGTTCGTCGCGGGGTTTTTCCACGACGACAACCGCGTGTTGCCGGCGTTGGGGGGTTACCAGTTCCCCTTGTTTACGGCGATCGCCGCCGTGGTGCATAACCTCGTCTACTTTGCCATTTACCTCCAGGGTTCCGACATCACGATGAGCAATGCCGTCGTCGTGTACGGCATCCCGTCGACCGGCTACACGGTCGCCCTCTCGCTCATCCCGATGATGGTGTTCGCACGAAGAGCGCGGGTGCTGATATGACGCTGCAGGACGACATTCAGGTCTATGCCAAACGCCGCACGCTACATGTGGTGGTGGGCCTGATCTTTCTCCTCTTCGTCGGGCGACTGTTCCAGCTGCAGATGATCTACCGTGTGGAATACGGCAAGAAGTCGGACGAGAACAGCATCAGAACGATCCCGCATGACCCCGTTCGTGGCAACATGTACGATAGGAACCGTCTCCTGATCGTCGACAACCGTCCCGCCTTCACCGTCACCATCATGCCGTATGAGTTCAACCGCGGCGAAATCCCCTATCTCTCTTCCATCCTCGGTCTCGAACCGGACTTCATCATCGACAGGTTGAAGAAAGGGGAACAGATCTCCCGGTTCCAGCCCGTGAAGATCCGTCGCGACATCGACTTCCGCATGCTCTCCACTATCGAGGAGCACCGTGCTCTGCTCTCGGGCGTGGACTATGTCGTCGAGTCCAAACGAGACTATCCCACGATTGCGAAGGCGTCGCACCTGCTTGGCTACGCGAAAGAGATTTCCGAGAGCCAGCTGAAAGTCATGAGTGATGAATATGCACCCGGCGACGTCATCGGGTCCGCCGGCCTCGAATCAGAATACGAAAGCGTCCTGCGCGGCGAGAAAGGCGCGGAGCTCAGCACCGTCAACGTCCGCGGGCAGATCGTGGGTCAGTTCGACAACGGCCGGAGCGACATTCCCGCCGTGGCGGGCAAAGACCTCCTCCTGACGCTTGATGGCGGGTTCCAGGCGTTTGCAGAATCGTTGATGGTCGACAAGCGCGGCTCGGTCGTTGCCGTCGACCCGGACAACGGCGGCATCCTCGCGATGGTCAGCTCTCCCGACTATGATCTTAACCTGTTCAGCGGCGTGATCAGCCCGAAGACCTGGCGCAACCTCAGCGATGATCCCGCGCATCCCCTGTTCAATCGTGCGACGCTTTCACGTTATCCGCCGGGATCGACCTTCAAAATGCTTCTGGCTCTTGCAGCCCTGGAAGACAATGTTGTGTCGCCATCGTGGCGTATCACCTGCACCGGCGCATTCCCCTTCGGGAACAAGGTGTTCAAGGACCTGCACGTCCACGGCTCGGTGGACATGGTGAACGCCCTCAAGGTTTCGTGCAACGTGTACTTTTATCAATTGATGCTCAAGGTCGGCCTCGACCGGTGGGCGGCAATGGGAGCGCGGCTCGGGTTCGGACACCTGACCGGACTGGATATCAACGAAGAAAACCCCGGCCTTCTTCCGACGACGGAATACATGGACAAGCGATATGGACCGCGCGGATGGACGAAGGGGTTTCTTCCGAGCCTCGGGATCGGACAGGGCGAAGTCGGAGTAACGCCCCTGCAGATGGCGTTGTACGCAATGGTGCTCGCGAACGAGGGGCAGTACCATGAGCCACACACGGTGTTCGCAACGGTGGATAAGGCGACGGGACATACCGACACGCTCTCGTTCCCGACACGGGTCATTCAGATTCGTCCTGAAAGCTGGGCAATCGTCCGTGAAGGGATGCGGCGCGCGGTGATGGAGCCGGGGGGGACGGGCGGTGCGGCGCGAATTCAAGGCATCGAGGTTGCCGGGAAAACCGGCACCGCGCAGAATCCACACGGGAAAGACCATGCCTGGTTCGTCGGCTTCGCACCCTACGACCATCCTCGCATCGCCATCTGCGTACTGATTGAAAACGCCGGCTTTGGCGGCACGGCAGCCGCACCGGTCGCGGGCATGTGCATGGAGCGGTATCTCTTCGGAAAACTGATCCGCAACGTTGCGCCTCCGCATCAGGCGCCGCGGACCATCGCACAAACCCCGCAGCCCGAGGAGCTCAATGTGGAATTGCACCACTGAGGTTGCGTCATGTTCAGCTATCTGAATGAACGGATCGATCTTCGACTCCTGGCCATCACACTCCTGCTGGCGGTGATCGGGCTTGCCTCCGTCTATAGCGCCGTGTTCGACGCGCATATGCCGACCGTCTACGCCAAACAGGTCATCTGGATGGCGCTGGGCATCGTGGTGATGATGGCGCTCTGGGCGACGCCGCTCCGGTTCATCCAGTTCATTTCCTTCCCTGCATATTTCGGTTCCCTTGCGCTTCTCCTTTCCGTGCTGCTCATCGGAAGGACCGTTTCCGGGTCGACGAGCTGGTTCAATCTGGGCGTCTTCCGGCTTCAGCCGGCGGAGTTCGCGAAGATCTCGACGGCGATGGCCCTCGCCCAATACCTTTCCCGTTCTGATGTCTCCCTCAAGAACCTGCGCAACCTCACGTTCGCGACGGGGATCGTTGCCGCACCCATGCTCCTCATCATGCTCCAGCCCGATTTCGGCACCGCGGTGATTTTCGGCGGATTGTTCTTCCCGGTGTTGTACTGGGCCGGCGCGTCGAGGTTCACGCTGCTCTCGATCATCGGACCGATCGTCGTCTCCGTGGCCGCGTTGCTCGGAACGTCGTGGTTTCTTGTCACCATCGTCGTCGTCGGCGTGCTGCTGTTTCTGACGCGCGATCACAACCTCGTTGCCGCGGTGGTGTTTTCCCTTACGGTGCTCCTCGGCATCTCCGTGCAATTTGTCTATGACGGCTTGAAGCCCTATCAACAGAAACGGATCTACACGTTCCTGAATCCGAACGCCGATCCTCTGGGCGCCGGATACAACATCCTGCAATCGAAGGTCGCCATCGGTTCCGGCGGTCCCTTCGGCAAGGGTTACCTGAAGGGAACGCAGACACAATTGAATTTCATCCCCGAGCAGTGGACGGATTTCATCTTCTGTGTTCCCGGCGAGGAGTTCGGCTTCGTCGGAGCAGTGAGCGTCATCGGGCTCTCCATGTGGCTCCTTGCGCGCGGCGTTTCGATCGCTTCGATCGTGAAGAACCGGTACAGCAGCATTCTCGCCATTGGGGTGACGGGCATTCTCGCTGCGCACATGCTCATCAATCTCGGGATGGCTGTCGGACTGATGCCCGTCGTCGGCGTCCCCCTGCCCTTTCTCAGCTACGGTGGCTCGTTTGTCATCACGACATTGTGCATCATGGGGATTCTCCTGAACCTGCATGCACACCGGAAAGAGTACTAAACACTGATCGATTCCCCCACAGGATGATTTCTCCATGAAACGTCGATCCCGACCGAAACGACCGGCGCCCCAACGTTCACGCCGGAAACACTCCAGTACATCTTCGATCTCATCCTTCCTCGTTCCCGTCGAACACCTGCGCTGGAAATGTCCGCCCGACCAGCCCGGCCTGGAGCAGAGAGCCGATGCCCCCGCCAACAACGCGATCATCGGCCAGGACCGGGCATTGCGTGCGCTCCGGCTCGGCCTGGAAGTGAATCACGCGGGATACAATATTTTTGTGACCGGCGTGTCGGGCACCGGCAGGATGACGACGATCAAGAAAATGCTCCATGAGTACGAAGCCGCGTCGGCCGCCCTGCACGACATTTGCTACGTTCACAACTTCCATGATGCCGATTCACCATGGATGATCAGCCTCCCGTCCGGTCAAGCCGCGCAGTTCAAACGCGATATGACGTCATTGATCAGCGACCTGCAGAAGGCCATCCCGGGGGTGTT
>DATJPR010000217.1:0-19444 GCA_035506295.1 Bacteroidota bacterium | reverse complement strand
GCTCAGGTGTTTGGGTCCGGAACTCCTTTTACAGAAGCATGCTGGTTTCTTCGGTTCGCCAAGGATCGGGGGAGAACTCAGTGTGAGTATTGTCCCGTACCACTCGGCAGTGTGCGATCAGCGTTGACGAACGCTTAACATTGTCAAACGCTTGCCAACCGCGGATCGCCGCGTCGCCTCTGGGGAGAACGATACGTATTTCAGGAGCATGATGAGGTACATCTGACTTGGGCCGACGTGGTCAGGCCCAACGCTGGTGTAGAAGCTTCGGCGCTTGAACGGGGAGTAGCAAGAAGCGTACTGCGCCCAAGTGCTCATAGCTACAACCGGACGCGAGTGTGGGGATTCAACACGAATGGAAAGAACACCGCTTGCCCTACGACCCAGAAATGCTCGCGATGCTACAACAGAACAACCATCGTTGGTAATGGAACCTGCAAGATGGAAACGTCGCTTCAATCCGAACTGTGGGAGATTGAAACGATTGAAATATACCGGGGTATTTCAAAAAGTCAAGTGGTAATTTCAATTTTTTGAGCAGAGGGAAGGATGTTGCTGAAAAAAACAGTCGATTCCACATCCTTTGCCTAGAAACTCTGTCCCTCCGCCGTCTGAATGAACCGGTTTGTTCAATGAAAAACCGTCGGGTCAGGCGGCCGACCCACCGCCGATTTTCTCCAGTGTCCTCCTCGGGTCCTCCAATGCCCTCCCTTCCCCGGGGGTTCTGAGCGCCCGCGTCGATTCACGAAGGATAAACTCCGCGTCCAGGACGACCTTCTGAATGGGGAACGGCTTCGGCGCTTCAATATTGTTCAGGAGAATCTCCGCGGCTTTTACGCCCAGCTCAAACATCGGGGCATGCACCGTCGTGAGCTGGGTCGGAATATACCGCGACAGAGGGATGTCATCGTTGCCGACCACCGAAATGTCGTCCGGGACCTTGAGGTTCAACTCGGTCAGCGCCGCCATGACACCGAGAGCGATCTGATCGTTATAGCAGACAATGGCTGTCGGATACTCTTCTTTGCGACGTTTCTGAAAATATTCTATGCACTTCTGGTAGCCGTTCTCCAGATGTGCGCCGGCGGGAACGATCATGTCGCTGTTGAAGATGAAGTGCGATTCACTATAGGCGCGCCGGAAGCCGTCGATTCTCTCGAAGGTGTGCGACGCATGCGCAGGGCCGGCGAAGTGGACGATGCGCGAATGCCCGCTGTCGATGAGGTACTTCATCGCCTTTCTCATCGCCTTGATGTTGTCGATGCTCACGACATTCGCCTGAATCCCCTTCACGTTCTCCAGCAGCACGAACGGGAAATTGATCAATTTCAACCTGAACAGATGCTCGATCTCCGCTGTCCCCTCCAACACCGGGGCGATGATCGCGCCCCTTCTGTCCGAGTGCGCGAAATTGCTGGTGATCTCCTCCTCGTATTGGTGATCGCCTTCCGAGCTTGCGATGACGACGACATATCCCTTGGAGTGAGCGTATTGACGCACGCCGGAAGCCACCGCGGTATAGAAGGGATTGTCCAACTCGCGGACAAGAAGTCCGATGCTGCCACGCCCCGTCTGCTTGTTCTTCAGCGTGCGTGCGTTTCCCTGAGGCCGATAGTTTAACTCTCTGATCGCCTCAAGCACCACGTTGCGCGTTTCCAGCTTCACGCTGTTCTTCTCGTTGATGACCGCGGAGACGGTTCCTATGGACACCTCCGCAAGCCGAGCGACATCAGCGATCGTTGCTTTCTTCACTGGCAGATCCCCGTAAGGGTGCATCTGATTGTTTCAAATGTTTCAAATGCATTTCAAATCTATGTCGCTGCTTCTTCAAAGTCAAGAAACGCCGCATCGAACCGCCGCAGGAACATTGCTCGGCGATGTGTTCTCGCGTTGAAGACGCCGTGCTCTTGCATTATGTCGGCAAATCTGCCAGATTCCATCGGTCCACTCCTTCATGATGCGCTCACGGCGCTCTTCTGCGTCTCACAGACAAAACGGCGACTCCCATGAAACGACTCCAACTTGACCGACGCTCATTCCTTGGCGCCCTTTCTTCTCTGGTCACCCCGGTGGTCCTTCACCGAGGGCGATTCTTCGGCACGGATGACGCCGCTTCGGCCGATTGGATCGAACGCAATGTATCATCGCAGAGTACTCTGCCCGCGTCAGGTCCAGGGAAGATTTCCGGAGAATGTGAGATTCCGCATGACTGCCCCGCATGGGTGCACGGAGCGGTCTTCTATCAGATCTATCCGCAGACCTTCTTTGATTCGAACGGTGATGGGATCGGAGACCTGCCTGGCATCACGAAAAAGCTGGACTACGTCAAAAGTCTGGGAGTCGATGCGATCTGGCTCAACCCCTTCTTCCGCTCTCCATTCGGTGATGGGGGATATGATATTTCCGATTACTTTGCCGTTGATCCGCGCTACGGGACCAATGACGACGCCCGAACCCTGTTTCGTGAAGCCCACAAACGCGGCTTAAAGGTCCTTTTTGATTTTGTCGCAAGCTATACGTCCATCGAACATCCCTGGTTCAAGGACTCCGCCCGCCAGCAAAAGAACACTCACTCAAATTGGTATATCTGGACGGACAACGTCTGGGTGGATCCACCGGAACGCTATCGAGGAGCCTTCATAAAAGGACTCGGATCACGCAACGGGCAATACATGCAGAATTTCTACTATAGCGAACCTGCCCTCAATTATGGATTCGCAGCTCCGGACCCCCACCAGCATTGGCAACTCCCGGTGGACCATCCCGACGTCCTCGCCATGCGGGAAGAGATGAAGCGGGTCTTCCGCTATTGGATGGACATGGGTGCCGATGGTTTCCGCGCTGATATGGCGGGCGCTCTGGTGAAGGCCTCCGGCGTCGAAGGCAACCAGCAGTTCTATTCCGTTCACGACGATGAGACCAAGAAGTTCTGGCGGGAGATCCGTGCGATCCTGAATAAGGAATACCCTGAAGCGTTCATCGTTTCCGAATGGTCCGACCCGAAATCCGCCCTCGACGGCTGCTTTCACGCCGATTTCTTCCACTGGTTTCAGGGGTACAACGATCTTTTTCAGAAGGAGTCATGGAGGATTCTGAACGGGTATTCGGAAGGGCACAGTTATTTCGATGAAGAGGGGAAGGGCGATATCACGTTCTTCCTTTCGAAATTCATGGAACAACTCCAGGCAACGAAGGGGAAGGGATATATTTCCCTTCCGCTGGGCAATCACGACAACGCACGATTGGGGAACCGCAGGAGCGATGACGATCTCGAGATCATTTACGCCTTCGGGCTCACGATGCCCGGTGTGCCGTTCATCTACTATGGCAACGAGATCGGCATGCGCCAGATGCCGGAAGAATGGCCGCAGGTCGAAGGCGCCTATCGTCCGCGCAACGGCGCCAGAACGCCGATGCAATGGGCTCCCGGGAAGAACCTCGGGTTCTCTTCAGCTCCTGAAGCGAAGCTCTATCTTCCCGTCGATCCCGCCGGAGACGCTCCCTCGGTAGCCGCGCAGGAAACCGACCCCACGTCGCTCCTGAATCGCACACGCCGCCTCATCGCATTGCGACGCTCGGAAGCCGCCCTTGCAGGGTACGCGGAATTCGTGCCTCTCTACGCCGTGCAGGGGAAGTATCCCTTTGTCTATGCGCGTGCCAAGGGGTCAGCTGTGGTCCTTGTCGTACTTAATCCTTCGCGCTCCGCCGCGACGGCGGAGTTCTCGCTGAATGCGAATGTCGAGAAACGCCTTCTGCTTGCGGGACGCGAACTGGACGTCAAACGCCACGGGGACAACATGACAATCCAAACCCCGGGGACATCGTTCGCTATCTACAAGCTGCAATAGGATGTCATTTGTTCACGAATCACAAGGAACCCATGACCACGGCCAGGCGAAGATCTATTGTCCTGTTGCTCCTCATCGTAACTTTTCTCGGCGCTGCTCGGGCGCAATACGTTCTTGTCAATCAGGCGGGATACCTCCTCGACCAGCGCAAGGAGGCCTATGTCGTCGGGAAGGTCGACAGTTTCCGCGTCATAACGGATCACGGTGGAACGATCGCCTTCTCAGGACCGGTGTCGCTGACGTCCGCAACGGACCCTGCGACGGGGCTACGGACATCGAAGGCCGACTTCAGCGCATTGCGCGCGCCGGGAAGATATCGAATGGTCTCGATTCCGGGGGACACTTCTGTGCCATTTGCGGTTGCCGACAATGCACTTGAAGGGGCATATCGGGCATCGTTGAAGGGGTACTATTACCAGCGGTGCGGTCTGGCACTTCTTCCGAAGTACGCTGGCGTGTATGCCCACCCGGTCTGCCATTCGCACGATGCAATGTTCCATGCCTCGACAGGGAAGACGGGATTTTCCGCGAGCGGCGGCGGCTGGCATGATGCCGGAGATTACGGCAAGTACGTTGTCAACGCGGGGATTACCGTTGGCACACTCTTGATGGCCTACGAAATGTTCCCGGGGAGATTTTCGCAGGACGATCTGAACATTCCTGAAAGCGGCAACGGCGTCCCGGACATTCTCGACGAAGCCCGCTACGAGCTCGACTGGCTACTGGAAATGCAGGATACCGTGGACGGAGGCGAGTACTTCAAAGTGACGACGGAGAAGTTCGACGGGTTCGAAATGCCGGAGCGGGACACTTCGACGCGATTCATCTACCAGAAGTCTTCAGCCGCCACGGGTGACTTCGCCGCTGTTTCGGCACAGGCCGCACGAATCTTCAAGGGACGTGATCCAGCATTTGCCAGGCGTTGCCTGGTCGCAGCGAAAACCGCCTGGAAGTACCTGGAGCTTCATCCCATGCTTGTGCCCCCGATGGGCTTTCAGAATCCGCCGGGAACATGGACGGGAGGATATGGGGATTGGAACGACATGGACGAACGATTGTGGGCCGCGGTCGAACTCTTCGAGACGACTGGCGAAAGGACATACAACGACTACTTTCTCAATCACTACTCGAAGTCCGGCGTCTTTGCGAGTGCGATGTCGTGGCCGAACGTGCAGACGATGGCGGGGATTGAGTACCTGGTGGGGAAGCAGAACGCCTCCGACAGTTCAGCGCGCGCAGACCTCCGCTCCCGCATGGTAACCTTGTGTTCGTCGCTCGTGCACCGGGCTTCCGAAGACGGATTGAACGTGACATTGCGAACACAGGACTATGTCTGGGGGAGCAACGGAATCGTGCTCAACAACGCCGTCGTCCTGATCGTCGGAAACGAGCTGACGAACGACCGATCTTTCGTGGCAACAGCACTCGAGCAGTTGAACTACATCCTGGGATGCAACTGCAAATCGATCTCCTTCCTCACGGGAGTCGGGGCGCACGCGGCGATGCATATCCATCACCGGCCTTCCGCAGCAGACGGGATCGACGCGCCCGTGCCCGGCCTCGTCGCGGGTGGTCCAAACAGCTGGCGCGCGGATTCGGTGTTGCAGAAGGAATTCCCCTCCGGCACCCCGCCGGCGCAGTGCTACGTGGACGACGATCGGAGTTACGCGTCGAATGAGATCTGCATCAACTGGAACGCACCGATCGTGTTTGTCACCGGCTACTTTAGCAGCGCGATGGATCGTCGGTGAAAAATCATCGGGAGTAGGCAGTAGGGAGTATGCAGTAAGCAGAAAACGACTGTCACCATCTTTCTCCTTACTCCTTACTGCCTACCGCCTACTCTCTCGTATCTTAGCGTTTCGTTTGTATCCTGATCGTACCGTCCTTCAATCCATCCGCCTTCGCGGTCAACGTGATCTCGCCCGGCGCGTCTTTGGAACGAACGACCGCCAGACAGAGTCCGTTGAACGCCTTGTGTTCGCTCGCCTTCATGGGTTCGAGACTCGTTTCCAATCCGTTGTCCACGCCATCAATCGTCCCCGGACCTGCAATGGCGAATCGGATAAGGTTGTCCGCATCCGGGACGAGCGTACCTTTTCCGTCCACCACTTTCGCCGTGACAAAGGAGAGGTCGTCGCCGTCTGCAGTGAGACGACTGCGATCCGCCTCCAGCACAATCGCCGCCGCCGGACCCGCGGTTCTTACTTCCCGCACGAGGACTTCCTTTCCGGCGGTTCTCGCGACGGCTTTCAGCGTTCCCGGTTCATAAGTGAGCCGCCACATCAGATGCAGTTCATCTCCCACCTTGTGTTTCGTCCCCATGGACTTCCCGTTCAGAAAGAGCTCGACTTCGTCACAGTTCGTATAGACCCACGCATCGATGGTCTGACCCGGTTTCCAATTCCAATGAGGGAACAGGTGGAGCATGGGCTTCGTGGTCCACTCGCTCTGATACATGTAGTAGGAATCTTTCGGGAACCCTGCGAGATCGATGATCCCGAAGTAGGAACTCCGCGACGGCCAATCATACGGTGTCGGTTCGCCCAGATAATCGAAGCCGGTCCAGATGAACATCCCGGACAGGAAGTCGTATTTCTTTATGATCTTCCATGTCTCTTCATGGGTCGATCCCCACGGCGCGCTGCAGTTGTCATATGCCGAGCACGAGTGGTCGGGGTTGCCCTCGTGCCACGGCTTGTCCCACTGGATCGGCCAACGCCTGATGCTGTCCGACGGCATGTCATAGTGGCCGCGTGTCTCCAGGGCCGATGTCGTTTCGGTGGCGATGAATTTCTTCCCCGGGAATCTCTGCGGGAAGTCAGGATAGGTGCCGATACTGTAATTCTGGCCGATCAGGTCAAGCGCGCCGGAGCGAAAGAGCGTGTTCATGGTGTCGGGATCGTTGCATGCGGCGGTGATCACCCGTGTGGGATCGAGTGATCGAACGATGCCGGCCAGCTCCCGTGCGATGTGGATGCCAAGGGTATCTTTGTGATCCCACTGTTCGCGGACCTCGTTCCCGATGCTCCAGATGATCACGCTCGGGTGGTTCCGGTCGCGCAACACCATGTCGCTGATGTCCCGCCCATGCCATTCATCCCAGTTGTTTGCGTAGTCGTATTTTGTCTTTGCCAACTTCCACATATCGAACGCTTCGTCCATCACAAGGACGCCCAACCGATCGCAGACCTCCAGAAGTTCCGGTGCAGGAGGATTGTGAGAAGTACGAATGGCATTCACCCCCATTCCTTTGAGAAGCTGGACCTGCCGTTCGATCGCGCGATAGTTGACGGCGGAGCCGAGACAGCCGAGATCGTGGTGGTCGCATACCCCCTTGATCCTGACCGGCTTCCCGTTCAGAAAGAACCCTTTGTCCGGGGTGAATTCAAACGTGCGAACGCCGAACGGCGTTTCGTATCGATCGACGGTTTTCCCGTTCAGGAGAACGGTTGACACGGCTCGATACATCGAGGGATCTTCGATCGACCACAAGGAGGGCATTGCGACAACCAGAAATTGCTCCACCGTAGAGACTGCCGCATCAGCGATTTTCTGCTGTGCTTCGGTGCTGGCCACTTCTTTCCCGGTCGGATCGAGAACGACAGTGCGGAGAACGAAGGCCTGATCGCTGTTCGAGGAATTGCGTACTGAGGTCCGAATGGCGACCGTTGCCGACGAGGTGGTGACGGTGGGGGTTGTGACATACGTCCCCCAATGATCGACCCGCAGCGGTGCCGTGCTCGTCAGCCAGACGTTCCTATAGATCCCGGAGCCCGAGTACCAGCGGGAATTCGGTTGTTCAGAGTTGTCCACGCGAACCGCCATCACGTTCTTTGCGTTGCCGTATCGAAGATAGGGTGTCAATTCATACTCGAAGGAGCTGTAACCGTATGGCCGTGCGCCGAGGAAGTGCCCGTTGAGCCAGACCTGGCTGTTTCTGTACACGCCGTCGAACTCGACGAACAACAGCCGGTCCTTCTGCGCATCGGGAACGGTAAACTCTTTCCTGTACCACCCTATCCCTCCAGGAAGCGCTCCGCCGCCGACCGTCGCGGGGTTGTCAGTGCTGAAGGTCCCCTCAATACTCCAATCGTGGGGGAGATTCAGTTGACGCCAATGGGAATCGTCAAAGCCGGGAAGTTGACCATCGGCGACATCCCCCAGAGTGAACCGCCAGCCGTTGTCGAATTTCTGCACCGTCCTTCCCTCTGTCTGGGCGATGGAGTAGTGCATCGAGAAGGCGACCAGTCCGATCAGCAACGGGATCCAGAAGCGGCCGGACTTCTGCAAGCGAGATTCGGCATTCATGAATAGTGTCCTTCCTCATGCTCGAAGTGGTGTGGTGTGTGTCCAGATCAGCGGCGAACCGCACTCATGGTGATCGATGCCGGTGAACCGTCATAATGCATCACGGCATCGGCAGGACGCGAAAAGTCAAGCCCCACGGGCCGGTCTTTCGTGACCCAGACAATCTCAAACGTACGCTGGTGCAACATCCCGGGGAACGAGCCTTTCCGTGCACCGATGGTCAGTGTATGGGATTGCTCGTCATAGGACAGCGGAATCGTCGCAAACATTCCCTGTTCATAATTGTAGTTGATGCCTTCGTCTTCGTAGAGGGAAAAGGCTGCGTCTTTTCCCGTGTAGACGAAAAGCCGGATGGGATCCGCGGGCTTCTGTCCCGTGTATTGGATGTCAGGTCCGCACGGGACAATCGATCCTTCCCGTACGAAGACCGGCATGTCCTCATAGGGCGCGTCGGCCTGAACAGTACGGCCTCCTTCAAGGTACGTTCCGTTCTGCAGCCGATACCATCCGCTTCCCGGCAGATAGACCTGTCTCGCCCGGGCTTTGTACTCCGTCACAGGATTGACTAAAAATGCAGGGCCGAACATGTATTGGTCATTGATGTCGAGAACGTTCGCGTCATCACCAAAATCCATGACGAGCGCGCGAAGGATTGTGTAATCGTCGTGCGTCACCATTCCCGCGAGGGAATAGATGTACGGCATCAGGCGATAGCGGAGCTGGTCATACTTGAGCATGGACTGGTACGCGGGATGGCCTTCCGGCGCGATGTTGAACATCTCGCGACGCGGAAATTGACCGTGAACGCGGAAGAGCGGGCAGAAAGCGCCGAACTGATACCAGCGGGTATTCAGCTCGCGCCATTCTTCGATGTCTGCGGCCGTCGGATGTTCATAGCGCGGCTCCACGGCGAACCCGCCGACGTCCATCGTCCAGTAGGGAACGCCAGCCAGGCAGAAATTGGCGCCCCCGGATATCTGCGCCTTCAAGTCGTACCATCGCGAGGCGATGTCCCCGCTCCACGTCGCCGCTGCGTACCTTTGCGTTCCCGCGAAAGCCGAACGCGTCAGGATGAACACGCGCTGCATCGGGCTTGTCGCGCGCTGACCTTCATACACGGCTCGCGTCTGCATGAGGGAAAACGTATTCAGATACCGCGAAGCAGAGCCCAGAGCGGTCGGCCCCTGCCGCAGGATCGTTTCTTTCCTTGAAAGGTTGGACTGGATATCCGGCTCGGTGCAGTCCAGCCACCATGCATCGATCCCTTTGCTGAACAGCGCATCGTTGATTTGCTTCCAGAAGAGTGCGCGTGCCCCCGGAGCGTACGGGTCATAAAAAGTCGAAACATACCCCGGCCCGACCCAATCGCGCTGTCCGACTTCGACGTTCCGCATGTACAGCCATCCGTTTTCCTTGAACGCCTCGTAATTCTTCGTCCCGACATAGAATTTCGCCCACACGGAGATCATCATGTGTGTGTGGAGATCGTTATGCAGTGTGCGGAGCATCCCTGCCGGGTCGGGGTACCGAGCCGGATCGAACTGATGGTCGCCCCACTTGTCCTCCTGCCAGTAGAACCAGTCTTGCACGATATTGTCAATCGGGATCCGCCGTGTGCGGAACTCACCGACCACGTTCAGGATCTCCTCCTGCGATGCGTAGTGCTCACGCGACTGCCAGAAGCCCAGCGCCCATTGCGGCATCATGGGCGCCTTGCCGGTAATGCGGCGATAGCCGTGGATGACCTGGTCGAGATTCTCCCCGCGGACGAAGTAGTAGTCCACCTCGTCTGCGACCTCGGACCAAAGCGAGAGGCTGCTGTCATACAGTGGATCTGCGGGGCCAAGACAGGTCAGGCTGATGCCCCCTCCCATGTGGATCCACTCGATCTTCAGCGTATGGCGTTTGCCCGGGTCCATGTGCAGTCGCACAAAATGGGTCCAGGGGAGCCAATTCTGCCGCCACGACTCAACCGCCAGCTTGCCATCGAGCCACATCTTTGTGTAGCCTGAACAGCAAAGTCGGAACGTGTAGTCCCCGGTGGCGCGGCTCTCGACGGCACCGCTCCAACGGACGGCCCTGACATTCTTCTCGAAGCCATCGGGGAAGGGATCGTGAACATCAAGGTATTCATGATCGATCGTCGATTCTTTCCGAGAAGCGAAGAGCGATACACATTGAGTGTCTCGGAAGTATTCCGCCGTCAAGCCCCCGGCAGCATCGTCGGCGCCGAACAGATTCAGGGCAGTCAGGGGCTGATAGTCGCGCACATCTCCGAACTTTGTGTGAGAGTTGTTGTCCCACAAGATTCCGTAGTTCTTGCTGGAGACGAGGAAGGGGACCACCTCAACCATGTTCTTCTGATAGAGATCGAGGTTGTGCCCCTTGTAGTTCATGATCGCGTTCTGGTTTCCTCCGAGCCCATAGAATGCCTCGTCGGCGGGAGAGTCGAAGAGTTCCTGGACATGGTACGTTTGCTCGCCGAGCACATTGGCAGGGGTGATGATCGTGCCCCCGTTCCTGCCGCGAAGGATCGTGTGGCCCGTCGGGTCGCAAAACGTAACAGCGCCGTTGAGCGGATTGACGCGGGCGATGACTTTCGAAGTCACGACATCGACGACCCCGTCGTGCTCGTTGACCGACCAGGGAACGGAGGGCCAGACGGGGTTCTGGACCATAAGGCTCGGCCGCGTCGAAAACACGCTGTCAGGTGAGGCGACAATGCGAATGATATCTTCCGTGCACACCTGAACCTTCAGCAGGCGCGGGTCCGTCGACCCTTGTTTTTTGAGCTCAAACACCACCCCGTCGGACTGCTTCTCGAAGCAGTACGTCGGCATCGAAGGAAGAAGAACCATGAAAGTGATAATCGCAAGGAGAATTCTGCATGGGTGCATGGGGGGTCTTTCGAGAAGTCGCGGAAACAAAGCTATGTGCTTTTCTCAAGGATGCAAGGAACGGGAAGCGCGTTGAGAAGTGATGTTCAGAGTTCGAGCGAGCGTCGGATCCCGAGCTCAAGACCCCGGAGCTCGGCGAGCGCGCGCATGCGACCGAACAGGGAATACCCGGGGTAGAAATCCGCTCTGCCCTGGTCGGGGATCATCAAGTGCCCGTGATCGGGGCGCATCGGCATGCGGCTGTCACGGCGCCCCTCGCGCACGCGGCGCTGCTGCTCCAGGAGCAGCGTCTTCATGACGAGGAAAAGATCGATGTCGCCCTCGAAATGGTTCTCCTCATAGAAGTTGCCGTCCTCTGTCCGCCGTACGTTTCGGAGGTGGATGAAATTGATTCGCCGGGCAAACTGTTGCGCAATTGCCACGAGGTCGTTCTTGCTGCTCGCGCCGAAGGAGCCCGTGCACAGGGTAAGGCCGTTGGCATTCGAATCGACGGCATCGAGGATCTGCTCGATGTCATGCACGCTCTTGACCACGCGGGGAAGCCCGAGGAGCGACCACGGCGGATCATCGGGATGGATGGCCATCGACACACCCGCTTCCTCGGCCGCGGGCACGACGGCACGGAGGAATTGTCTCAGGTGATCCCGCAATTCCGCTTCGCCGATCCCTTCATAGCCGGCGAGTGCGTGCCGGAGTTCGTCGAGGGTGTAGCGTTCGCCGGAGCCCGGAAGGCCGAAGAGGACGGTCCGGATCAGTCGCTCTTTCCCGTTTTCATCGAGGCGTCCGAAACGTTCCCGGGCCTGCGCGATGATCCCCGCGGTGTATTCGTTCTCTGCGCCCTTGCGTTTCAGCACGAACAGGTCGAAGGCGGCAAACGCACTCGGTTCGAAGCGCGTGGTCACCGAGCCGTCGCGAAAGACGAATTCGAGATCCGTGCGGGACCAGTCGAGAACAGGCATGAAGTTGTAGCAGACAATGTCGATCCCGCAGTGCGCGAGATTTCTGAGCGAGGTCTTGTAGTTCTCGAGGAGGCGGGTATAGGAGCCGCGACGTTTCTTGATGTCCTCGTGCACCGGGAGACTCTCAACGACGGACCACCGCAGTCCTTCGGCCTCGATCATGCTCTTCCGTTTCTGGATCTCCTCGACAGGCCAGACCTCTCCGACAGGAAGGTGATGGAGCGCGGTGACAATTCCCTCTGCGCCGGTCTGTTGGATTTCTTTGAGTGAGACAGGGTCATGCGGCCCGAACCAACGCCAGCTTTGTTCCAGAGACATACAACGAACGCCCCCTAGGGTAGATACGCGGTCTGAAGGTTTTCCTCCCCGTCGAAGAATCAACACTTGCATGGGTGCTTCAGACGGGATGGTCAATATACGAAAGACCGATCAACATTTCTGATTTGACGGTCGACCTGTCTCACCGAAGGCCGGGCTCTTGGAGACCGGCCAAACCGAACTGGAAACTCCAGGAGAGCGTGGGTGGGGAAGGGAGGCACCCATCCTGCCGCGATGAGAAGGAGGGTAGCACCTTTGACATAGCTGTAGGCCAAAAAAATCTTCGCAAGGTCTTGCTTTTTGATTTCTGCCGATGTATTATTGAACCGTTTCAGGCTCATCTAAATTGGTTAAGTAACCAACCAGTTTCCAACCGTTCTTTGTCTTCTGTCCTCCTAGGGACGCAATCTTTCGAAGCAAGGAATCGGATGTTTCCAGACGTGCGTTGTTCGATTTGCGTTTGACAGCCAGCGGCATGATTTTTCGGGACGTCTTGGGGGCAATCATGTCGTGCAGTCTCCGGTCGGGGGACGATCGGAGGTGCAGAAGGATCAGGAGCTGTTTTCACGCGTCGCCGTGTTGGTCCGAACGGAAAGTGATCCGGGGTGGTCAAGGAGCGGCGTGAAAAAGGGTGACATAAGCGTGTACGTTAACGCATCCGAGAGCAATGGGAGACGGGATGAAGGTTTGGTACGCTACAGTCGGTAATTCCCTTTCGCCAGGCAAGAGCAGCCATTCCCTCGTTGTGCTCCGCAGGGTCCGGAAAATCCAATCGTGTGGTTGATCGGTGCGCGTGTCAACGCTCGGAGTATTCTCCTCCGCAGAAGGTGGGGAGGAGGTGTGCCCGGGCTTCTTATCGCGGAATGAATGTTTAGCGCTTAACATCGTTGCGGGATTCCAGGTCCAGCTTTCCCTGGATGGGACATCGGACGAATGAGAAAGTTGACCATCGTTGATGTGGCGAAACGGGCAAAGGTGTCGAAGGGCACCGTGTCGGCCGTCATCAATGGGAAAAACAACGTCAAGGTCTCTACACGGGATCACATCCTTGAGGTCATGAAGGAGCTCAACTACCGACCGAAAGGCATCGCCCGAAATCTCAAGGCCGGTCAGCCGGAAAAAAGCATCGGCATGATCCTGAAAGACCTGACCTATCCGTTTTATACGTCGATCGCCGCCGGCGCGAAAGAGTTTGCGGAGAGCGAAGGGTACTCGGTCGTCGTGGCAAGCTCCGATGACGACCACAACACCGAAAAGCAATTGACACGGCTCTTCTCCGCGAAAGACATCAAAGGCGTGATCATCGCACCGATCGTCGCAGGTTCCGCGGAGATCGAGCATCTCTTCCTTTTGAAAATGATCAACTATCCGTTCGTCCTGCTTGAAGATGTTCAGGGGATCCAGGCGAACGTCGTGGCCATCGACAACATCAAGGCAATCAAGAAGGCCGTCAAATACCTTATCGACACCGGCCACCGAAAGATCGTCCATTTCGCGGGCCCGCCCCAATCCTCACATACGCTCGAGCGCGTTGAAGGTTTCCGATATGCGTTCAGCGAAAGTCCACTCGTGTTCAAGAAGGAGTACATTGTTTCGATCGGATCACACTTCGAGGAGAGCTACGAAAAAACGATCGAGTATTTTGAGGGACTGTGCCGGCAGGATTACCCGACCGCCATCGTGTGCTTCAATGATCACCAGGCGCTCGCCGTCATGCTCGCCCTGAAAGATCTCGGGATCCGAATTCCGCAGGACATTTCCCTCGTGGGGAATGACGACATCTACTATGCGAGGATGTACCCGATCCCCTTGACAACGATCAGGGCCCCGCACCGCGAAATCGGCGCCCGGGCGGCCCAGATCCTCATCAATAATATAGAGGCATCACATTCGCTCCCAATCGAGCGCGTGGTTCTCGAAACGGAATTCGTCGCCCGAGAGACGACGCAAAGCCTGAATCCCCAGGTCGAGGAAAAGGTCGAGCTCCAGGCGGCGCCCTAAGAATTCCGTCGGAAACGTCACTAACTCCAGTATCCGGTTACCGTCGTTACGGAATATCGCTCAATGGCCGAGGACATCGAACAAGCCGAAATTCACGTTCGCCGGCAATCCCTCATCTATAAGGATCCCGCGCGCAGCACCGATGATCGCGTGCGAGATCTGCTGGGACGCATGACGCTGGACGAGAAGGTCGCGCAGATGCTCTGTATCTGGAACCGGAAGAAGGATCTCCTCCTAAACGAGGAAGGCCGACCGGACGGCGCTCTGATCCGGAAGAACTTGCCGCACGGCATCGGACAGATCGCCAGGCTGAGTGACACGAACGGCGGGCTTACGGCGCGAGAATCGGCCGAGTTCGCAAACGCCCTCCAGCGGTTGATCATCGAAAATACCAGGCTCGGGATCCCCGTGGTCTTTCACGAAGAGTGCCTCCACGGTCTTGCTGGACGGGAAGCGACGAGTTATCCCCAGCCGATCGGACTGGCGGCGACATTCAATCCGGACCTCGTCGAGGAAATCTTCAGCACGGTCGCGACGGAAGTCCGCGAGCGCGGTGCTCACCAGGCGCTGACCCCGGATATCGATGTCGCCCGGGATCCGCGGTGGGGGCGCGTGGAGGAGACGTTCGGCGAAGACCCGTATCTCGTTTCGCGCATGGGAATCGCTGCGGTGCGAGGGTTTCAGGGAGACGGCACGTTCAGCGACAAGAAACACATCCTTGCAACGCTGAAACATTTCGCCGCCCACGGTCAGCCGGAGTCCGGCACCAACTGCGGGCCGGTGAATGTCTCGGAGCGCGTATTGCGTGATACCTATCTGTATCCCTTCAAAGAAGTGCTTGCGCATGCCGGCGCAGCGAGTGTCATGGCCTCCTACAATGAGATCGACGGCGTTCCCTCGCATGCCAACCGGTGGCTGTTGCAGGAGGTCCTCCGCGGCGAGTGGGGTTTCGAGGGGTATGTGGTCTCGGACTACTATGCAATCACCGAGCTCCACCAGAAGTCTGATTCCCTGAGCCACGCGGTGGCGCGGGACAAGAAGGAAGCGGCACTCCTCGCGATCATGGCGGGTGTCAGCATCGAGCTCCCTGACCCCGATTGCTATCCGTTCATTCCACAACTCATCCGGTCCGGCGCATTGGACGAGTCGACTCTCGATGAACTCCTGGCTCCTCTCTTGAAATACAAGTTCCAGATGGGATTGTTCGAGGATCCCTACGTCGACCCGGATGCCGTGCGGGCCGGGGATCGCGCCAGAGACTCGAGAGCCCTCGCGCTGCGCGCCGCGCATGAGACGATCACTCTTTTGAAAAACGAGGGGAGCCTTCTTCCGCTTGATCGGAAGAATCTCCGTTCGATCGCTGTGATCGGGCCGAACGCCGACCGCGTCCTGCTCGGCGGATACAGCGGGACGCCGGTATATTCGTCAACGCTGCTGCAGGGGATCCGCGACAAAGTCCAGAAGTCCACGACGGTCCTCTATAGTGAAGGGTGCAAGATCACCATCGGCGGATCGTGGAACGAAGACGCAGTGACCCCGTCCAACCCGGAAGACGATCGCAAGGCGATTGCGGATGCGGTCGATACGGCGCGGATGGCGGATGTCGTCGTCCTCGCTCTCGGCGGAAACGAACAGACCTCCCGCGAGGCGTGGCTCAAGACGCATCTCGGAGACCGGGCCTCGCTGGATCTCGTCGGACGGCAGGACGAGCTTGTCCGCGCGGTGCTTGCCGCCGGCAAACCGACGATCGTGGTGCTCTTTCACGGCCGACCGAATTCCATCAACGTGATTCAGCAGCACGTCCCCGCCATTCTCGATTGCTGGTATCTCGGTCAGGAATCGGGGAACGCGGTCGCTGATGTCCTGTTCGGCGACCACAACCCCGGCGGCAAACTCCCGATCTCGGTCCCGCGGTCGGCCGGACATCTTCCGGCCTACTACAGTGCGAAGCCGTCCGCACGGCGGGGATATCTCTTTGACGACGTGTCACCCCTGTTTCCTTTTGGCTTCGGTCTCAGCTACACGCAATTTCGTCTGACAAATCTCCGGTTGGACGACGCGACCATCGGCGTTGACGGGCGGACAACGGTGCGCGTCGACGTTGCGAACACCGGCGATCGTGCCGGCGACGAAGTCGTTCAGCTGTACGTCCGCGACCTCATCAGCTCGGTCACGCGCCCGATGAAGGAGCTGAAGGGATTCTGGAAGGTCCACCTCGCCCCCGGCGAAAGCACCACCGTCGCGCTTTCCGTCGGTCCGGATCAATTGGCATTCACGAATATCGACAAGCGGTACTGTGTCGAGCCCGGCGAGTTCCATCTTATGGTGGGAACGTCCTCCCGGGACGAAGATCAACAAACGATTCTCCTTCACGTTGTACCCTGATACACGGAGCGAACCGGCCATAATCCAGTGCAGATCACTCCTAATGCATGCACTTTGAACCAGCATTGTTCAGGAGAGCACCTTGCAGACAGCCGTAGCAAAACTATCGTTCAGGGAAAAAGCGGGGTATGGAACAGGTGACGCAGCTGCGAACTTCGTCTTTCAGACGATGTTGTACTTCCAGCTGGCCTTCTACACTGACGTCTTCGGAATATCCGCGGCCGCAGCGGGGACGCTGCTCCTCGTCGGCCGGTTCTGGGACGCGGCGTTCGACCCGTTTATGGGGGTCATCGCGGACAGGACCAATACGCGTTGGGGAAAGTTCCGTCCCTGGGTCCTGTGGTCGGCGATCCCCTTCGCGATAATCTTCGTCCTCGCCTTCACCACCCCCGGATTCGAAGGCGCGTTGAAGGTCGTCTATGCCTATGTGACCTACATCCTCCTCATGACCGTCTACTCGGTCAACAACCTGCCGTACGCGGCCTTGAACGGGGTGATGACCGCCGATGTCAATGAACGCACCAGCCTCTCCTCCTACCGGTTCTTCTTTGCCATGGCCGCTGCGTTTGTCGTCCAGGGGTTGACGCTTCCCCTCGTGGCAAAGTTCGGCGCGGGAAATGCCGCGAAGGGTTGGACATGGACCATCGGTCTGTTCGCCGTCCTCAGCGTTGTGTTCTTCATTATCACCTTCTTCAGTGCCCGGGAGCGCGTGCTTCCGGATCCCAAGCAAAAATCCTCGGCTCGCCAGGATTTCGCAGATCTCGCGAAGAACCGCCCGTGGATCTCGATGTTTGTGCTCACGCTGTTCCTGTTTATCACGCTCGCACTGTGGGGGAGCGCGATGTTTTACTTCTTCACCTACTACGTGGACAAGTCCTCGCTCTTTTCGTTCCTGGACTCGGTCGGTCTCGTTACCACCGGCCCGGTCTCAGGCTGGTGGAAGGGGCTGCTTGATGCTTTCGGCCTTATCGTGCATGGTCGGGAGGGCAATGTCTCCGCGGTAGGATTCAGCCTGTTCAACATGAGCGGGCAGATTTTGACGATCATCGGCGTGCTTCTCTCGACGATGCTCGCCGCGCGCTACGGCAAGAAGCTTGTCTATCTCATCGGCCTGGTGTTTACGACCCTGTTTACCGCGCTCTTCATTTTTGTCCCCGCAGATGCCGTCGGGTTTGCCTTTACCCTCAACATCCTGAAGTCACTCGCCTACGGACCGACGATCCCCCTCCTCTGGGCGATGATGGCGGATGTTGCGGACTACGCCGAATGGCAGACGCGCCGTCGGGCGACAGGGGTGGTTTTTGCAGGGATCGTTTTCGCGCTCAAGGCGGGCCTCGGGCTCGGGGGTGCGATTTGCGGATGGCTGCTTGCCACCTACGGCTATGTTCCGAACGCGGCACAGGCGGAGCAGGCGTTGTTCGGCATCCGGATGACTGCAAGCATATACCCGGCCATCACCTTTTCCATCGGTGTGGTCGCGCTCATTTTCTATGGAATTGACAAGGACTTGAATCTCAGGATCCAGGACGAGCTGGCGGAACGCCGGAAGACTTTTGCCAACGCACCGTGAAGGAGACCGGAAGGTCAGGTCTCGCTCACTATCTCATCGCACGATACGGAATTCATCATTCCATTCACCACAAGAAAGAGTCAGCCATGAAAATGTCGAGAATGTTTTTCGCATTGATGATGGTCGTGTCGCTCGGCACTTCGTGCTTGTTTGCTCAGGGAGGGTCCGGCCAGATCTCCGGCACTGTCATCGACGCAGTGACGAACGCGGCCCTGCCGGGTGCCAGTGTCTGGTTGAAGGGGACAAGCCTGGGCCAGTCCACTGATCCCGACGGCAAGTACATGATCCGGGCGGTGCCTGTCGGGACGTATACGCTGGTGGTCCGATTCATCGGCTACGTCGGCAAGGAGGTCTCCGTGGAGGTGAAGCCGGACAACACGACCCTCAAGGATTTCTCGCTTGCACCCCAGGCGGTCGAAGGTCAGGAAGTGGTGGTGACGGTCCAGGCACGAGGTCAGCAGGACGCCATCAACCAGCAACTTTCCTCCAGTACCATCACCAATGTTGTTTCCTCGGAACGAATCCACGAGCTTCCTGATGCAAGCGCGGCGGCCGCTCTTGCCCGCCTCCCCGGCGTCTCGCTCATGAACGGGGACGAAGTCGTGATTCGCGGCGTCCAGGCAAAGCAGAACATCATCCTGCTGAACGGTGTGAAGCTTCCTTCGACCGACATGTACAACCGGGCCACGAATCTCGGTTTTATTTCTTCGAATATGCTGTCGGGGATCGAAGTGACGAAGGCGATCACGCCGGACATGGACGCAAACGCCATCGGTGGTGTCGTCAACCTCACCCTGAGGGAAGCCCCCGCGAACCTGCATTTCGACGTGCTTGCGCAGGGCGGCTACAATACGATGATCCGCAGCACGGATAGCTACAAGTACTGGCTTAGCGTCAGCGACCGGTTCTTTGACGACCAGTTCGGCATCTTCGTGCAGGGGAGTGCGGACCGCTCGCTGGGCGGAGACGACCAGGCCTCAGTGGCGTTCGGCAAGGTGGGGGATGCACCGTATGGACAGGCGACATATCAGACGACCGGCGCGACATTTTCGATGCAGGATAACCTCGTCATGAACAATGGCGTGAGTGTCTTCATGGACTATGTCCTTCCCCATGGCAAGATCGTCCTGCAAAACAGCTATGCGCACAACAGCA
>DATJPR010000216.1:0-3234 GCA_035506295.1 Bacteroidota bacterium | reverse complement strand
ACGCTCATGAACCCGTCGGCGATCAGTTGCGTCGAGTCGGCGATATTCGCGCGAACGAGGATCCCGGCCCATGCGTCCTGCGTTGCGGCGGTGTCATAGAGCACCATTGTCCAGCCGGACGACGTGTACGTAATGACCATCGGCGGCACGGCCACAATGCCGGTCACGACGACCGTGTCGTTCATGTATGGCGACGTCTGCAGCGTCCAATGCGGCTGGGTGCTGTTCGCCTGATAGTTGGTGATGGTGTCGGCCATGGCAAGTGAATCCGCCGGGACCTGCTGGATCTGCTTGACGGTCACGTGAGGATACTGCGCCAATGCAACGGCGGTCCACACGAGAAGCAGAAGAGAGAGTAGCGCTTTCTTCATCGACGTCTCCTAGCAAAGTGAATGAGAGAATCCAACCCTACTTGATGATGAGGAACTTTCCGGTCTGAATGCTGCCTGAGTCCGTGTCCTTGACGGTGAACAGGTACAATCCCGTCGCAAGGGCCTGGTCATACTTCGTCACCAGGTCCCACGCATGCTCCCCTCCGGAGAACTGGAGCGGGACATCGTTGCCCCCGAACTGCTGGAACCATTGAATGTCGGCTCCCCGGTAGGTGGCAGCGTCGTGGGTGAATTCGGCGACGATGTCGCCGGCGAGGGTGTAAATGCGCACCTCGGCGTGACGGGGGAGATTGTAGAAGTAGATCTTCCGCGTCCTCTCCCCCGCGCCATCCCAGATGGCGTTCGCGTAGTACGGGTTCGGATACACGCCGATCTTCTTCGTCCCGTCGCTGGGAGGAGTCCCCGGAATAACGCGGGCGATGACGGTCTTGCTCTCGAGCGAGGCCACACCGGCCGCGGAGTCGCCCTGATCATAGGCCGACACGCCGTACACATACTGCCAGCCGTTCAGGTGCGGAACGGTTTGTCCCTTCGGCGGAAACTGATACCAGTAGTCCACTGTGTCCCCCGGGAACCGTTTCGGCGAATCGAGCAGGATCTGGCTGAAGCCGGTGTTGTACCCGATGTTGTCGTCCGGCCGGTCGAAGTCCCCGACCAGCGACAGGTTGAGGAGGAGGTTGGACGGATCCATGAAATCGGCTCCGGCGTTGGACCGGTAAACGTGATAGCCCTCGAAATCGTATTTCCGCGTCACCGGATCGACGCTGAGTTCGGAGGTTGACTTGTCCCAGTACACGGTCACACTCTGATTCCCCACCTCGACGCGGACTTTGGGAGGACGCGGCGGCTGCGGCAGCCGATAATGATCGAGAATCCCGTTGCCGTTGAGATCCTCGCCCGGGTCGAGCTGGTTGTTGCCGTTCACGTCCTCGCCGTCGTAGGCCTGCTGGCAGAGTGTGGCATTCGCAATGAGGGTTTTGCGCTGGTCGCGCGTATCCAGCCGGGCGGCCTGGATGCCGTACTTCTTGGCGCAGATGACGCCGAACACGACGGTCAGCGAATCGCCGGGACCCAGCGAGGGAAACGGCCCGGCGGAGAGCAGGGTCGTCATATTCAGTGCGTTCGTCCTCGCATATTCAATCTTGTCAGGAGACAGCGACGTGGAAAGCCGATCGTAGCGGCTGCGCGCGCCAAGGATGTTCTCCGCATCGTCCTGCGGCGACAGAAAATCGAGGTCTCCCGTGGAACTGCTGAACATCCACGCATTATAGTATGTCCGGTTGTGGAGATCCGCCACCGAGTCCACGCCGTTCGGGAACGGACTTGCGCCCAACAACTTGATGCCGATGTAGCTGTCCGCCGGGGGCGGCGTTGGAATGCCATCAAAATCGAAGGTGTAGCCCATGCGCAGGCTGTCGCTGTATCCATTCCCCCCGTGGTTGAAATAGCCCGGCGTGCCCGGCCGGACATTGTTGGTGTTCCTGACGACGTTGTTCGTCCAGAGCCCGACATAGACCGAGTCGAGGATGTCCTTCCCCGCGTTGTGGATGGTGTAACTGAGGATCACAAAGTAGTCGGCGAAAGGGAAGTTCCACGCGTAACTCTCCTGATGGACTTCCAGACCGAGCGGAACCGATTGATCAGGGGCGGAGCTGTCGCGGGGAACGAAGTCGGTGTAGTCGGCGAGAAAATCCTGGTGGCTGATCGCGTTCGGATCGAAATACGGTGATTCCGAAAGCGTGGATCGTTGTGTCAGCGTCGAGCCTGACAGCGAAACAAATTCGATCCCCTTGCCCGTTGTGGTGGAAACCCTGTCGCTGGAGCCCGTGCTCACGTGGATCTGACCGGTTCGGTGATTGAGCGCACCGACCCAGAGTGCGCCCTGATACATATGCTCGATCCGCGACCCACGGGGGTATTCGCATGAGGGCTGGTTCGGCCAATAGGCATTTCGGTCACCGATCGTGCCGAAATTCGTGACCGTCAAGCCGATGTTGCCGACCGTCGTGTAATTCTGATCGGTGTCATCGGCAGGCTTCGAAAGTTTTCGTCCGACATCCTGCCCATCGAGCCTCCAGCAGATGATCACCGTGAGGGAGGAGATACACAGGGTGAGAACAGCACAACGCAGCCACACACGCATGCGATAAACGAGGGGATGAAAACCAAAACTGGGAAAGAAAGACTTTTCTATCGAGTAAGTGCACTAATATACCGCACATCGTTCGGAAAGTCAACATAGTCCGTGCCTGGTAACAATTTCTTCACATGCGGGAATCTCTGTCGACGAATCTCTCACAGTCTCAGCGTTCCAAAGTCCTAATGTCTCACCAGTGGACGGTGACCTGTGTCGTTGGAGGATCGCTCAACGTCCCCCGTTCTCCCGTTCCCCCGATCTCCCCTTCTCATTTTGCGTCTAAGACCAAATCTCGCTACCATGCATCATTGCCGATGACCGGTCACACGCACCGATGACATTTCTCAATCCCTTCATGCTCTTCGGCCTGGTGGCCGCAAGTGTTCCACTGGTGATTCATCTTCTCAACCTGCGAAAGCTTCGCACCGTAGATTTCAGCTCCCTCCGATTCCTGAAAGAACTTCAGCGCTCCTCCATCCGCCGGGTCAAGATTCGACAGTGGCTCCTTCTCGCCATTCGCACGCTGCTGATTGTCACTCTAGTCTTTGCGTTCGCGCGCCCTGCGCTTCATGGAACCTTTGCCGGATTCCTTGGAGGCCGCGCTTCGACGGCCATGCTCCTGCTGATCGACGACTCACCGAGCACATCGGCAAGAAACGATCGGGGAGAAATATTTCCGCAGATCCGCGCGGCTGCACAAGGCAT
>DATJPR010000215.1:0-19355 GCA_035506295.1 Bacteroidota bacterium | reverse complement strand
GATCGACGATCCGACGACAGGGCGGGCTGCCTCCTACGGTGCGAGGAAAGCCACGACACCGTTCGACCGGTATCTCGACGATTCAACGCCGATCGTCGACCCCGCAGCACACCTTGAGGAGCTGAAACGGGTCGCAGAGCGATTCGACTCGCGCCGGAGCCAGGGAGCGGTCGGACGGCGCTTTGCAGGAGAAAGCGTCGCGGATATTGCCGGGATCGCCGATCTGCGCAGTGAAATGCAGGTGATGCAGGGTGCCCTCAGGGAAATCTCCGACCATATTCGCCATGCGAAAACCCCCGATCTCCCCGATGCTCTTCGCGAGCTGTACGTGACGCTGATCGAGCAGGAAGTCGACGAGGCGCTCGCACGGCAGATGGTCCTTGCCGTCAACGACACGTTAACGCCCGATCAGCGCCGGAGCAAGGACGTCACGCGCGACACGCTGCTCAAGATTATGGCCCGCATGATCCGGGTGCCGGACAGCGCGAAAGTGCGCCGACGCAAGACGAGGATCGTCGCACTTGTCGGGCCCACCGGCGTGGGGAAGACGACGACCATTGCCAAACTTGCCGCGATCCACAAGCTGCTCCACCGCAAGAATGTCGGACTCATCTCGACGGACACGTACAGGATCGGGGCGATCGAACAGCTCCGCACGTTCGCTTCGATCGCCGACATCCCGATGGACGTCGTCTACAAACCGACGGAGATCGCCGGCGCGATGAAGAAGTTTCGCGACCGCGACGTCGTGTTCGTCGACACGGTCGGCCGGAGCCATCGATCGAAGAAGGAAGTTGCCGAGCTCGGGAGATTCGTTCAGTCCGCCGATCCGGATGAAGTCCATCTTGTGGTCAGCGCCTCGACGTCGCCGCGCGCGATGAACGAGATCATCAAGCAATTCAATGTCGTGAAACCGAACCGCCTGCTCTTCACCAAACTCGATGAAGCCGTGACCCTCGGGCCGCTGTTCAGCATCGTCAACAAACAGCATTTGCCTGTCGCGTATGTCACGACCGGACAGACGGTGCCCGACGACATCGTCGCGATGGAGCCGGCGCAGTTCGCGTCCATGGTGTATCAAGGAGCCGCCGCTCATGCATGATCAGGCCACACGGATGCGGGAAATTGCACAACAGTACATGGAACGCGAGTCCAGAAGGCGCCCCAGTGTGATCGTGGTGACCAGCGGGAAGGGCGGGGTGGGGAAGAGTACGGTGGCGCTGAATGCCGCGTTGACCCTGAGCGCCGAAGGGCACAAAGTTCTCCTTGTCGACGCCGACTCGAATCTCGGCAGCCTCGACGTGATGCTCGGTATCGCCCCGCGCCACCGCATCGGCGACGTGCTGCGCGGCAACATGGCCGTGGAAGACGTCATGGTCACCGGTCCTTCGGGGCTTCGGCTCCTCCCTGCGAGCACGGGCGATGCCGCCTATCCGCTCGGCGGCGAGGAGATGCAGGAGCGGCTCATGGCGGAAATTCTCGGGACGGACGAGCCGTTTGCATGCGTCATGATCGACACGGGAGCGGGTTTGAACGACGAGGTCATCCGGTACGCGGGGTACGCCGATGAACTTCTGGTGGTCACGACGCCGGAACCCACGGCGATCATGGACGCGTACGCCATGATGAAGGTGATCTGGTCGGTGCGGGTCGATGCGAAACTCCAGGTCGTTCTCAACAATGTGCGTTCTCCCCGGGAGGCGGACGACATAACGGCGAAATTGAAAATGGCGGTCAATCATTTTCTGAAGCGGGATGTCGATGTCGTTGCCGCCGTCCCGGCGGACCCGAATGTCTCCAAGGCCATCACCCAGCAGATCCCGCTGGTGCAGGCGTATCCGTTTTCGGCTGCATCGCTGTCGTTGCAGTCGTTTGCCCATTATGTGTTGCTTCACCTCATGACACGCAGTGAACGAAAGGCCATATAATCATGACCAAGGTCATTTTCCAAATCGGACTGCTGTCGTTCTGTGTCGCCGCCGTCCTGTTCGGGCTCCAGCACACGGATCTTCTCGAAATCGTTGCCAGGTCCTTCGTGGTGTTCATCGCCGTGGTGGGCGCGATGATCATCATCCTCCTGGTGGTGGCGAATTTTGCGGAACACAAAACGATGGAACCGGATCACGAGGTCCGTCCGGCACAGCATCAGACCAAGCCGGCCGCAGAGGCGGCGAAATAGCCCGTGCCCCCTGTCAGTCAAACGGCGGTGGTGGATCCTCAGGTCCTGTGGCAGCGCCACCTCGACGGTCGCACGGATGGCACCAAACGCGATCTCGTGCTCTGTTACCTCGATCTGGTTCGGTACGTCGTGTCCAGGCTCGGGACACCGCGCGGCGGTTCAGGGAAGTCGTTGGAGCCTGACGACATGATGCAGTACGGGATCCTCGGCCTGATCGAGGCGATCGATCGCTACGATATGACCTCGGGAGTGAAATTCGAGACGTACGCCATCCCACGGATCAAGGGAGCGATCGTCGACGAACTGCGGAATCTCGATTGGGTGCCGCGCTCGGTGCGGGCGAATGCGCGAAGAGTCGAGCGTGCAAAAGAACAGGTGAGCCAGGAGGTGGGGCGGGAGGCGGCCGACCAGGAGATCGCCGGAAAGCTGGCGATCACTGTCGATGAGCTCCACCGGATGCTGTCCGATGCCAGTGTCGTGAAGCCGGCATCGCACCCGGTGACAACGCCCGAGGGAACGGCAGCGGACCAGGTCGCCGAGGACTCTCCGAATCCACTGGAGATGCTCTCGGAGCAGGACGTGCGGAGTCAGCTGGTGGAGGCGGTCAGTGCCCTGCCGGATCGCGCCAGGACAGTCATCGCTCTTTATTACTACGAAGGGTTGCGCTTCGGCGATATCGCACGAATCCTGAAGGTCTCGGAGTCGCGCGTCTCGCAGATCCATACCGAAGTCCTCAGGGAGCTTCGGAAACAACTGACGGAGGTCCTGTGAGGGAACGGGAGCGAGAGTTCGGAAGGAACACGCACGCGTCATGATGTCGCCAGAACACATCAAGGAGCGGGTCCAAACCATCATTCAACTGCCGGCGTTGCCGACGGTGGCGATGGAAGTCGTCGAGATGGTGGACAATCCCAAGACGAGCGCGTCACGCCTCGGGAAGGTGATTTCCACCGATCAGGCGCTGACCGCCAAGGTTCTGAAGATCGCGAATTCACCGTTCTACGGTTTCCCGAAGAAGATCTCGACCATCGACTTCGCCATCATCGTGCTCGGCTACGACGCGTTGAAAGAGATTGTGATCAGCATCTCCCTTGTCAGCTCCTTGCAGAAGAAATCGGACCAGTACTTTGACGCGAAAGGATTCTGGGACCATTCCATCGCCGCCGGGGTGCTCGCGCGACGCCTCGCCCGGGACCTCAACTACCGCGTGAGCGGCGAGGTGTTTGTCGGCGGGCTGTTGCATGACATGGGGCTCTCCGTGCTGCACCGGTACTTCAGGCCGGAGTTCAAGCGGATCGTAGAGATCGCGCGCGAGACCGACCTGTCGTTCATCGAGGCCGAGGAAAGCGTCCTGGGCGTCACGCACGCCGACATCGGCGGCTGGCTCGCCGAGAGATGGAACCTCCCCGACCATCTCGTCGAGGCCGTGGCGTGCCACCACACGCCGGGGAACGCGAAGAAGAACCCCGAACTCGTTTCCATCATTCATCTGGCGGACGTGTTCGCGAACAGGATCGCCGACGTGCCGCTCGAGTTCGACAAGGGGTGCGACTTCAGCACGGATGCGCTTGACCGCCTGCAGCTCAACGACCAGGCGGTGTTGAACGAATATTTAACCAGCTACGTGAATTTGCTCGGGCCGGACCTCGAGCAGGTGACACGCGACGATACGATGGGGCACGAAGGATTCCAGGGAAATGAACGGCGAATCGCCAAAGCGTAAAAGCACCGCGCAGGTGATCGAGGAAGGACTGCCGCAGTTCGAACAGTTCATCGAGAGCCGGGAAACGTATATCCGCGCTCTCGAGCGGACGATCGGCGTGCTCCGGCAGGACAACTCGCTCGCCACGAATAACACCATGGCGATGCGCACATCGATCGATGAGCTGGTGGCGATGCAACGGCTTTCGAACACCATCAGCACAAGCAACGACCCCGAGCAGATTGTCGGCGCGCTTATCGAATTAACAAGACAATTCATCCCGGTCATCGAGTGCAACATCTTCACCTTTGAAGAACATTCCAGCAATCTCCTCGCCCTGTCGTCGAAGAGCTCGCCGCGGCTGGAACAGGAAGCGCGGCAGCAAATGGAAGCGGGGATTGTGGACTGGGTCATTACGGAAAAGAAGACGGTCATCATCCCCGACCTGGAGCATATGGTCGCCGGCTCGAGCAGCCGGAACTTTGTGATTGTCCCACTGATCCTGGGGAACAAGGGACTGGGGTTCTACGTCATTCACACGGTGAAACCGCAGCAGGAATTCTCCAATCAGGACGTTCAGCTCCTGTCCGTTCTTGCGAATCAAGCGGCCGTGGCCGTGGAGAACTGGAAAACGCACCAGCAGCTCGTGAAGGCGAACGAGGAACTGAAAGCGTCCCACGCGCAGATGATCCAGGCGGCGAAGCTTGCCGCGATCGGGGAACTCGCGGCGGGCATCGCCCACGAGATCAAGAACCCGCTCCAGGTGCTTCTTTTGAACCTGGAACTCGTCGAAGCCGGCAGGCCGCTGCCGAACTGGACGGAGATGTTCAGCAAACAGGTCAGGAGACTCTCCGAAATCACCCATCGGCTGATGAACTTCGCCCGGAATGCTTCGGAGGATGTGGTGATGGAACCGATCAACCTCCGGAAGGTCATCGAAGACATCGTCGCTATGGTGCAGCACGAATTCCGGAGCGCGGGGATCGAGATTGAGATGGCGACGAACGACGACATGCCCCCCGTGGCGGGCAATGCCAACTATTTGCAGCAGGTGTTCTTGAACCTCCTGATCAATGCACGCGATGCGATGGCAAAAGGAGGGATGATATCGATCAGCCTATCGTTGACCGGGTTCCACGTCTTCGTGCGCGTGTCGGATACCGGCGACGGCATACCGCCGGCCGTCCTGGAGAAGATCTTCCGCCCCTTCTTCACGACCAAAGGAGAGAAAGGGACCGGACTCGGGCTGGCGATCTGCCACAAGATCATCCTCCAGCACAAAGGAGACATCCGCGTGGAAAGTGAAGTTGGCAAGGGCACGACGTTCACCATCTATCTGCCGATCTGGCGGGGGCCGCAATGAGGACCAGGCACATGCTCATCGCACTTCTCGTCTGGGGCTGGACGACGGCCGCCGGCGCCGGCGTCGGCGATGCGGTCGTTCTCCGCAGTATCCGCTACTCGATGGAGGGCGACGCCGGAAAACTGATGATCGGGACAACCGGCATTCCGGTGGTTGTGGCGGGAGGTTCCGGCGAGTACATCACGCTCGGGTTCCGGCACGCGACGGTGTCATCTCCTCCCGGAGCGGCCCGGGTGTTCTTCAAGGACGGCCCGATGCGGTCGGCGGCCATTGACCGCTCTGCATCGGACAGCGTCACCGTGACCGTCCGCCTGCGAGCGCCAGGGAGAATGGACGTTGGGCTCGAAGGGCACGACGTCGTGCTCCGGGTGGCCCCGCGAAGCGTGAAGGGTGAAGGGACGCGGAAAGCATCCGTGCCTGTCGCAGCGGCGATCTCTTCCCAGCTCAAATTGCGATCGGGGGAAGCTGCGGAGCATCGGGGCAGCGGGACAGACGTTGCAGCGAAGCCGGCGAGGTCCCTCGATTTCATCAGCATGCTGGGGATGTTTGCCTTGGCCGCAGTAACGTCGCTGGGATTTGCTCTGGCCGTTGTACGGCGTTGGGAAAAGAAAACGCCGGCGGCACAGCCGCCATCCGTCGTGGTCAACGAAGGAGATGCGGAGGATCAGCCGGAGCCTCAGGCGCTCGAGCTCTCCGGACTCGAGAGCTCTGATGAAGAGGAAGAGACGGAAGACGAAATCGAGGCGCGCGCGTATCAGCTCGCAAAGGCGCTGCGCCGCGGCAAGGGGGAAATGGACCTTGCCCTGCGCATGGAACAGCGACAGGAGAAGGTCCTCGCGGAACGGATTTCCACGAGCTGCCGATCGGCGAAGACGAAGGCCCAGCGCGTTCGCAACGCCAAGCGGCTCGGCGTGGGACGGGGAGAAATCGATCTTGCCCTGCGGCTGAAACACATGGTCCCGGTCACGAACGCAGAGGAGGAACCTTGATCAAAGGACTGTACATCACCGAAGCGGGGATGACTCCCAAACTTGCCCGCATGGAGATCATCGCGAACAACCTCGCGAATATCAACACGACCGGTTTCAAGCGGGACAAAGCGTTCACGATGGCGCTCGATGACGCCACCGCGGCGACGGAGGCGAGCGGCACGTCGCAACAGGAGCTCATCTACGAGGCAACAGACTTTTCCGAAGGCACCCTGCGGCCGACGAACAATCCCCTGGATATCGCCCTGCAGGGGCGCGGGTTCTTCGCGGTCCAGACGCCGGACGGCGTGCGGTACACGCGGAACGGCAACCTGCAGCTTTCGCTTGACGGGACGATCGTGACCGGAGGAGGCTATCCTGTCCTGGGCGCCAACGGCAATCTCCAGGTACCGGACGTGCAGCATCTTCAGGCGGGATCGATCCACATCAACGAGACCGGCGAGGTGATGATCGACAAGCAGTCGATCGGCACGCTCCGCGTGGTGGATTTCGCGGACTATATGGCGATTCACAAGGACGGAACCTCGCTGTTCAGAGTGGACCCCGGGACGCTGGAAACATCGGCGCTGGGAACACAGACGGCGATCAAACAGGGCTACCTGGAAGACTCCAACGTCGACGGGATCAGGGAAATGATCTCCATGATCGACGTGAGCCGCGCGTTCGAAGCGGACCAGAAGGCTCTGCGGGCGCAGGATGCAACGCTCGATAAGACCAACAGTGTCGGACAAGTTTAACGGTTACGAAGAGGACTCACACCATGAATAGAGCGTTGAGAACGGCAGCCACCGGGATGTACGCGCAGCAGCTGAACGTCGACCTGATTGCGCACAACATCGCAAACGTCAACACGACGGGGTTCAAAAAGACGCGGCCGGAGTTTCAGGATCTCATGTATCAGACGCTGAAAACGAGCGGCACGTCGACAGACCCGACCATCCAGGAGCCGTCCGAGATCCAGGTGGGGAACGGCGCGGTACCCGTTGCCACGACGCGCAATTTCGCCCAGGGCGACATCCAGCCGACGAACAATCAGACCGACTTCGCCATCCAGGGTGACGGCTTCTTTCAGATCCAGCGCCCTGACGGGACGATCGGCTACACGCGGGACGGAACGTTCAAAGTCTCCGCGGAAGGGACGCTCGTCACTTCGCAGGGCTACCAGGTGGATCCCGGGATCACCATCCCCGCCGACACCACCGCGATCACGGTCAGTTCGGACGGCATCGTGCAGGCGACTACGGTGGGCAGCTCGACGCCGACGCAGATCGGGCAATTCGAGCTCGCGAAGTTTGTCAACCCCGGCGGTCTCCGTGCGATCGGCGACGATCTGTACGTGGAGACGCCGGCATCCGGCGCGCCCATCACCGGGACCCCCGCGACCGAAGGGTTCGGCGAAATCATGCAGTCGCATCTCGAATCGTCGAATGTCGACGTCGTGGAGGAGATGGTCAACATGATCACCGCCCAGCGGGCGTACGAGATCAATTCGAAAACGATCAAGACCGTCGACGAAATGCTGACGGTTGCGAACAACATCCGGAGCTAGGCGCATGGTGCTGTGCCTCATCATCGGCCTCATGATCGGCTCGCCGGCGGGAACAGATTCGTTGTCGCTCGAAGGGGCGATCCGCGCCGCGATCGACGATCGCGCAACGGTGACGGGCGAGGAGATCATCGTCGATGCCGTCCGCATCCCGCGACTCACGACTCCCTGGACCACGGCCGGGTTCTCTCTCGAGCCGCTCCCGTCCGGACGATGGGGCGGGCATGTGGTGGTGATGGCGGATCTCACGGCACCGAACCTGGGGACGAGGAGAATTCCCGTTTCCTGCACGGTGCGGACGTTTGCCGAGGCGCTTGTTGCTTCGAGACAATTGGACAGACACGCGGACCTGATGAACGGGGACCTGGCGGCACGGCGGGTGGAAACGACGCACTTGCCGGAGGATTATCTCCGGCCGGGCGCCGCCCTCGGAGGACTGCGGACGCAGCGGATCATTAAGGAAGGCGCCGTGCTGTATTCGGGGATGCTCGAATCGGAACCGGCGATCCGTGCGGGCGATGCGGTGACTTTGCGGACGCGGACCAGCGGCGTGCGGGTGTCCGTCTCTGCAGTGGCCCGGGAGGACGGCAGGATCGGCGGCACGATTACGGTGCAACAGGCCGGAGGTCATCTTCGTTTTCGCGGCAAAGTGATAGACTCGAAGACGGTGGAACGGGAAATCGAATAACACACGACTTTTTCTTGGGACGAGAGCTATGAAACCGGTGATGATGATTCTCCTGATGCTCGTGGCAGCCGCCGCGTGCGGTCAGGACATGCGGGAAAACGCGGCGAGATCGCTGTTCGCGGATCAAAAAGCGTCGCGAATCGGCGATGCGGTCACCATTCTCGTTGTGGAAACATCGACGGCGTCCAATGACGCATCAACGACGTCGTCTCGGCAAAGCAATATCACGTTTTCGGGCTCGGGCCAGACCGGTTCGTCCAGCAGTCTGCCCCAGGTCGGTCTCGGCATCGGGACGACGAATGACTTCAAGGGTTCGGGGGCCACGTCGACCAACGGGAACATCCGCGCAAAACTGAGCGCGAGGATTGATTCGGTGTTCGCCAATGGGAACCTCTGGATCAACGGAACCCGGACGATCATCGTCAACGGCGAGGAACAGACGATAAAGATCTCCGGGCTCGTGCGCCCCTCGGATATCGCCTATGACAACAGCGTGTATTCCTTCAACATCGCGGATGCGCGCATATCATTCGAGGGCAACGGCATCGTGTCCCGTGCCCAGGGACCGGGCTGGATCACGAAACTGTTGCACTGGCTCTTTTAGGGTGAGGCGACCATGAGACGATTACGGTGGCGTGAACTGGCAATTGTCGCGATGCTCGGCAGCACCGCGGCTTCGGGAGCCACGCGAATCAAGGATGTGGCATCGGTGCAGCCTGTCCGGACCATGCAGGTGATCGGTTACGGTCTCGTCGTGGGGCTGAACGGAACAGGAGATACGCAGCGTTCGACCTTCACCCTGCAATCGGTGTCGAGCATGCTGAAACGCTTCGGCATCACCGTGCCGCAGACCGATCTGCGCCTGCGCAATGCTGCGGCGGTCATGGTGACCGCCTCGGTGGAAGGATCGGCCAAGGAAGGGACGTCGTGCGACGTCGTCGTCTCGTCCATGGGGGACGCGACAAGCCTCCAGGGCGGAACGCTCCTGCTGACACCGCTTTCCGTTGCGGACGGGACGGTGTACGCCATGGCCCAGGGTCCCCTCTCCGTGGGCGGGTCCAGTATCCGCGAGAACGGCAACGAGATCCGCAGAAACCATACGGCGGCAGGACGCATCCCCAGCGGAGCGCTCATCGAGAAATCCGTCTCGGCCGGTCTGAAGCCGGACTCGACGATTTCGGTGGTGCTCTTCCAGGCGGACTACACGACCGCGAGCAGAATTGCCGAGGCCATCAACGGGAAGTTCGGCAACGGCGCAGCGTTGGCCCTCGATGGGTCTTCCGTGCGCGTCAACGTCCCGCAGCAAGCCCAGGCCGAGGGGAAACTCGTGGATTTCATTTCCTCGGTCGAGCTCCTCGAGATCACACCGGACGTGATCGCGCGCGTGATCGTGAATGAGCGGACAGGAACGGTCGTGATCGGTGGGAATGTGTCGATCCTTCCCGTCGCAATTTCGCACGGCGGATTGAATATCGAGATCGAGTCCGTTCCCATTGTGTCGCAGCCGAACGCCTTCTCACAGGGGCAGACCGTGACGACGCAGCTGACGCGGGTGTCGGCCGGCGAGGATTCGACGAGTGTCGTGGCGATCAACGGCGTGTCAACGGTGCAGGATGTCGCGAAGGCGCTGAATTCCCTGAAAGTGTCGCCGCGCGACATCATCGCAATATTCCAGGCGCTCAAGGAAGCGGGAGCGCTGAAGGCAGAGCTGGTCATAATCTGATGGCGTCAACAGGTCCCATATCGACCCCGCTCCGCCCCACGGCGGAGAATTCGGATGACCGTTCGAAGGCGAAGCTGCAATCGGCGGTCAGGGATTTTGAGGCTTTGTTCATGAGCTACATGCTGAAGAGTATGCGCGAGACGACGTCTTCGAACGATATGTTCGGCGAAAGCTTCGGAGGTGATGTGCTCGACGGGGTGTTCGACATGGAACTTTCCCGCCAGATGTCCAAGAACAGCAGCATGGGCATCGCGGACATGCTCTACCGCAAGATGACCGGCGAATCGCTGCCGTCTTCCTCGGCGGCCATCCATGCCCCGAAGTCCGCGGCGCCGGACGTCGCTCCACTTGCGCCGCTTCCGGTGCTCCCGCAGGGAACGACGGCCCAACCGGCGAGCAACGCGTCTCCATCGACGCCTGAAGGTTCACCGGCAACGTCCAACGCACCTGCACTGCAGCAGCCTGCGGAAACGAAGGTCCAGCCCGCAACCAAACAGTCGCTGACGCCGAAAGCCCGGAAGGACGCGATCGGCCAACGGCTCTCTCCCTATGAATCGGTGATTCAGGAAGCAGCCCGCAAGCACAGTCTTGACCCCAATCTTCTCCGTGCGGTCATCGCCAGTGAATCCGGCGGAAACGCGAACGCACGATCGACGAAGAATGCCAAGGGGCTCATGCAATTGGTCGATTCGACGGCGGCCGACCTGGGGGTGCGCAATGTGTGGGACCCGCGGGAGAACATCCTTGCCGGCGCGAAATATCTCCAACAGCTGTTGAATCGCTTCGGCGGGGATGTCGACACGGCACTGGCATCCTATAACGCGGGCCCCGGCGCGGTCGAAAAACACGGTGGAATTCCCCCCTTCAAGGAAACGCGCGACTATGTGCAAAAAGTGAAGGACTATCTCCTGCATTTCCAACAACTCGAGGGCGACGGCAATGACAACGAGTGAACAACTGTGTCATATCATGACCGCGCAGGCGGATCTCATGGAAGCCATTACGCAGGTCCTGGGCGAGACGCAGGCGGCGCTGCTGGACTCCGACGGCGCGACGCTTGAACAGTGCACGGCCCGCGAGGAGGCGCTCCTGCATCCGTTCCACGAGCTCGAGAAGGAGCGGCTGCGTTGCGTGGCCGAGCTGAAGCCGGGAAGCGCCTCGTCGAAAGATGTCCTCGATCGCCTTCCGGAAGAGGATCGTGCTGCAGTCGGCACGCTGGTGAATCGCATGCAGGTGTCCGCGCGCAAGATCGTGGAGATCAACGCGCTGAACGCCGTGCTCCTTTCGAGCGCGCAACGATTCGTTCAGGAAACGCTTCGCATCATCACCGATGATCACCGACGCAAGCTCGTGGACGAAAGGATCTGAGTCATGTCAGGACTGTCGCTTATTCTTGAAACGGCGCGCAGAGCGTTGATGACACAGCAGGCCGCGATCAGCGTGACCAGCCACAACATCTCCAATGCCTCGACGGAGGGTTATACCCGGCAACGCGCCAACCTTTCGGCCACGCCGGCATTGTGGGAACGGTACGGTTATGTCGGCACCGGTGTGGAGGTCGAATCGATCACGAGGTTGCGCGACGGCTATCTTGACGGTCAGGTCCGGTACTCCAACAGCATCGAGAGTTCCGCCACCACTCAGCAAAACGTCCTCAGCCAGGTGGAGGCGAGCTTCAATGAGCCGTCCGATGCAGGGCTGAGCTCGGCCATGACGGCGTTTTTCAACTCCTGGCAGGATCTTTCGACGCACCCGGAGGACAGCTCATCCAGGAACGCGGTGATCCAGCAAGGAACGCTGCTGTCTCAGGGATTCCAGCGGCTTCATACCGAGCTGACGCAGGAATACAATTCGATGAACGACGACATCGCCGGGACGATGTCGAGCATCAATCAGCTTACGTCGGAAATCAGCGATCTCAACACGCAGATCGTCGCCGCGCAGACGACCGGAGCGGAGCCGAACGACCTCGAAGATGCAAGGGACAGCAAACTTGATGACCTGTCGAAACTCGTCAACATCTCCGTGTCCACCGACACGGGGGGGTCGGTCGTGGTGTCGATCGGCGGGATGACGGTCGTGTCCCGGGGCGGGGCCGTCGCCCTTACCACCGCCGTCGTCGGTGGACAAACGCAAATCGTGACGGCCAAGGACAACACGAAGGTGAACGTCACCTCCGGGGAACTTGGCGGGGATCTCACGCTCTACAACACCACGATCCCGGGGTACCTCAGCAAGCTCGATGAGCTGGCGGGGGCGCTCATCAATCGGGTCAACACTCTTCATAGTGCCGGGTACGGTCTGGGGACTCCTCCCTCGACGGGCACGAATTTCTTCACCGGCACGACGGCTGCGGACATGTCGGTGAACGCGGCCGTTGCGGCGGACCCCAGCCTCGTCGCCGCTTCGCAGGATGGCTCGCCGGGTGACAACCAGGTTGCCCTGGCGATCGCCAATGCGGCGAACGACAAGGTCTTGACCGGCAATACCATGACCGTAGCACAGTTCTACAACAGCCTCGCGAGCAGCGTGGGCTCGGACATCAACAGCGCCGGCAGCACAGCGACGTCGACGCAGCTCGTGCTCACGCAGCTTGAAAACCAGCGGTCGTCTGTTTCCGGCGTCAGCCTTGATGAGGAGATGACGAACCTGATCCAATACCAGCACTCGTATGACGCCGCGGCGCGGCTTGTCAATGTGGCGGACCAAATGTTCCAGACAGTCCTTACCATGGTGCAATAATGAGAATAACCGAAGGTAGAATCGCATACGACATTCTCAACTCGGTGAACAACGCCCGGGAGAAAATCGTCGATCTGCAGGGCCAATTGGCTTCGGGGAAACGTGTTCAGAAAGTCTCTGACGATCCCGCCGCGTCCGAAACGATCATGCGGCTCCAGGCATCGCTCGACCGGAACACCCAGTACCAGAAGAATGTGTCCGATGCCCAGGGGTTTGTTGACAGCGCCTCTTCCTCGCTCGATGATCTGAACTCTCTTCTGACCCAAGTGCAGGAGATTCTCGTCCAGGCGGAAAACGGTCAACAGACATCGGCCGTCGTGGCCCTCGGGAATCAGGTGGATGGGATCCTGCAGCAGGCAGTCAGCATCGCCAACACACAGTTCAACGGGAAAACCCTCTTCGGTGGGACACAGACAACCACAACACCATACGCCCTCACGACCAACCCGGGGCCTCCCGCAACAACCACGGTGACATACTCCGGGAATAGCGGCGCGATCACCTATGCGGTCGGTGACGGCGCAACCCAGCAGGTCAATACCTCGGGGGCGAACGCTTTCGGCGGGACGGCGTTGTTCGATCTGTTGATTCGCGTCCGGGACAATCTCCAGGCGGGGACGCTTCCATCGGCTGCCGACCAGGCGGCAGTGAAGACGTCCGCTGCCACCCTCATGGCGGCGGCGGGCAAGCTCGGGACATACTCCCAGAGCCTGACAACGACGTCGACACATTTGCAGAGCCAGGAAACTCAGCTCCAGTCGCTGATGTCGTCGACCCGTGATACGGACGTCGCCGAAGCGACTCTGGACTTAACGAACCGACAGACGATGCTCAACGCGGCGCTGCAAACAGCCGCGAAAATTCTGCCGCCATCATTGCTTGACTATCTGTCATAGCCATGCGCAAGTCGTTCGACATAACGACGGCCGCCGGTCTGGGTCTTGGAATCGGCGCCGTGTTCGGGTCCTTCCTCCTGGAAGGGGGAAAGATCGGAGCGTTGATCCTTCTCCCCGCGATGACGATCGTCTTCGTCGGGACGTTTGCTGCCGCGATGATCGGCACGTCACTGAAGAATTTCCTCGGTGTCGGCAAGATGCTGCTGCTTTCCCTCATGCCGCCGCGGTATGAGGTGAAGGAGACGATCGAGAGCATCGTGCGATATTCGACCATCGCGCGCAAGGAAGGGTTGCTGGCGCTCGAGCGCGAGCTCCCCAAGATCGAAAATCCGTTCCTGAAGAAGATCCTCCGCTTCGCGATCGACGGCACCGAACCGGAGATCCTGCGCTCTCTCGCCGAGACCGAGGTGTCCTACATCGAGGAGCGACACACGCGGTCCGCGGCGATCTTCCAGAAAATGGGAGGATATTCGCCGACGATGGGGATTATTGGCACGGTCATGGGGCTCATCTCCACGCTCGCGGCGGCCGGAGACGACGCGAACACCCTCATCCGGCACATTGCGTCGGCCTTCATTGCCACTCTGTGGGGCGTTTTCATGGCCAACATCGTCTGGCTCCCGATCGCCGACAAGCTCAAGCATATCCATCATGAAGAATTCATCTTCATGGACATGATCACCGAGGGGATCCTCTCCATCCAGGCGGGGGAGATTCCGTCGGTCATCAAAGCGCGGTTAAACAGCATGCTGCCCGCAAGCGAACAGGACGTGGACGCGAAATGAAACGGAAGGGGCGACATGAAGGGGGTCATGACAACGAGGAACGGTGGCTTCTCACCTATTCCGATCTGATCACCCTGCTCCTGGGCCTGTTTGTGATCCTGTACGCGATGTCCAAGATCGACGCCGGGAAGTACGCGGAATTTGTCAATGCCATGGAGGGGGTGTTCGGCAGTCCGAAGGGGATCATGACCGGTCACGGCGGCGTCGTCCAGGCGCCCGTGCCGTCGGTGCAAGTGGAGCGGGAGAAGATTGTCGACGAACTGCGGTCGGCGCTGCACCTGGACGACAAGAAGCTGCCCATCAGCATTTCCTACAACGAGCGGGGCATCACGGTCCACATCATGGAAGAGATGCTGTTCGCTTCGGGGAGTGCGGAAATCATCAGCAGCGCGCTCATCGCTCTCGATTCGCTGGCGACCGTGCTGCGGGGCGTCGGGAACGACATCCGGGTGGAGGGGCACACGGACAACGTCCCGATCAATACGCCATTGTTCCCGTCGAACTGGCACCTCTCGGTTGCACGGGCAGTCAATGTCGGTTATTATCTGATTCAGCACCACGGGCTCAATCCGGAGCGCGTCTCCGTGGTCGGGTTCTCCGAGTACCGCCCGCTCGTGCCGAATGACACCCCGGAGAACCGGGCCCGCAACAGACGTGTTGATATCGTGATTCTCACGGGGAATGGCACGGCAAGGAGCGACAGTGTCCGGCCGGAACCGCAATCCACGAAGGAGGTGCATCAATGAAATGGGTGAACCGTCAATTCGGCGACCTGGACTATGATGAGAACATGGTCATCCATTTTGCCGAGGGGTTGTTCGGGTTCGAGCAGTACAGGAACTTTATCATCGTGCACGACGTAGACTCCGAGCCGTTCCGATGGCTGGTATCCGTCGAAAACGCGGACCTGAGTTTTCCGATGCTCGAACCGGGGATGATTCTGCCCGGCTATGAAGGCCATCTCGGTAAGGACAGCGAGATCTGGGTTCTGGCCGCGCTGAAACCGAACGTGCAGCAATCGACCGTCAACCTGCGGAGCCCGATCGTCATCGACCGGCGCTCCTACGAGGGACAGCAGATCATTCTCGATGACGAGACGCTTCCCTTCCAGTTTCCGCTTGTGCCGCCCTCCGGCGCCACAGGGGGGAGGTGAGCCATGCTTGTGCTCTCTCGCAAGGTGGACGAAGACATCCGGATCGGCGACCAGATCATCGTCAGAGTCCTTGGTGTGAAGGACGGACAGGTGAAGCTGGGGATCGAAGCCCCGCGTTCCGTCCGGGTGTTCCGCGGGGAATTGTATGTTCAGGCGCAGAAAGAAAATCTCGCCGCCGCAAGCGCGGATCGATCATCGGCCAAGGCCGTGGCGGCAAGCCTCACGCACCTCGGGGGCGGCGACACGGGCACCTCGAAGTAGCGTTCCATCGTAGGTTCAGCGGATAGGGAATCATGTTCGTCATTATCGGCATCGCAGTGGTGGTGATCGGCGTGCTGGGAGGGTTTGTTCTCCACGGCGGCCCGCTCCCTGTTCTCCTCCAGTATACGGAATTCCTGATCATCGGCGGCGCGGCGATCGGCTCGGTCCTGATCGGCACGCCGCTTCCGCAATTGAAGCGGCTCATCGGGAGTATCGGCGGCATCATGAAAGGCGATCCGTATACGAAGGACCAATACCTGAAGTTGATTCAGACGCAATTCGAGTTGTTCAATCTCGCCAAGAGGGAAGGTCTGATCAACATCGAGCAGCACATCGGCAATCCCGAGAAGAGCGCCATCTTCAGCAAGAATGCGTTTCTGCTGAAGAACCATCACGCGCTGGACTTCTTTTGCGACACGATGAAGCTCTTGCTGGGCGGCGGAATTCCCCCGTACGACATCGAATCCATGATGGACGCGGACATGGACACGCATCATGCGGAAAGCGCAACGCCCCCCAGCCTGGTCCAGAAACTCGGCGACGCGCTGCCGGGTCTCGGGATCGTGGCGGCGGTGCTCGGCATCGTGATCACCATGCAGGCGATCAATGGGCCGCCGGAGGTCATAGGCGAAAAAGTGGCGGCGGCGCTCGTCGGGACATTCCTGGGCGTGCTGCTTTCGTACGGCTTCATCCAGCCGATCGCGACCAACATGGAACTGCTCAACGCCGCCGAGGCGCGGTACTTCGAGTGTATCAAAGCGGGAGTCGTCGCCTACGCCAAAGGCAACGCGCCCACTGTCGTCGTCGAATTCTCCCGACGGGTCATCTTCAGCAACGTCCGGCCCAGCTTCGAGGAGGTGGAGAAAGCCATCAAAGCTGTGAAAGCCGGATAGACGAACCCGATGGAAGCCGATTCCGAAGACGTACCGATTCGCATCGTCAAGAAGAAAAGCGGGCATGCCGGTCACCACGGCGGCGCGTGGAAGGTCGCGTACGCCGACTTCGTGACCGCGATGATGGCGCTGTTCATCGTCCTCTGGATCGTGGGTCAGAGCAAGGCGGTCAAGGAATCCGTCGCGGGATATTTCAAAGACCCCGGTGCCTTCACGTCGTCGCGCGGGTCCTCGGGCGCCCTCGATGGCGGCACCGGCGCGATGGAGGAAGGGGGGATGACCGATCTCGTCAAGCAACAGGAGAAGTTGAAGCACCTCGGGGAAGAAATCCTCAAGGAGATCGAACGGACTCCCGCCCTCAAGGCGCTGGCCTCGCAGGTCCGGTTTGACATTGTGGACGAAGGGCTGCGCATCGAAATGATCGAGGAGTCGAACTCCTATTTCTTCGATGTCGGGACGTCATCCATCAAGCCCGAAGCGGCGGAGGTCCTTGGGATTATTGCGGCGCAGGTGGACTCCCTGCCGAACAAGCTTGTCGTCGAAGGGCACACGGACAGCCGCCCGTACGCCCGCGCCGACGGATATTCCAATTTTGAACTGAGCGCTGAACGCGCAAACAGCGCGCGCAGGGTCCTCGTGAAGAACGGTGTGACACCGTCGCAGGTCGATGAGGTGCGCGGCTACGCGGACACACGGCTGCGCAATACGAAGGACCCGTTCGATGTGACCAACCGACGCATCAGCGTCCTTGTGAAATTCCGAAGTCCCGGGTGAGACCATGGCCGCACTACCTCTGATTCTTGCTGTTGATGACGATCCAGCGTCGCTTCTTGTCCTTGCCAACGTCCTTCAAATGGACGGCGCGTTCCGGGTGGTCACCGCGACCAATGTCGCAGATGCCATGGTCGTTGCCGAGCGCCACTCGCCGGACCTCATCATCACGGACCGGTATATGCCGGGACGCGACGGTTTCGATTTCTGCAGCTGGGTGAAATCCCACCCTGTGCTCTCCGCGTCGATGGTGATGCTCCTCACCGCTTCGGCGGAGGTGGAGAGCATCGTCAAGGGGCTGGACCTCGGCGCCGATGACTACATCACGAAGCCGTTCAACCCGGAGGAACTCCATTCCCGCGTCCGCGCGCTGCTTCGCATCAAGCGGTTGGGCGACCAGCTGAAGAACGACAAGGATCGCCTCGAGGAATTGAACGCCGCCCTTCACGAGAGCCTGGGCGGGATCATGCATCTTATCACGCACATTATCGAACTGCGCGTCCCGGACGCCTTTCCCCGGTCCGAGAGGGCGTGTACGCTCGCTCGCTGGCTCGGTGAAAAACTGGAGCTGGAGAAGGAATCGCTCACCGCCCTCGTTCTCGCCGCGCGCATCCACGAGATCGGCAAAATCGTCATGCCCGATGATGTCCTGGGCCATGGCGTTGTCCAACTCAGCGGCGAACAAAAAGAGACCCTGATGCAATTCCCGACCTACGGCCATATGCTGGTCTCCCGCATCCCGCAGCTCGGGCACGTCGCTTCGTTGATCAAGCACCAGTTGGAGAATTTCGACGGGACGGGAAGTCCCGATCATCTTCGCGGCAAACAGATCCCTCTGGGTGCGAGGATCCTCCGGATGGTCAACGTCCTCGAGCAAATGCCGATCAACGCCACGCCCGTCCAGATCAGCGAGGAGCTGGATCATCTGCGCGGGACGACGCTTGATCCTTTTGTCGTTCAGGGAACGATTGAGTATATTACCACGTTGTCGGACCCTGCATGGATGCAGGGGAAGAAGCAGGTGGCGATCGGAAGTATTGAAGAGGGAATGGTGACCGCGGCGGACATCTGCACCGCGAAAGGGATCAAACTTCTTCCCCGTGACACGAAGCTTACGCAATCGCACATCAACTGGATCCAGACCCACCATCAGAAGGATCCGGTCCTCAGCGGGATCTACGTGTACTTTACACAGTAAGCTCCCGGCGCTCCTGTGCGCGTGCTTGCTCGCGCTGGTTCTCTGCTCCTGCGAGGATCGAGCGCGGATCTTCTCCGATGCCCATTCCCGGAATCTCAACGAACTGCACTGGTCTTCGGACACCTTAACGAACACCGGCGCACCGTTGATCCTGACGGGGCTCGATGGTCAGGCAGAAGCCGCGCTGTACGCGGTAGGCACGACCGTGGATTCCGAGGCGGTCATTCTCCGATTCGACGGAGCGCACTGGACAACCTCCCAAGTCTATCCCTCACCGTCATATCTCCATGGCATTGTCACGGCCGGGCCTTTCGATGTCTGGGCTGTCGGCGGCATCGGCGACTCCGCGCTCGTCCTGAGCAACTCCGGCTCCGGATGGGAGGCGCTCGTACCGCCTCCTTCACCTCCCCTTCTGACGGTCGATGCCGGTTCGGGATACGATGTCTGGTGCGGTGGCGAACAGGGC
>DATJPR010000214.1:0-17639 GCA_035506295.1 Bacteroidota bacterium | reverse complement strand
CACGGCTTCGCCGCCGTTGCCACATCGTTTGCGCAGGCATTTCCCGACAGATTCCTGGGATTGAGCATCCTCCCGCCAGGCGCGAAAGGAGTAGACTTCCCCAATTTCACCGGCGACAGCGTCGGCTACGTCGTCGGGCAATCGTGAAAGCGGTCTCCGCAATTGCGCCCGGCAGGGTCCAGCTCCAGGCGGAAATCCTCGACGCAACGGTCACTCTTCCGGAAGTGAACACTCTCGCCGGACAGTACTTCGACTTTGTCGGCTGGCAGAGCAACAAGCACGGAGGTGTAGGAGCGGGATGCGACGGGGGAGGCCCCAACTCGTGCGATCCCGACGGGCCGACCGGTCAGTTCTTCAAGCTTCTTCAGAACGGGGCGACAAACGGAGGTGAATACGTCGAGGTGTGGTCGCACGATGTCGTTGCCTATCCGGTGAGTTTTGCCGCTGCAAAATCAGCCGGCTTGTTCGGCTTGACGGATGTCCCGACTGCAAGCACCGCCAGTCCGACCGGCTACGCCCTGGAACAGAATTTTCCGAATCCGTTCAATCCAATGACAGTAATCAGCGGACAGTGGACAGTTGGGTACGGCTGGTGGTGTACGATATCCTTGGACGAGAAGTGGCAGTGTTAGCTGATAGAAGGTACCCGGCAGGGGAATACACTTTCACCTTCGATGGGAGTAGATTCTCAAGCGGAGTATATTTCTGCCGATTGACGGCGGGGAGCTACACAGCGGTGCGGAAGATGATGTTGATAAAATGAAGGTTGACAGCAGAGAGCGGTCAACTGACAGTAGATTTTCCTTGAGTTCGATTCTCGACTGTTAGCTGTTAACTGTCTGCTTCGCGTTGTCCGCCAATTTCTCCATACTCCGTACCGCCTACTGCCTACTTTCTCGCCCGATCCTGCTTCCTACTGCTTACTGCATACTCAATGGACGGTACGCTTTCACAGCCCGCCAAGAATCTCCTCCAGCGACATCACTCGCGCGAAGCCCTTGCGCAACACCTTCAGCTCGGGCTCCTGCAAATCCGGATCGTCCGTCGCGGTGACGTCACTGCCGAATATCACCTTAAATCCCCGCTCATACGCCTGCCGGGCCGTCATCCCGCAACAGAAGTTTGTCAGCGTCCCGCAAATGATCACAGTGTCCTTCTCCATGTTCCGCAGAATTGTTTCCAACGGGGTATCGTAGAACGCGCCGTACGAAGGCTTGTGGATGATGATCTCGTTTTCCAAGGGCGCGAGCGTACTCCAGATTGTACCGTCGCGGAACCACTCGGGGTCGCCTTCACCGAGGAGATGATACCTGTTCGGCATGCTCTCCCCCGTGTGCGGCCGATCGAGATACCCGTGCGTCCGGCCGAAGGCAGTGAAGATCACCGGGATCGCTTTCGAGCGGCACGTCTCGATGAGCGTCTTGATCCGGGGGACAATCTCCGTCGCTGCGGGGACCCAATACGGCGTCCATCCAGGCCGCACGAATTCGTCTTGCATGTCGATCACCAGCAAGGCACATTTATCTGGATCGACATGAAACTGCGCGATCCCTTCCTCGTATGCCTTTCGTGCCAGACCCCGGACTTCAAGGGCGGAAAACGGTTTCGTATTCATTGATCACCATGTAACTCTTTTCTGACTCGTGGATCTTATAGATATGCAGAAGGACACCATCGGGTTTCACCGGATCTATGAGCAGTATTCGGCCGATATCTTCAAGTTTTCCTATTGGCTCACCGGCAACGAAACGGAAGCCAGAGACCTCGTCGCCGAGACATTCGTCCGGGCCTGGGTCTCGGATACGGAACCGCAGGTGGAATCGGTGAAGGCGTACCTCTGCACGATTGCGCGGAACCTTTTTTTGCAAGGGCTCCGCAACAAGAAAAGGCGCGCGGAGTTCCCCGACGACCTACAGGATCCGAGTCCGCGGCCGGACGAGGCCGCCATAGCCCGCTCCGACCTCGAACACACGATGAAGGCGCTGCGCACTCTTCCGGAGCTTGATCGCTCCGTCCTCATCATGCGCGCCGAGGAGGAGATGTCATACGAAGAGATCGCACGGGCAACAGGCCTATCCGTGCCGGCGGCAAAGGTCCGGGTCTGCCGGGCGCGGGCAAAACTCCATCAGTTGTTACGGCAACAGTAAGGAACGTACCATGGAAATTACACGAGCAGTCGTTCTCGACCTCCTTCCTCTCTACGCCGCCGGAGAGTGCAGCACCGACACAAAGGCGTTCATCGAGGAATACCTTCAGTCACATCCGGAAATGCGGCCGGAATTCAACCAGTACGGCCAGGACCCCTTGCGCCCTGCAGTACCGGCGCCAATGACGAAGGATGATGAACTACGGTCCCTGGCGCGAACCCGACGGCTCCTGCGTCTGCGTTCCACGGTGATGGCGTTTGCGATCTTCTTTTCCGCCGCTCCGTTCTCCTTTTCCTATGTCGATGGACGGTTTTGGATGCTGTTGAGAGATGCGCCGGGGTCCGCAGCCGTGTACGGGACGATCGGGATCATCTCCTGGGTCGTGTACTTCATCGTTCGAAGGAATGCCAAGATCTTCTAACGCATCAGCAATTTACGGAGATGCCATGAACTTTCGCCTAATGTTGTTCGCGCTTATCGCATGTTGTGCGTCCTCGGCTGCGGCAGGCCTGCCGGATGAACCGTCTATGTCCTGGATGTCTGCCAAGCCGGAAGTTTTGACGTACCGGACTACGGAGCCCCGGGGCGAAGGACGGTATCAACTCTCGTTCTTCAAAATGGACTCTCTGGTCGAAATCCACATCATAGTGACCTCCCAGGGATTTATGAAGAGCGTTTCGGGATTGATGACGCTCACCATGCGCCCGCTGCAATCGTCTTCGTTGATCGTTATTAACAATCAGATCATCATGAAGACCCGCTGCTCATATGCAGGCGGAAAAATGCGGATCGCGACGGAGATGATCCCGTACGGAACAACGGCAGCGGACAGTTGCGACATCACTTCTCCCATCGTGGATTTCAGCCAGGTCCCGATGGTCCCCCGGGCGCTTCCGCTGGAGAAGGGAAGGGTATTTACCTTCGCGTCACTGAACCCCACAACGAATGCTCTTGTACCGCTGACCGTCACGTGCATCGGCCCCGACTCGGCGCTCGGGATCAAGTGCACGAAGATTTCCATGAAGACGTTTGAAGGGCTTTCGGTATGCTGGGTGGAGACCGCCTCTCCCCACCGGGTGATCCGTATTGAACAGCCCGAGAGCCATCGGGTGACGGAGCTGATGGGCCTGGAGGCGACTACCCCCACTTCTGAAGTTCGATGATGTTCCCCTCAGGATCTCTCATGTAGCACCACAGAACAGCAGCTCCTGTCGATGTCCGCAGGGTGACAATCTGGCCCACGTCGCTCCCTCCCCGCTCGATCACCGACCGCCTCGCGGAATCGACATCATCCACCGAGAACGCGATGTGGCCGAACCCGGGACGATTGACCGCCGGCACCGGTCCATCGGCGAGGATTGAATACGTATAGATCTCCAGCGTCGGACCGTCGCTTGCATATCCCGGAAGACGGAGGTGAACGCCGTCGAGTCGCGCGCCAGCGACACCGCTTCCGCGCTCGAGATCGGCGCCGGCATAGTGGCGTTCCGGTGGCACGGGAGTGCATCCAAAGACATCGCAATAGAACTGTGCAAGGCGCTGCCAGTCGCGGGCGATCAGGTTCGTGTGAACATAACGTGCTCGAAGGGGCATGCTTAGTGTTCCCCTGCTCTCTTCATGAATCTTTCGGCTTTCCTCTGCGTCGCCGGCCGGGTGTTTTTCAACTGTCGAGCCACGAACCCCAGGACCTGCGGGTTCGTTTTGACGACGTCGGCCATCGCGTCAAACGCCTCGATGACCTTTCCTAGAACGATATTCTTGCACTCTTCCGTTTCGAAGGAATAGCACTCGACGTTCAACAGTTCCTGCGTTATTCTGTCCCGAAATCTCGGCCGGACCATCGCCACGTGAGCCATCGCGTCGATCGCATGGTTCGCCGTGATGAGCTGTCCTCCGCTGAGAAACCCGGCAAGCGACTCCATACACCGGCGTACCTGTCGACCGGTGTCGACGCGGGAGAGATAACCCAGCACGTCGATGGCGGTCCACTTGAGTATGTTGTTCTCGTCCTGCAGAAGACCAACAAACGTTCGAGCATAGGGAGACAGCCACCGGGGATGGTCTCTGGCGAGCGCGATACATTCCTTTGCGCGATGGTATTTCACTCTCGGATGGGGTGAGTGGAGTTCCGCGAGATCCCTAGATGTTAGTCGACCTGCCATAGATCTCTCCTTTCGGGAAATATCCATGTTTACATCGTTGCCATCTTCAGTGCCAGCAACTCCTTGTAGATTTCGACATCGGCTTTTGCTTTGATCTCCACGGTAATCCCCCGGATCTTCTTCCCCGCCGACTCCCGGAATTTCGTCTTCAGCCCTTTAGGAATCCTGGCTCCCGGCACGCACTCTGCCCCCTTTGAGTTCAGGTAAAACGTCGTCCTGAACCAGCCGTTGCGAATGGAAAGCCAGAAGATCGTTTTCTTTTTTCTCGAGACGTTCATCAACCAGCTCTTGCCGTCATTGTAGTATTTCCAGCGCTCTTCGAAGTCCGGAAAGTTCGCATGGTTGTAGGCAAAGAGCGAGACGAACGAGGCTTTCGACTTCCGGAGGTGCGAAGAAAGGACTTCTTCCGTTGGGTAGACTGCGGGATCCGACAATACCGGTTGGTCCATTTGTGCGCCTTTCTCTGGAATGGTGTGCCTGGTTTCAGCGCGTCCGTATATTTCCGCCAAGATTCTGAATCTCGACGGGTCTCCAGGACTGTGCCTCAAGGAGACCTACTGAGAGCGTCGTAAGGCTTTCGAGTCTGTAGCGTTTGGGTGTTGTCGTCGTATCGAGCGAATACATTCTGATGGTAACTCGGTCGGTGCTCGTGCATCCGGCCGGCAGATCATAGCCCCTTTGTTCGCCGTCTCTCAGCATGGTAGTTCTGAGCGAATCTGCCGGCGGCGAGCCGTCCATGATTCGGACGCTGTCCTTCGGAAGAATCGTCCAGGAGCAATAGAGGTCCCGCCCGGTTTTATTGTCGACGGTGAGTGTTCCCTTTTCGCCGCGATGGCAGCCGAAGAACACTGCGGCCGAAACAACAATCACCGCGAACCACTGGCGAAATGTTCTTCCTCTCGTCATATTGTCAACGATTCCGAAGGATGGATCGACGATAGATCTCCGGGATGACTTTCTCCCAACTTTCGATCTCGCCTTGTGTCCTTCTGAACAACTCCTTCAACCGGATGCGTCTCTCGCCTTGCAATTCCTTCAACTTGATCCTGTCTCTCTTCCAGAGTTTCGACTTCAGCAGCTCGAATTCATACTCGACCTGGGAGGAAGAGACCGCAATCCTCATCGTAGTCTTCTTCCGAGATCGGATCTTCGAAAGGTCAAACTTGTATCCGCGGCGCGCCCCTTCGTGCGCGATTTGCCGAAGGAACTTGCCGATGGCCAGGACCGGATCCGGAGAATTCTGAAACCTCACGAGTTGAGGATGATGACGATATCCTCTGGTTTTTCCTTGCAGGACCTTCTGGGCCAGAAGTGCTTCTCGCCACTCGGCAACAAGTCCTTTGGCATCCAGGTAGGCAGGGTGTAGCGACCAGAGCCTCACTTCATTCCCTCTTTGGACGGAGTTCTGGTGAGTACGGCCAGATAATCCCCGGCCAGTTCCCTCAGGACCACGTCGCACTTCCAGCCTTCATTCTCCGCGCACTCTGAGAGCGTTTCAGGATCCACCTGCAGCCAACCGAAGAATGGGCCGGTCATCCCGTCAAACTCGAACTGCATGCCGATCTCGCCGATGTATTTCTCCAATCTACGGTTTCTTTCGTGATATGCCAGGTGGACGGATTCCGAGGTCAATCGCACATCAAGCGAGTCCATAAGGATCTGACCGCGATCTGCGACGAGAGATCGAACATGCTTCAGGAAGATATGCAACCCGTGCAGCGATTGCACCATGCCAATCCCATGTCCCATCAGCATCACCGTGTCGAACGGCCGTTCACGATACTCGAAGATATCGCCGCAGAATGCAGTGCGGACCCCTCGCTGGTTCATGATGGAGACAGCGTACGGGCATATATCAAGAGCAGCGACTTCGTGCCCTTTGCGCTGCAGGGGAAGCGTCAGCATTCCTGTCCCCGCCCCGACATCGAGCACTCTTCCGTGGCATCGGTTGAGTGCGAGTTGCTCCATCCGCGAGAATTGGCTCTCTGCGCGGAAGAAGTAGCCGGCCGGCATCGGTGCGACATAACCGTCATCTCTGCGGACAAGGATTGTCGCGTCTTTCCGTCCTTCGAAGAAGGCGCTCAATCCCTTTCCGAACGGCTCCATAGCCTCACAGGAAATCCGATCCAAAGTTTCGTCTGTCATGACTTCGAATTTAAAAATGGGGTAGTAGTTTCTCGGGAGAAGACCCTGGCCGCCTAGACAACTTTTGCCGCGTGCTCCTTTCGCCGCCCCCGCCTGGTTCTTCTGAAAAGAACGAGTATTCCGTACGAAAAAAGAGCAATCGCACACACGAAGAGTCCGAGCGCGGCCCTGGCAATCGCTGGAAAGCTCCACGACACATCGAAATCCATCGGAATGTATGGAACATTCGCGACCTCGACGACTCCCGTCCGGTAGAAGCTCGCAAGCATCGGCCTGAGGTTCACCCCGGGTGTGTACCAGAGATCGTTGACATGTCCGCATTCCCGAATGACGACTTGCTTTCCGTTGCGTAGGAAAGGAAGGAGTTCACGTGTGGCGATGATATCGGGGGTTGAAAAATCGACGCTTCCGCTGACAAGAAGAGTGGGGACATCGGATATGCGCGCCTTGCAGTATTCCTCAGGTAGGGGATCCATCGACCATCCCCCATATCGCAAAGGCCCCCACAACAGCCTTGTCATGGGCGCTCCCAGTGGAAGGTCGGTCGAACCCGTGTCCGAAGGGGATGCATGATAGCATCCCCCGTCCACGCTGACCGCTTTCGATGCAAGATCACCCCACACCATGAGAGATGGAACTACGTGGTCGTACGCAAGCGACATCAACGCAAGCCCGCTCGGGTCCCCATGTTCCGCAGCAACGAATGCATCGAAAACGAGCGCCGCGGTTTTTCGTTGGAACAGGAGCGCGAATGCCGTGACCTTCACCTTCCCTGGATCAATCGGGAAGAACAGCCAATGCCGTGGCATGGCGGTGAGCACGTTCCGCATCGTGGCATTGAGATCCGCACTCTTCCGAAGCTGAAGCGAGTCCTTCGCCCACAGGTCTGCATAGTGACGGAGTCCTGCATCGACCGTAGCGGGATCCCAAACAAAGTGCCCGGGGGGATTCACGCCGATCATGACCGACCGGAAGATGCGTTCTGGATGCGTCAACCCATACAAATATGCGACACGAGTGCCATAGCTTTCGCTCAGAAGATCGATGCGGCGGCATCCGAGCGCTTTACAGACGGATTCCTGATCTTCGATGCACTCAGGAATCGTGTATCCATCCAGATCAATGCCGGCATTACGCAGCCGCTCGGCGCTCGCTCTCCATGCCGCACCAACGGCAACCATTGCCTCTTCGCTCAGCGGATTAACAGTCTCCTTCAGCACATTCGTCACCTCAGGGCAATCGAGGAGGACGGATCCATCGACACCACGGTATCCCACGGCGACAAAGTCGTGCTCGTCCAGGAAAGCCCGGGCCTTACCAAGATCCCATGCGATGTTTGATTGACCGGGACCGCCGGAGAATCCGAAGATCGGCTCTGCGCCGGTCTTATGGAGCGCGCGAATACGGAGGAACGGAAGATGGATCAGGCGTGATCCAGCCTTGCTTCTGTTCTCGGGAACGGTGATCGCGCCGTAGTCCGCCGTGAATCGGTCTCCCCCAATCTCAAGGAGTTCGGACGTCATGACAATGGTCTCTGCCCGGGCATCGATCGGCGGGGTTGGATATTCGTCCCTCGCCCTCCCACATCCCGAAAGGACCACGAACACCACAACGATTGCAGTGCGCGGGTTGAATGTTCCCATGTGTTCGATGCAGATGGAGTCGCGTGAATTGCCGGCAGACTAATCGAACGGGTTGGGGTAATTCTGTTCGAGCTTCCAGATGAAGTTGGTCCCTTCAGGACTGGTCACTTCACGGACGTCGTAGAAGGGGATTGGCGCCGGCCGAATGCCTGGCATTGATCGGGCTGAAGGATTCCAGACAATCTGCAGGGTGTTTGCTCCGGGTTTGATGGAGGCGGTGACTACCTGGCTCGTCTGCGCCGCGGTGTCGGTGATTGTGAAGACCACGGAATCGGACAGCGTGAAGGTTCCGATCTGCGTTCCCGTCGCATCGGTGTGAATCAACGGGGGCAAGGAAAGGAGATGGGGAAACATCAGCGAGTCCCCTGTCTGCAGCGTCCCGTTGGCGCCGGTCCATCCGAGGATGCTCACCGATGCGTCGGGTTGCCAGAAGACTGCAAAGATGGAGTCTCGGAGGATCGTCGCGCCGGTGGCAGTGTCGCGGGCGATAAGCCGGCATTTGTAGACCCGGGTCGGGAATTGTCCGGTGATCTGCATCGCGCAAACGTACCGACCCGGGTTCACGCCATGGTGCGAAAGAAGGGAGGACACGAGATGATCGTCAAGGTCAAGCACCGTGAGATCAACCCAGGCGGGAGATGCAGCTTCGAACCCCACCATCGTCGTCGCAAGTGGAATAGCGGGAGGCGGGTCGCCCCGCTTCGAAAGTGAGGAGAAGGTGATCTGATTCGACGCGCTGATGCGCAGCCCTTGACGCGGCGTCCCCGATCCATCCTTGACCGTGATGGTCAGCGAAAACGGGGCTTGCGCTTCCCTCCCCAGCCCCGTGGAATCGCTTCTGCAAGAAAACGATCCCGCCGCTATAGAAAAGAGCACGATGAGCCGAAGAACTCTCAAGCAATGTCTCCTTTCGCCGGAAGGTCTCAGCGAAATCCTCTTGCTTTCGCCTCCTGCAGAATTGCCGCCGTGGCCGTTGCGCCGACACGTGTGACGCCGAGCGATTTGACGCGGAGAACGTCGTCCAGCGTCCTGATTCCGCCCGCCGCCTTGATCTGGACCGACGGCTTGCAGTGTTCGCGCATCAACTGCAGATCATGATCCGTCGCGCCCGCGTACTGGTACATGCCGTTCTCACGCTTGGTGAAGCCGTACCCTGTCGACGTCTTTGCGAACGCGACGTTGGTGTTGTTGCAGATCTCGCAAAGGCGGATTTTGAAATCATCGCCGGGGAGAAAATCATTTTCGAAGATGACCTTCAGCAGCGCTTTCTTTCCCACGACATAGGCGTTGAGCGTTCTCACTTCTTCGGCGATATACTCCCAGTCGTTCCCCAGCACCTTGCCGATATTCACCACGACATCCAGTTCTGTTGCGCCGTCGGAGATTGCCCCTGCGGCTTCCTTCAGCTTGATATCGATGTGACTGTTTCCGTGCGGGAAGCCCACCACCGTTCCCACCGCGACGCGGCTTCCCTTCAGTTCGCTGACGGCGAGGGGAACGGCGTACGGTTTGATGCATACTGAGGCCACGTCGAATTCGCGCGCCACCTTGCACCCGGCAACCAGTTCCCTGTCGGTGAACGTCGGATGCAACAGTGAATGGTCGATCATTTTCGCGATCGACTGAAGACTCTCTGCCATGAATTTCCTTTCCCTTCCTGAACGAACGTTGGATCAGTGACGATCGATCGGGAACGCCCGTCCGTCGCCTTTTCCCTCACATTTGAATTTGACCGCCCCGGAGTCGACCAGCTGCGTCAGGAGGTCGATCGGAAGATCATATCGCTTTCCCGACTTTGTCACGATGGTCTTGAGATATCCCTTGTCGTCATAGATGGTCTCCTGCACCCCGGCATCCTTGATCTCCCGTTCAATCGTCCCCCAATTCTCCAGCGTAATGTTCATCCAGATGCTCCCTTGCGATTTCCTGAACTGCGATTACTTTTCTTTCTTCGCTGGTTCGATGGCCTTCCCGCTGAACGATTTCATCAACGTTGCGGCGAGCCCGTCGATGGAGTTCCCGCCCCCGGCGACGAGAATGTCGGGAACAATCTTGACGTTCTTGTCGGAGAGGACCGTGGCGACGTTGACCAGCATGGTCCCGACCTGTCCGATCGCCTCGTTCTGCGCTTTGAAGCCCTCCGCCTTCGCCACTCCCTGGGCGCGGATGACGTCCGCCTGGGCCGTGCCGGTCTGCTTTACATACTCTGATTCGCCGCGCGCCTCCTGCACTCTTGCGTCGGCGTTGTTCTTCTTGATCGTGATGCCGACCTCGGATTGGGCGAGTTGTTTTTGCATGTCGGCTTTTCCGGTGGCCGCTTCCGTGGCGATCCGCTGCTCCTGTGCCGTCTGCTGCATTTTGTACGTCTGCACTTCCTGGTTTGCGATTTCGCGCTCGGTAAGAACTTTCACAAGCTGCGGGGGATACACGACGTCCTGAATGTACACGCCTTTGGTCTCGACCTCGTAGACATCCAGCTGGCGCGCGATGTGTTCCATCGCTTCCTCCTGCACCGTCTGACGCGTCTCGATGAATTTAATGGCCGGCATGCCGCCGAGCTTGTCGCGGAAGAGATTGCCAACGGCGGCCTGCAGCACCTCGTCGACAAGGTTTTTCATGCTCCCGACCATCGAGATGACGCGCGGCGCCTGGGTGTCGGGCACATGAATGAGCACCTGCAGGTCGATGCTGAATTGGAACCCCTCGCGGCTCTTCGCCACGATGGCTGTCAGACGTTCGTCGAGCTTGTGGGCTTCCGATGTTTCCGTCGACCAGTTCAGATTGAGGATCGACGTAGGGACGACCTCCGCCTGATATATCCTGGGGTTGATCGTGTACTTGCCTGTCCTGAGCGGCTCCTCCCAGATCCCGCGATGGCCCGGACGCACGAGACTGCCGAACTTGAAGTCCGCGCCTGAAATATCTTCCGTTGGCAAACCGACGTACGATTTCACGACGGCGACCTGTCCCTGCTCCACGACGAGCATGGGGACCTGTTCGACGCGCACGAGGAATGGATTGAGGTTGTATGCGCCGTACAGCAGCGGGTCGTGCTGAAGGCCGATCCTTCCCCCCTTGTCGAGGAACGCCTGGAAATCCTGGTAGCTTTTGTGTTCGCCGTTCTTGTTGCCGAGGATGGTTTCGATCAACTTCGAGTTCGTCAGCGGTTCCGCGCCTTCGCGTTTGGCGTTGACCTCGAGGTCCTTGATGTCATCGAATCCACCAAGCCGGCTCGCGATATCGCCGGCGGGAAGCGGATCGCCTTCAAGCGTCGTCACCACCCCGACCATGTCGAGGACTTTTCCGCCTTCGGTTGCCCGCGGCTCAATGCGGGTCACCTCGAGTTGCCGCGGCTCCAGGCCGAAGGCCTCGCAGGAATTTTCGCTGTGCTTGATGAGCTGTCGCAGCTCGTCGGAGACGGGGATTCCGTAGACCATCGCTTTCGTGATCACGAGAAAACCCACGGGGTGGATCGGTGCGAGGGTGCCGGGCGCCATGACCGTTCGCTGCACACCCTTCTGACCGCCTCCCGTCATGAAGGCACGGAAATCGGCAAAGGTGCCGAACTCGTTCTTGTACGCTGCGGACTTGGCCCCGATGGGAAGTGGCTTGCCGATCTGCGCAATGACCACGCCGATCTCTCCGGCAGGAACCTGGACCCACGGATGCTTCGTCACGGCAAAGAACGGCGAGAACTTGAACCGCAACCCCGGCATCAATAGATCGGCCTGGTAGCCGGCTTCGCCGCGGAATGCGACGGGGTTGTCATCAGGGAGTTTTCTCCCAAACCGTTTGCGGACGAGCCCCACTTGCGTCGGTCCGATGCTGTAAATCGAACCAAGAGAAAGCCAGATCAACACGATAATGATCGCGGCGCTTCCGAAGATGAGAAGAAATGATTCGAGCATGGGTGGTTGCTTTCGATGGGAATCCTGTCTTCACAAATGCAGAAAAACCTCTCCCGTCCCGTGCAGGACGAAAGAGGTTTTTCTCCTTCGACACGTTCTTATCGACACGCCTCTTTCAGGAAAGGACGCGTTTCCAGTAAATCAAAGTACTTCGCACAAAGAGCAATGTCAAGTTTGCAGTGAAAAAGGGAGATAAATGCTGTTATCTTGTCTGTCCTTCACTTTCTTCCCACATCCTCCTTGCTACTCCTGGCCCATCCGAGAATACACTCCGTTTGCAGGCATAGGTCAGTCTTGCGGCGGTTTCGGTGGCGGCGGAATCCTGTGGCGTGGTGCTTCCGGCGCCGATGGCACTGTCGGCTCCTCGGGCTCCGGAGGCACGATCGCCTTCGGCGCGAAGTCCTCTCCCGCATCGCGGAACACGGTGATGCCCCAGTAGTCCTGATCGTCGGGCGGGTCGGAATTCCAATCATTGTACGAATGCGAATCGTCGCTCTTCCAGTGAAGCGTATACTCGCCGCGCTCCAAGGTCAGCGTCGTGTTCACCATCCTGTTTTTCCTGGCGCCGCCTGCGTAGAAGGTCATCGGATACGTCATCTCCCACACGCGGTCACCCGACCTCGCGTCCTCGATCCAGCCATAGTCAAACATGTCTCTCCCCATCCCTTCACCGATGGCATAGATACGGATGCGCATCGGCTTGTCGAGCCGGAAGTGTACCGTTCGATTTTCATTGTCGCCAGGCCGGATGATCTGCGCGATGATGCTCTTGTCCCGCTCCTCGACGTACTTGCCGACGATGGAAGGAGAGAACTTCGGCCCGACGCCCATCACCGTGATCCCGTAGTGTGAGGGATCGAACGGAGGATCGTCGTTCCACTCATCGTAACTGTGAGAGTCGTCCGTGGTGTACGACACCTCATAGTTTCCTTTGGGGAGATGGATGATCTCGTCGATGTACCTGTTTTTCGGCGCGCCTCCGGCGTAGTCTGTGCGCTCGGCATCCATCGTCCATACGCGAACGCGCGTCCGCGCATCGATGATCTGACCGAAGTCGGCCATCGAGCGTCTTCCGCCGGACCGCTCGCCGATCGCGTAGACGCGCAGATCGGCCTCCTGCTTCAGCGAGAAGCCATCCGTACGATGCTCGTTGTCGCCGACCCGCACGAGACTCACGATCACATTGTCGTAGTCGTCGTACGGAATCTGATTGAAATTCGCGCGCTCGGATTCATCCGGAATGGAAATATTGATGCCGTAGTCCAGTGGATCGTACGGAGGCGCCTGGTTCCAATCGTCCATGGAATGGCTGTTGTCGGTAATATAGTACAGGAGATAGCGCCCGCGATCCAGCGTGATGTCGCCGTGGAATTCGATGTTCTTTGACGTGCCTCCGGCGTACGCGAGGTCCTCATCGCTCATCGACCAGACCCGTTTGCGGTCGGCAAGGTTCACGATCCAGCCGCCGTCGGGAAGCTCGTTCTCCCTCCCACGTTCTCCGAGCGCGTAGAGGCGCAGGGTGGTCCGGTCGCGAAGTTCGAAGGCGATCCGCACGCACCGGTTGTCACCCAGGCCGATGGCGCGAGACACAACATCCGGCAGTCCCAGCGGAGGAGTGAATTGGGTCATCGATTCGGCAACGCTCTCATCAACAAGGAGATCGATTCCCCAATGGGGAGCACGCTTGTAGAAGTCGCGTTTTGCATCACCCGACCAGAGGTCCTTGAACCATCCGAAGAAATCGTGTTTTGACTCCGAGGGGTTGCCGAAGAGCGGGGAATTGCGGTGGTCGATATTCATTTGAATCTGGGAAAACGCGGAGTGCTCGGCAAATGCGTATGCGGTGAAGTAGACTTCGTACTTTCCGGGCGAAAGGTTGATGGTGCCGTCAAATTTCCTGTCATCAGAGGATGATGACGTGTTTTCTCCCGTCATCTCCCAGACGATTTCCTTCGATTCGGCATTGATGATCCAGCCGTAGGCAAACAGGTTGTTCGATTTCCCACCCCATCCTCCCCCTTCGCCTCCGCCGAGGGCAACAATGTGAACTGTCGTCGGCTGGGTGATGGCAATGCCGGTACCCTTGAGTTCCGTCTGGGTAAAATCCCGGAGTGAAAGAATTATCCGCTCTCCCGCGAAGACGTGAGCGTCGAGCAGGAAGATGGCGAGCAAAATGGAGAGGCCCGTCTTCATGGATTGTCCTCTGGAGATAGCGTATGTAGAATCCTCCATCACGTATTTGTCGCAGCGGATCTCCAGGCACGGTTGTCGCCACGGTCCATGCGCGCAGGATTTCCGCGCGTTGATGGACACAACTGTGCCAAACGCCGCAATCCCCCCGATTCCGTTGCGGACAAATACACTACCTCTACACGGAGGTACGCAAAGGACTGAGAAATGTTACAAATTTCCAATATTCGAGTCATTTGCAGACAAAGTCGCCTTTGAATCTTAGCGACTTAGCCTGTGGAGTTGAAGTTGAAAGTGAAGCCCGGATGTCGTTATCTTCTTGGAAACTTTTCGTCGTATAATCAGGTGCAGTGCATGAAATTTTCCTTTGTTTTTCTCCCCCTCCTGCTTCTGGTATCTTCTCCAGCGGTTCTTGGCCAAAACACAAGGGGCGCAGCCGAATTTTCCGCGCCGGAACGCCACACCGGAGCGGTACCCCAGAAAGCACTCGACCTTTACAACTATGTGGTCCTTCATGGGAAGGCGCCTGCTGGTTATGTCGGTGGCCGAATTTGGTACAACCGTGAGAGGCATCTCCCCAAAGGCCACTATCATGAATTCGATGTCAATCCGAAAGTGAAGGGGGTGAACCGGGGAGCGGAACGTGTCATTATCGACTTCGACACGAACAACGGCTGGTACACGGCAGACCATTACCGCACCTTCATTCCCATTCCGTCGACGCATCGCAAAGGGCCACAGGATGAGCAGCACCCAGGCTTTCACACTCACTGACCTTGAGGACCTTCCCGGCTGGGCGCATCTGGTTGCGATCCCGGAAAGCGAGGTGGACGATCTCGCCGCTGAAATCCAGTCGCAGAACGGCAGGACGGCCCGTATCGCGCGCGGCGAACGATGTCTGACGAAGGAGCGGTTTCTCCAGGAGCTGGCCGCCGCGTTGCAGTTCCCTCACTATTTCGGCGACAACTGGGATGCGCTCGAGGAGTGCCTCGGTGATCTCGACTGGCTCGACACATCACACCTCACGCTGATCATCACGAACACAGACAAACTCCTCACGCACCATGAAGCGGACCTGGGGGTCTTTTTGACGATCCTGCAATCCGTACACGAGCTGGAGGAAAGCCCTCTTGAGCGCGTGCTCTTTCACTGCGACGAAGGAAAGGTGGCTGCGACGCGAAAGCGACTGCACGCCATACTCGGGAAAAAAGGACAGTGATCGCGTGAACAGAGCTTCGTTCTTCGGACACATCGGTCTCCTCTTCACGGTTCTGGTCATTCTCTCCTCATGCGGAAAGCGTGACTCCGCCGTTGATCTTGTGACCTTCCCGCTTCATGGCATCGTGACAGAGGTCGACACCGCCGCCTCTCGCGTGACCGTCCGGCACGACGAGATCCCGAACTACATGCCGGCGATGGCGATGCCGTTCAAGGTGAAAAACCCGGCGCTGCTCCGCGGACTTGCTCCCGGCGACTCGATTGGCGCGACCCTGGCCGTGTCAAGGACGGAAAGCTGGCTGGAAACCTTGCAGGTGCTTCACAAAGGCGAACAGATGCAGGTTCTCAGTGCAGACCAGATTGAGTTCCAGCATCTGGTTCGTGAGGGGGAAGAGATTCCAGACCTCAGACTTCTCAACCAGGACGGCAAGACTCTTCGCATCTCCGATTTTCGCGGCAAAGCGCTCGCGCTGACATTCGTCTACACACGCTGTCCCCTTCCGGATTTCTGCATCAGGATGAGCGAGCATTTCCGGCAGACCCAGCAGGCACTGAAGTCCGATCGGTCGGTGGACGGCCGCTGGCATCTCCTGACCATCAGTTTCGATCCATCGTTCGATCGTCCATCGGTGCTGAAACAGTACGGGAGGAACTACGGCGCGGATTTCAGCGATTGGGATTTCGGCACCGATCCGGACACTTCCGGAAAGGATCTCGCTTCATTCGCGGACGGCTTTGGCCTGAGTTATGCCCCGTCCGAAGGATTGATCGACCACAATCTCCGCACGGTGGTCGTCGATCCGCGAGGCCGACTCGTGAAGGTCTTTCAAGGGAATGAGTGGAAGAGCGAAGAGCTGGTGGAGGCGCTGCGCCGTGCAGCAGGATGAAGCGCTTTGGTGAGACGGAAGAGCAGATAACAGCCGACAGCGGACAGTTGACAGTAAACCTGCGTTAGCTTCTGTCCGCTGTCTGCTGTCCGCTATCTGCTAAGACTGCCGATGTTACAGCATCGCCGCGTACGTAATCGCTGACGTAAGCCTCGCAATTGCTTCCTCGAGTCGATCCCGGGAGACGCTCATGTTATGGACGAGGGCGACCTTCCGATAGTTGCCGTATTCATAGCGAAGCTGGTTCTCATCCATCTCACGGCAGGCGTCCCGGCACGCGCCATAGATGATGCGTCCGAACTTTTCGAAGAACTCACGGGCGTTGATCGCTCCCGCGGCATGCTCCGGAAGATCGAAGCAATCCCGCAAGTCCCCAAGATACCATCCCCAATACTCCGCAAGATCGTCGTCATCGAATTCCTGGTACATGCGCGAGAAATCCGGGACGGCGGATGTGCGCCTGTCCGCTTTCGTCTTCGGCGCAACGCCGATGAAGTAGTATTCTCCGTTGAACTCCATCCAGTCTGCGATGTCGGTCCAATTCCATGCGCCGTACAGATCGTCGTCCGCGGAGTCGATCCAATAATATTGTGACGAACCCGCTTTCCCCGCCAGGACCGCCCAGTGCTGGTTGTCTTCGGTACAGATGATCACGGGGTTCCCCGATTCCAGCATCACGTCGATTTTTCTATGCGCTTCGGCGCGGTCGTATTCCAAACGCGCCATCGGTTTGAATCCCGCACGTCGGATCGCCAGCTTCAGATGATGTTCGTTCGTCCCCCACAGCCGCGTCTTCCAACGCGGACGGTCCGTCAGTTGATGAGCTTCGTCTTCCGAGATCGGATGTCCGAGAATGAGAAATGAATGCACGAGTGCCCGTTGCCCACAATTGCCATCGTGCCGCCGTTGATAGTCGAATCCTATTTTTGATTCCTCCAACATTTCCTGCCTCCAAGTGCTACGTTGAATCGGATTTCAGTATACGAAATGAAGAGGAAGAGTGGTAGTACAGCTACCACATAACGTGGGGGACCGTTGGAAAAGTTGCCATTGAATGCCACACGAATCGCTGGAAACGCAGGAATTTTGAACCGAAAACCGACGGGATCTGCCAGATTGACGTGATGATTCAGGCGAGGAATTCTCGGCATTCAGATTTGCGTCCTTTTTCACTTCTCGAGAAAGTCTCCAAAAATCATTTATTCTTTGCATAAATTCCCTTACCATTTTACCTGCCCCTGTGCGTCAAACGTCAGCCTCTGCTGGCCAACCGGAATGGAAATGCCGCTCCACGTGCTTCTTTTTTCCTCCACCGTACGCGTTAGGACATCCTAGAAAG
>DATJPR010000213.1:0-16731 GCA_035506295.1 Bacteroidota bacterium | reverse complement strand
GCCGGCCCATCGCAGATGATGCTGAATCCGCTGTGACCTTCTACACGGCTTCCACCCCGTGCCAGAATCACATCGCAATTCCGGACCGTGATATCACTGACGGAGTCTGCGTTCGTCTCAAACCCGATCGTCACCCCGTCGCTGAAAGCGAATCCGATCATGACGTTTCCCTGCACCAGAATGTTCTTCACGTTTTGTCCAGGCTTCGGGGCTTTGATGGCGATGCAATCGTCGGTGCAGCGGAGGAAGCAGTCTTGAATGACGATGTTTTCCGATCCCAGAGGATCTATGCCATCGCCAGCTGGACAAAAACTGATGACCTTCACACCATCGTACGTAACACCATCGCAGTGAACAAGCGTGTTGGTCCAGCCAAGACCGTTGCGAATCATGATTCCCTCGATTCGAACGTCGCTGCAATCCTCGATGAGGACCATCTGATCAAACTCCGCACCGCCATCGAGGATACCGCGGCCGGTGACCCGTACGTGGCGGACGCCTTTCGCCCGGATCCCGCCATAGACGATTGCTCCAGGCGCGATGTACACAGTCTCATTGTCCTTGAGCGTGATGAAGCCGGCATGATGCACCCCAGGCCCGAAGTAGAGCACTCCCTCCTCGGACGAAGAGACGGATTGGTGTTCCACTGGATCCGCGAAGAGAAAGAGCGGCGGAAGGCTATCGATTTGAATGTAGTACTTGCCGGGCCCCGGAATCGAGAACCGGACGGCGGTCCCGGACGAGGTAGATCGAATCCCCCGGCTCAGCGGATGGATGGTGACCCTACCGATCTGAGACGGGACCTCGATGCTGACTTCTACGCTGCCGTCGCAGGCAAAGCTTGCCTGATGAACTTCCTGCTGTACCTTCGTGTAAGGTTCGATGAACCAATCGGGAAATTTGCTGATATCGAAATTTGTTCGAAGCTTTTCGGTCCAAATGCTCTTCCCGCCTGCGTTCACGGTGAACAGATCGCTGGTCATCAAACCCGGAATGGCCGGATAGAGGATAGCTTTGGTTTGTGCGCCGAGGGAAGCGTCAGAACTCACTACGCCGACGGCGAGGCAAACGATCCAAGAGAGAAACTGCAGGTTCTTCATTGCTCAGTCGGGAGGGCCTTAGGGATGATATCTGTCTCAATATACATATTCCGTCCGACGATTGAATTCCCCCGGGATTTCGAGTACCTTCTCCCTGGTTCCATCGGTGCACTGTCGGAGAATCCGGAGCGGGTTCGGCGGGAATCCGAGTGACTCACGAGCACGAGGGAATGGTCATGAGGCGATCTGAAATCAACGCCATTATGCAAAAGGCCGAGCGATTCCTTCTCGAGCACTGCTTCTTTTTACCACCCTTCTCTGCATGGTCGCCGGCCGATTGGAAGACAAAGGGCCCGGAGGTCCAGGACATTGTAGAAGGACAGCTCGGCTGGGACATCACTGATTTCGGTTCGACGGATTTTTCCCGCAGCGGATTGTTTCTCTTCACCATCCGGAACGGTCGACCCGCCGATCTGAAGGCCATGCGAGGAAAACTTTACGCTGAAAAGATCATGATCGTGGAACCTGCTCAGGTGACGCCGATGCATTTTCACCGGCAGAAAACTGAAGACATCATCAATCGCGGTGGCGGCACGCTCGTCGTGCAACTGCACAATTCCACACCGGATGAAGGTCTCTCGGACATGCCGGTCGTGGTGACAATCGATGGGATCGCCCACACCATTCCTGCCGGCGGGAGCGTTCGGTTGCATCCGGGGGAGAGCATAACGTTGACCCCCTTTTTGTATCATAAATTCTGGGCCGAAGAAGAGCGGGTTCTCACGGGGGAGGTGTCCACGGTCAACGATGACGCGTCCGACAACAGGTTCTATGAGCCTGTAGGTCGATTTCCAACCATCATCGAGGATGAGCCTCCCAGGCATCTCCTGACTATCGACTATCCGAAATACATTGGCGCGACCGCATGAGGTCCTCTCTCATGTCATCCCCTTCCACAGTACAACCTGGCACCCGTCGCGGTATTCTTGCGGCGGGAAACTGGATTATCGACCATGTCAAGCAAATCGACGCGTGGCCGGCGCAGGACACGCTCGCGACGATCTGCTCGCAATCGGACGGCAACGGCGGAGGGCCCTACAATCTCCTGAAGGATCTCGCCAAGCTGCATTGCGGATTTCCGTTGGCCGGCCTCGGACTCATTGGGAACGATGCCGACGGGGAGTCAATCCAGCGTGATTGCCGCAGGCACCAGATCGACATCTCCGGTCTGGTCGCGACGGAGCAGGCGCCGACGTCCTACACGGATGTCATGACCGTCGCACAAACGGGACGCCGCACCTTTTTTCATCAGCATGGTGCGAACGCCCTCTTCGGCGCAGAACATTGTACTCTCGACGAATCCCAGGCAAGGATCTTCTATCTTGGATACATGTGTTTGCTTCATCGGCTGGACGCGATCGCCTCGGACGGCTCGACAGAGGCAACTCATGTGTTCCGTCATGCCCAACGGCTCGGATTTGTTACCGTAGCAGATCTCGTGAGCAACAAGGCCGCGGACTTTCGGGCCATCGTCGTGCCGAGCTTACCCCACCTGGATTACCTCTTCGCTAATGAGTTTGAGCTGGCCCAGCTGACAGACGGCATCGCGAGCAATGACCCAAACCACTTGACGATACAGGCCCGGATGCTCTTTGATCAAGGGACCAGCGGCTCGGTCATCATTCACTATCCTGAAGGAGCGCTGTGCGTCCGACGCGGCGAGGCGCCGATATTCCAGCCCGCGGTTCGCGTTCCGGCGCAGATGGTGGCCGGTTCCGCCGGCGCGGGGGACGCCTTCGCAGCGGGATTCGTGCTGGGCATCCATGAGGGGTGGACACCACCGCGGTGCCTCGAGCTGGCAGTGTGTGTAGCCGCCGTCTCCCTGCGTGATGCAACCTGTTCCGCAGCAGTGGAGCCATGGGAGCAGTGTCTTGCATTCGGGAAGAGTATCGGGTTCTATCCGGCACGGTCCCTGGATCAATGTTGACCCTCGTTGTCGGAGATGACCGGGACAATCAGGGCCGACGCGTGCTCGCGGTCGTGATAGACCACATTCGTTGCCTGCTGCACCCTCGGGGTATGAGTATCAATCGGTTCTCCAGTGTTCAAATTTCGATCGAACCGTGGGAAGTTGCTGCTCGATACCTCCACGCGGAGTCGGTGCCCGGCGAGGAAGACGTTGGACGTCGACCAGAGCTGGATGGTCAGCTTATAGATTTCCCCTGGGCGCATGAGCGTAGCCTTTTCCCGTGAGTCGCGGTACCGCGCCCGCAGAATGCCCTCTGTGAGATTCCGTGCAAAGCCATCAGGTGCAACATCCATCAGCTTGCCCGTGAAATCGGTATCCAGGGCCGATGAACTCACGTACAATTCGAGCGTGATCGGACCGGTCACCTCCATCTCCTGCGCGAGCGGAGGGGTCGAGTACACGAGCACGTCCCGGCGGCCCTCAACGGATCGTTGATCACGTGCTCCCGGGATTTGATGATAATCGCCAAAAGCCGGGCCGCCCCACGTCGGCGCCGGATCGGTGGGATCGTAAAGATAGCGGTCGGGTGTCTCGGAGGCCGGGGAAGTCGTGCTCAGCGAGCCATCGCCGTTGAGGGTGATCGCGTTTCCTTCCGAGTGCAGGTAGTACCGGGTCGCCTTCGCGCGCGCAAGGGGCCAGTCATCCTCCTCACGCCAGACATTTTTCCCCATCACAAAAATCTTCACAGGTTTCTCCCCAGCGATCCCGTTGTCGATTCCCTTCAAAAGATAGTCGTACCACCGAAAGCACAACGCCCAAGTGTCAAGCACAGACTCTTTTCCGAAATCCACGTCGCCGATCTTCGGTCCGGCACCTGCATGACCCCCAACCATCATGATGAGTTTCTGTCCCTTCCGCGCCGATTCGCTCCCACCATGCGCTTTGGTGCCGTCGTAATTGTTCAGCGTCCCGGCCTGGAAATAATCGTACCACGCACCCACATGCAGCGCCGGGACTTGTATCTGTGAGAATCGTTGTTCGATCGACAACTTCTTCCAGTACTCATCATAGTCAGGGTGAGCAAGCCAGTCATAGTAGTAGTTTGCGAGCCCTGCCGCAGAGCCCACCTCGAGCATCGGATAGTCGATAAGGGGCAGCTTCATGTCCCAGTGCGATGGTTGGGCCTGACCGCCTACCCGGCGCTCGAGCGTGTTGATCGAAAGCGCCGTGGACCACGCCTGGTTTAATAGTTGCGCAAACGCTCCGCCCTGATATACCCATTGTTCATGGTACTCCGAAGCGGTGACCGTCGGCATGATCCCCTTCAAGTGAGGAGGTGCAGCCACCGCGGCAAGCATTTGCGTGGCACCGACATAGGAGCCCCCGGTCATCCCTAGCCGACCGTTGGAATATGGAAGTGTAGCGGCCCACTCGACGCAATCGTAGCCATCATTCGCTTCGTGAACAAGAGGATACCACTCACCGTCTGAAGCAAACCGTCCGCGGACATCCTGGACGATATACACGTAGCCGTGAGCTACGGCTTGAAGTCCAAAAGCTACTTCGCTGCGTTTGTCGTACGGCGTTCGTTCGAGAAGAACCGGGAACGTCCCATCTGCTTTCGGCCTATAAATGTCCGCCCGAAGCACGACCGAGTCGCGGGTCTTCATGGCGACATTGTTCTCGATGATGATCTCCTGCGGGAGACCCGGGATAGTTCCGGCGACGAGCGCCAGGCTCGCAAAGGCGGCACCGCAAAACCGATGCATCCAAGGCATGGGGATTCCTTTCGAAGTCTTGCATCAATGATGACCTAGTCTCCGCCCGGCCGGTAACCCATGGCAGAAGGCGGAGCATCATCCTCTTTACTCCCCCACTCGATGTTCGGCCTGCTGCCCATGACAAGCTGGAGTGTTCCGCCCGTGAGAAGCTGACGATGTGTAAACCAGGGTCGTAGCAGTGGTTTCCCGTTCAACAAAGCACGTTGAATGTACTTATTTTTGTCAGAATTCCCTTTGGCATCCACTTCGAAGAGCCTGCCATTCGGCAGTCGTATGCGGACCCGTTCGAATGCCGGGCTGCCTATGGCGTACACAGGAATCCCCGGCGACACGGGATAGAATCCCATCATCGAAAAAACAACAAAGGCGGACATCGCTCCACCGTCTTCGTCTCCCGGAAATCCGAAAACATTGTCGGTGAACCAGGTGTCCAATAGCATGCGAATCCGTTTCTGCGTCTTCCATGGTGCGCCGAGGTAATCATAGAGGTACGGGATATGAAAGCTGGGCTCGTTCCCCATCACGAATTGACCCACCAAACCTGACGCGTCCGGCTGGGTGTACCAGAATTTGAATTTGGGAACGCTGAGATCCTCACGGAACAGCTGATCCAAATTCGCCTCTGTCTCTTGACGTCCTCCCATCAGATCGAAGAGGCCCTGGAAATCGTGCTTCACCTGCCAGTTGTAGATGTACGCGTTGTTCTCCGTGAAGTATTCACGGCCAGCCAGTTTTGGATCAAACGGTTCTATCCAGTTGCCGTCTGCATCCTTCGGCCAGACGAATCCTTTTTCGACGCGGAACACGTTATGATAGTTGGCCGCTCTCCGCAGGAACAGTGCACGGTCTGCAGTATCACCGATCTCTGTGGCAAGCTGGGCAATGCACCAATCATCGTAGCTATTTTCCATCGTGACCGAAACCGCCTGGCGTTTTTCCCAATCATCGTGCACCTCCTTGACGGGCTCCTTCTCTCCCGGTTTCAACCCCGGCATGTAGCCGTTGATATTATAGAACGAATCAAGAGATGTCGGCGGACCATTGTTCCAGGGCAAGAGAGTGGCTTCCAGGGAATTCTTCCGAAGTCCAGCGTAAGCGGTCTTCAGATCGAAATCCCGGAGTCCCTTGAACCATGCATCGGCGATCCAGGCCGCGGCGTGGTTCGCCGTCATCGCGGGCCAATCTCCGAAGACCAGCGCAAATGACGGCATCCATCCCGACTGACGGTACATGCTGACGTAGGAACGAATTTTCTGCATCTCGGTCGCCGGATGCAATATCATCTGCAACGGTTCGAGCGCATTGTAGGTATCCCATATCCAGTTGTCGACAAAGAAAGGCTCACGCGATTCGTGAATCTGGTGATCGTAGGCGCTGTAGTATTGTCCGTGCTCATTGATGTCAACCATCCTTTCATGGCAGCGATAGAGAGCACTATAGAAAACACGTCGTTGTGCGCGCGTGCCCCCTTGGACATCAATCTGCGAAAGCACGCGGACCCACGCCTCGCAGGCTTTTTCCTTCACCGCGTTAAATTCCCGTCGAGGAATCTCGGTAAGGAGATTCTGTTTCGCCTGCTCGATGCCGATATAGGATACACCGTAACGAAAGGATACTGTCTGCGGACTGCTGCCGAATCCAACCAGGAGGAGCTGTTTGCCGGACGTATCGCGGTATTCGGCTTCGGAAATTTCCGCGTCGACTTCACCCCAGAAATAGGCCTTCATTCCGGAGAATACTTCCGATCCCGCAATGGTTCTCTTCCCGTTGATGGCAATCTCGCCGACACCGTTTGCCACGCCAAAGCGCAAGAAATGCTCTTCTCTCTTACCGAAATGAAACCGGAAATAGCCGCTTCGTTCTGCAGGAGCGAATTCGATCGAGTCGCCGGTTTCCATGAGCGAAACGGCGTAGTAGTATGGTCGGCAACGCTCTGCCCCATAGACCAACTTGCGATGCAAGATCGATTCATCGTTGATCCCACTCAATGCCATCACCGTGAAGACCGAGTAGAGCCTATGCGAAGCGACTGCAAGAGGGAAGCCGCTTATCTGGTCATCAATCTGGTCCCTTCGCAAAGGGTACACTCTGACCATGCCATTCGGAAGGGAAACGGTGGGCCGTGTTGGCTCGAGGATAATGCCCACTCCTCCTATGGTGGGATCGACGTACGAAAGTGGCGACCGCTCCTCTTGGCAGATAACAGGTGGAGCAGCCATAATGAGCGCGAACACCGCCGCGCCAATACCCAGGCTCCACCAAACACCATCAGGCCCCGACCGCGCCGGGAGCCAATTGTGCTCTCTCTGTTTCACTTCTTGATATCCTCTATTGAATTCCCTTCGATAGCAACGCGCACACTCTCCCCTGTCGGCATGGTCATAGTCCGATCAATTCTATTTCTCGTATGATTGAGAAGCCGCAGGGATCCGCCGCGTACAGCGGTGAACAAACGATCGATCCTGCCGTCCGAGATAATGATCCCATGCGCCTGGAGAAACACGGTCACCGGATCAAACAGAAACGCCTGATATTGCTCACAGGTACCATCTGCCGGCCCGACGCCGGGCGCCAGATCACGGACCGGGAGGATCTCTTTCACCACTCCGAACTTTCCGGGGACGTACAATGTCGATCCTCTTCCGACGACCCTTTGACCGCCACGAACGTCAAAGAGATCGGGGAATGCGTTTTCGCCGTCCTCAATGGAACAGAGTGAATCCGTATTGGCGGCGATCAGCAAACCACCGTTCTCCGTCCACGCCTTGATGGTCTCGATCGATTCTTTTCTGAGCCAGCGGGCATTGAACAGCATCAACCATTTCGCCTGCTTGAGTATCCCACCCGCAATCAACCGGTCGTCCGCGAACATGATATCAGCGTAGTCACGAACCAAAGAAGCAACGGGAACGAAGTCCTTCATGAAATCCACCCTCCCGACCATGAGATCGAGATCGGGGTAGAACAGAGCTCCCTCCTTCGACGGAGTGTTCGGTGTGATCCGTGATACGTACTTCAGGAACAAGTCCATTTTCACTTCCTGGTCGTCGATGTTCCCGGCGTAGGTCATAAATTCATTCACGCCCGCCGTCGCAGCGTTGTAAATCCTCGAAACAACGCCCAGGTCCCGAACACCTCCGGCAGGTTCAAACCCGAACTGGTTGCCATAGAGGTGGGACGCTGTTGCCACCCAGTTTGTCAGTGTGAAATTCAGCCCGAAGTCGGTCGATTCGTTGGTGATGCGTATCCCGCCGTGATATTTTGCCGCCACACGGCATTGATCTGCGAAGTTGGACCCCTGACCGGAGCTGGCGTCGCCGCCGGTGCACAGATACACTGGAATATTTGGGAAGTGCTTCCGTCCAAGTCTCATCCATACGTCGGCATAGTGCGTCATCGACCACCGGTACCAATCGATGAAGTCGACCCATCGCCGCCGATCCTGAAGGGTGCGTATCGGAAATTCTCCCTTGGGGGAGAGCTCATCGACACGGAATCCCTCGACGCGATCGACCTGCACCGACGGCATGGTCACGGAGGCGAACGATGTGAAGGTAGTGCACCAGTACGCGTTCAACGCTGAGAGATCGTTCTTGAATCGCTCTCTCATGTCCCGAACAAACGCGGCGCGGGCAAAGGGATCGTTGCACCAATAACCAGGATGTGTATGATACAGACCCGCGATAGTCGGCGGCCAACCGCCATGCCAGACGGGATAGATGGCCTCCCCAAAATCCCCGCAAATCCCCAAGAGCACCCCCTCGAGTGTTCCTGAATTCCCATACTGCTTGGCGACCCGGCCAAGAAAGCGGTCGACGTATGTGTAGAATTCGGGATCCCAGATGGAATTGATTCTACTCTCGATGTTGTGTTCAAGACATCGGAGTCCCACGAAGTGTTTTCCGGTTCGATACCATTCGGGCAATGAATATGCCGGCCCCGCAATGATGAACGGCGTCCATTTCAAACCAGCATTCTTGAGGATCTGGACCTGTTTGTCCCAGCTCGAAAAATCCCAGCGGTCCTCTCCCTTGTTCTCCACCGATTCCCACGTCAAATAGAACTCGACGCTTGAGAAGCCGGCGTTCTTGAACCGTTGCGCCTGTTCAGGCGTCAGTGAATTGTATTCACCAAGGCAGAGTCGCAAGCCTGGTGGAGTGGAAATCTGTGTCTTGTCCAATCGATGCCGCCAATCCGTTGATCGGTCCTTCTGCTTCGTCTCGTCTGTGGGATTGACCCACGCCCTCGTCGAGGTGTCCGAGTGAATCGCTTTCACACAACGAAACCCGACGGAGAAGAACGCCGATCCCAGCGGCTGAAGACGTCGACGAGCGACGCGAAGATCGAAGGCATCAGAATAGTAGCAGCCACCCCGGACCACTTTGCTTCCTCCCCAGCCATCCTGAAAGGGGACCGTATCCCGCACCGCATCGTCATACCGGAAGAACCAGTCCGTCGTCCACTGGTACACGTTGCCGGCCATGTCGTACAGCCCATACCCGTTTGGTGAGAATGAACCGACGGGGGCCGTGTACTTCCAGGGCGATGAGATGCGAAAATCTCGCCACGGATAATCCACACTGCGATCGGCAAATTTCGCTTTGGTGGCATCAGGAGCGGAATCTCCCCAGGGATACATGGGGGTTTCCAGTCCGCCGCATGCAGCGTATTCCCATTCCTCCTCCGTCGGAATCCGCTTCCCTGCCCATGCTGCATACCGAGAAGCCTCATCGAGGCTCACATTGACCACGGGATAGTCGGGGAAGTCCAGAAAATAGTTCGGCATATCACCCCAGCGGGGATTCTCGGGATACGGCAGTCTTGCGGAGTCGCAAAACGTCTTGAATTCCCGATTGGTCACGAGCTTCTCGTCCATATAAAAGCTGTCAACCCGGACGGGATGTACCGGCGCCTCCTCGGAGTAGCCATGGTCGGAGCCCATGCGGAATGTCCCCCCCGGGATGAGCACCATTCGCTTGCCATCTCGGGCAACGATGATCTTCGAGGGAGCTGATTGGCCCAGAATAGCGGTCGTCAACACCAAGGCGAGGAGATAAGGGAGAGTGCTCACTGGCATTCCAATGCTTGCTGTGTCGCAGGCCCATCAATTGACAGGACACAGCATCGGTAGGACTAGGCGGGGCAGCTGGTGGATTCTTCTTCCCGCGCATCAATGATACAGCGGAAGATCGGCATTGTCAATGAACGATTCATCGAACTGATTTCCTGACAGGCCGGATCCATCGACATTCCCGCGCTTGCCTTGCCTATCAGGAAACAGATGCGTAGTTTCCTGCATCGGAAACTCACATCAGGAGCTCTCATGCATCGTTTCATCTTCGCCGTTGCCACTTTTCTGGCGATCGCATCGTCGATGGCGTTCTCGCAGGACGTCATTCCCCCTGCCCTGGACGCCGCGTTACACTACGAATTCGACTATACGGTGGTGCCGAACGTCGTGTATTCCACGGCGAGCAATTACGAGTGCAAGCTCGACGCCTACATCCGCCATGGCGAAGCGTCCCCGGTGGCGGTCGTTATCCACGGCGGCGGTTGGGTCGCGGGAACCAAGGAGGATCGAACGCTCGAGTGCGTCCCGTTCATCGCAATGGGATTCTCCGTCGTGAATGTGGAGTATCGCATGGCGCGTGTCGCATTCGCACCCGCAGCAGTCGAGGATTGCAGGCTGGCCCTGGAGTGGGTGTTTCGCAACGCAGGGAAGTACCACTTCGATACAAGCCGCGTCATTGTGACAGGAGGCTCTGCAGGGGGGCATCTCGCCCTCATGACCGGGTTGCTCGAATCCGGCGATGGGTTCGACGCGTCGAAAGAATGGGAAGGGACTATCCCGAACCTGCACGTCAATGCGATCGTCAATTGGTTCGGCATCACCGATGTGAACGAGCTGCTCTCCGGGCCAAACCGCCAGGACTATGCCGTCTCCTGGCTAGGCGCTTTGCCGGACCGGGAGAGCGTGGCAAAGAGAGTGTCGCCTTTGACGTACGTCAGGAAGAGCTCCCCGCCGGTGTTCACGGTCCACGGAGACAAGGACCAGCTTGTCCCCTATCAGCAGGCGGTGCGATTAAAGAAGGCGCTTGATGCGGCGGGCGTCGATAACGTGCTGATCACCGTACCGGGCGGCAATCATGGCGGATTCAGCCATGCCGAGTACGTACACTGCTTCGCCGCGATGAGGGCATTCCTCCAGAAGCATGGCATACTGCCGCAGGGGCAATAGTCTGTCCTACGCCCGTGGCAGTCGAAACACAGCCATCCCCCCATGGTGAACGAGACACCATGTTGCTCATCGCGCAACCATGGGGGTAGTGTCGGAACTACATCCTCGCCGTCGAAGTCTGATGCGAATCGTGGCCCGAACCGGTCGATGCGAGGAAATGATCCCAGCTGTCCCAGCTCTGGGGGCCTTTCGGAATCACGTATATCGTGCAGCTCTTTTGATCGAGGTTTGTGACCGCGAAGACGTACTGATCTTGCTGGTCGTTGAAGATGATCTGGTATTTCGCACCGTCTCTCGTATCGGTACCGGACCAGGTGCCGTCGTGTCGCCGTTCAAGGTTTTGGACCGAGCCCACAAGAGCTCCGGCATTGTCGTACCGATTGAAGGTCCGACAGTCATTGGAGATACCCACGAATTCATCGCAGTCCTTCTGCGATTGCTGGAGGGTAACCGTGTTTCGTATGACGGCCTGAGCGACCCGGAATACACCGACGCCTTTCTCAGGACCTTTGGAACAACCTCCAAACAGGAAGATCACGCTGATCGATGCCAGCGCCAGAATACGCAGTGATTTCATGGGAGTCTCCTTTCCCTTTGGCGCAGCTCCAACGGTCTTACCCAATGACCCACGGCCGGGTACATTTTCTCTGCACACGCGGTAGAGTGCTGCGCACGAATATCTATGGTAAAGGACTCCAATGATCATGCCAGTGCAAGGTTGGGGTAATTATGAAGAAATTGGCGGGGTGATGGTGACAGATGGGAGTCAGATTTTCCCCGGCACTTCAAATCCTGTTTTGCGATCTTCTCCCAGGGGATATCGGCTGGAGAAAATGTGACAGCGGTCACCAACAACGAAGATCAGATTTCGAGTCACAAGGGACACCCCGGGAAGGCAATCATGAAACAAAGACGGATCCGACGGGTGCGGCCAGCCGCAATCATAACAACGGCCGCGTACCTTGCATGCTCATCACTCGGAACTGTGTCTTTCGCAGCCTTAAAGGGCGGGGATCACATCGCGAAAGATGCAAGAATATCAGATGTGACTTTCGGTGATAGCGCCAGTTTTGTGATGCCGGGGGTCTTGCTTGTGAACGAACACTTGCGAGTGCGGATCGTGGACAATGCTCCCCGGATCAACTCGGTCGACTACGCCCCGCTGCCGGGATACAACGGGATTGCATCCCTGGTCGCGACGGGACAAGGGCGGGACATCTTCGCGCCTGCGGGCTTGGACTACGAATGTTCCAGCACGACACCGAGAATGGGAAAGCGCGCCGACTTGTGGAATGCACCCCGGGTTGCGCCAATAATTCTTAACAGCATTGATGGGCACACGGTCCGGCTCGCCCAGGCTGGTTCCGAAGCTGCCGGGTTGAACGCTGAGATAACATACCACCTTGAGGACGACCACATCGATCAGACGATTACGACCTGGCCCGATTCGGACATCCAGTCCTCCAGTACCTTTTGGGCCTCGTATATGCTATTCGTGCAGAACACTTCGCTCTATCTGCGCGGGAAGACATGCGACATGGCGCATACGTCGTGGCTCGAAATGACCAGCGCCGGTCACAACGGCAGCGGCAGCGGGACGTATTTTCGACCGTGCGATCCTGAAGGCAAGCAGTGGTACGAGTTCCTCACCGACAACCCGGTGCGGCGGCAAGCAATCGTTGAATCGCCGGATTCACGCGCCTTGACGGAACGCGCGGGGTTCAGGCCCGGGACCCTCACATCGTTCGATAATTTCTTCTTCGGTTTCGTGGACGATTATGTCGCGCTCTGGATTTTCCGCAAACCCACAGAGGGACAATTCTCCCCATGGATCTCCGCGAGCGGCAACCAGGCCCTCCGTCGACCGGCTGCGGATTTTTCGATTCAATCAGGTCCGCAGAAGGCAGGCGAGAGACGGACGTTCGCGGTGCGATTCGTGTACAAGCCCTATGCCGGCCTGGATGACCTCTTGAAGGAGGTCGAGCGATTTCAATCGGGGACGAACCGGTAGACTACGGCTCGCGGATCTTTGCCTGAGCTTCGGCAACGTCCGACTGCTGGCTCACCAGATCTTGCTGACACGAAACACAGCGATCCTGCTTTTTCAGACTTTTTGACTGGAGGTCAAGGACGTTGATTTCCAGTTCCCGAACTGCCTTGTCGATGATCGCGATAGAGGCCGGTGCCGCCTTGGATTTGACCGCGGATTCATGCTCCTGTCGTTTCTGTGCCAGTGCGATTTCCTGTGCGAGGGCGGCCGCTGCTGCATCGGCATGGTCGATCGTGGCCTGGGCCGCGTCGACTTCGAGCTCGTGCATTTTCTTCTGCTCCTTCAGGAGGTCGACAATTTTTTCCACGCCCTTCGACTGCGCTTTCAAGGCCGCGACCTCCACATCATTATTGTGGGCGTCGGCAGAATCCTGCAATGCCGCGAGCGTGTCAATCTCCTTCTTCTTGACTTCGATCTGTGTGTCGAGCTTCTGCACCGACGCCGTCGCCGCCTGGAGCCATGATTTGGCATGGGCACTGTTGGCTTGAGCGGCCTCGACATCCTTCTTTATCACCTCGACGGGCCTTGGAGAAACAACTACCGCAAAGGTGTCGACCTGCGAGACAACCCCGAGGTGGACGGTCTGGCAAAAGGCAGTGCCGGCGGAGAGGGCGATGAACGCCGCCAGCACAATTTTCGGTATGCGCATGCTCTTATTACTGATGGTCATGTGAGTACCTCCGGGGAAAAAATAGTGGGGTGAATTGCGTGCGTTTTTCGGGGGCAAGGTAGGAAAATGCCGGGGAATCAACAAGCCTCCTGGACACAAAGCCTGCTCGGGCTGAGGCAAAAAGATTGATTACTCCCGAAGGCATCAATATTCCCTGGGCCAGGCAGAGTTTCAGCCGTGAGCTACAATAAATTGTCAACTGAATCGTCTTATATAATGAGGGCTGCTGATTCGGCAACCGACAGATCTTTGGCAGGAGACTCTAACACATCCAGGCAGAATGAGCAACGTGTCCGACATGATAGAAGTTACCAATTTCACAAGAACGTTCGGCGATCACAAAGCCGTCGACGATATCTCGTTCAACGTGGAGGAAGGGTCCACCTTCGCACTCCTCGGGCCAAACGGTGCCGGGAAGACCACTACAATCAGCACCCTGTGCACGATCCTTCAGAAGACTTCCGGCAAGCTCAGCATTGCTGGGCACGATGTCTCAACGGAACAGTCCCTCGTGAGGCGAGATATCGGCATCGTCTTCCAGGAATCGACGCTGGATGCAAATCTGACGGTAGAAGAGAATCTTCGGCTACACTGCGACTTCTACGATGTTCCTCCACGGGAGGTGAAAGGAAGAATTGATTTTGCACTGGATCTTGTCGGCCTCCAGGAGTGGCGCAAGGCCCTGGTCAAGGGACTTTCCGGCGGAATGAAGCGGAGATCGGAGATCGCGCGCGGCCTCGTTCACTTTCCGAAGGTGCTGTTTCTTGACGAGCCGACAACCGGGCTGGACCCGCAGACCAGGGCGCACATCTGGGACTATATCTGCGCGGTGCAGAAGGAGAGGAACATGACGGTGTTCCTGACAACACACTACATGGATGAGGCCGAGATTTGCGACACCATCGGCATTATGGATCACGGCCGAATCGTGGCCTACGATACTCCCGCCAACTTAAAGCGGGCATATTCAAAAGATATCGTACAGATCAAAGCCACGGATGCGGAGACCATTCGCCGCTATCTGCAGACCATGGGCATCCCCGCTTCTGAATCAGATGGCCTCATCACCATTCGTTTGAGCAGGACAGATCAGACGCTGGACCTTCTTGCAGCATGCAAAGGCGCAATTGCCGATTTTGAGGTTCGGAAAGGAACTCTCAACGAAGTGTTCATTGCGATCACAGGAAAGGAGATCAGGAGATAGTGCGTGCGATCAAGGCAATACTGATCCGCAATCTTACCGCCTTCAGCAGAGACAAGATGCGGTTTTTCTTCACGCTGCTGATGTCGGGGTTCTTTCTCTTTGTCTTCTCCTTCGTGATGAAGGCCGCTCCGACAGGCATCGCCCAGCCAATGAACTATCTCGTGGCGGGGATCATCATCATGACGGTATTTCAGTCGGCGCTCAACAACTCGATGAATATCATCGAAGACGTAGCCAGCGGGTTCATGAGGGAGATCATGGTATCACCAATTGCGCGGTGGCAAATTTCCCTCGGGCAAATCGCGTCCGCGAGTGTGATCGCTGTGCTTCAGGGAATGCTGATTGTGGTTGTCGGGATGTTCATCGGCGTTTCCATGGACCTATTCCGGCTCCTGGCAATGACCGGCGTGATGCTTGTGGTTGGCTTAACCTTCTCCTCCCTCGGACTGTACCTGGCGACACTTTCGAAGAACTCAACGACATTTCAGTTGATGGTGTCGGTCATTGTTTTGCCGTTGACCTTCCTTTCCGGAGCCTATATCCCCACAACGGTGTTGCCCGACATGCTTCGGCCGATCGTTTTCTTGAATCCGCTCACGTATACCACTGCGGCCTTCCGGGCTGTGGTCCTGGGGACCGATGGGATGACGCGTGAATCCATGATCGGCAGTGGCATCGCGTTCAATCTCGGTGGGACGGTCGTGACCCCACACCTCGCGCTGGTGATTGTCGCATTGATGGGCTTTCTGTTTTTCAGTCTGAGCGTGCAGCGCTTCAACCGGGCGGACTTTTCACAGGTAAAGGTGCATCAGCGGCGACACCGGTAGGGCCGGGTGGGCTGTGTGTTGACCCTATCCCCCGTAAATCAAACCGCATCAAAATGGGATTTTGGGCAAAGGCGGGGTACACAAAATAGGGAAGTTCACATCACGATTATTCGCGCCGGCGGGCTATCACCAACTCCTCGGTTCGGGTGAGGGAAGGCACTGCGTCAGACTGTTATTCCGCTGACCGGTGCGCAGGGAGGGAGAGATCCAGAAATGACGATCCCCCACATGCGACTGCAGTGGGGGATTTCATTTGCGGAGAGGGAGAGATTCGAACTCTCGGTAGAGGTTGACCCCCTACGACGGTTTAGCAAACCGTTGGTTTCGGCCACTCACCCACCTCTCCGGGTCTTGGTCGAAATCATAACGACGGCACCAAGATACGAAACCACGCGAAGGAATGCAACGACGTGGATCGGCTTACGATGTCCCGTAAAACAAAAACGCCCGCTTCGGGATCATGCTGTGCGGGCAGTAAGGTCTCACACCGTTGGTTTCGGTCCGTCCCGATCGGTAGATCGGGACGAGATCTCGTCCCGCCTCTGGCGGGACGGACCACTCACCCACCTCACCTGGTCTCTGGCCGAACTGCAATTGAACCGCCAGTTTTGAATCCTCCCCTCCGGACGCAATCGGCGCCGAGCTCCTCCCTCAATGCTGATGTTGGCCATGCGCGTGGACCCGCTCAGGCCGGTCCACTAACGTCCCGGCTCGATAGCTCTCCACAGCTTCGTCAATCGTGTGAAGATCCGTGAGAATCGGCTCTACGCCGATCGACAGAAGGTGCTGCTGAGCACCCAGGCCCATGCCGCGGGCGACGAGAACATGAACGCCGTCCAAAGGCGCCGTCATCGCCGCATGCTTGTGGTCGTCGTTGTGACCCGCACCTTCATGCCCCCCGGGTGAGAACGAATGATGTCCCGCCTTCTCGATTCGTCGACGCTCCGCAACG
>DATJPR010000212.1:0-15946 GCA_035506295.1 Bacteroidota bacterium | reverse complement strand
AACATAGCCAAGCCCTTATCATCTCTGAAACATCATGGATTTGCTTGTAGAATTCTATGTTCCCCTTTTGATTCTGCGGCAGACGCCGCATTCATGCCGAGGCATTTCAACACGCGCTCCGCGATCCGTTGCCCGCTCATGAGACAGTCGCCGACAGCGATCCCTCCCCGGTAGTTCGCACAGAAAAAGAGGCCGGGATTTGCCGATTCGACCCGGTCGATCGCCTCCATGATCCGCGTGTGACCGAGATTGTACTGGGGGATAGCGTGTGTCCAACGGATGATCTTCCGGTAGACCGGGGGATCCGCCGCTCCAAGAAGCGAGACGGTTTCGCTGTGTGTCATCGCTGCGAGGTCGTCGTCGTTCTTTCCCGCCAGCTCCGGCTGCCGTGCTCCACCGACGAAAGAGGTCAACGCGACGAACCCCGCCGGCGCCCGATGCGGGAACAACGAGGACGACCAGATCGTGCCAAGGATCGATCGCCGTTCGAGTGCGGGCACAAGGTATCCAAATCCGTTGAGCGGCCGTGAGAATGACGATGCGCGATAACCGAGGAACACCTGCGACACGGGAGGATAGTAGATTGAAGCGAGCATCGATCGAAGGGCGGGGGCAAATGATCCGACGAGGTCACCTGCACGGGATGCGGGCACGGCAAGGACGACGGCATCCGGACGAAGTTGCGCGGCGATGGTTCCCTGGCGAAGAGTGAAATCGAACGTGTGCCGGCCGTTGCGTTGCCCTGCAAGGAAAAGCGATGTCACTTCAGTTTCACGGTGAAATGCATCGCCAAGCTGACGTGCCAGCGCATCCGGAAAAGTCTGCATCCCATTCGCCATCGCAAACATTTTTGCCCGGTCCTTCGCCTTCTCCGCACGTTTTCTTCGGGCCCGTGCTCCGCCGATCATGCCCCGGACAAGTCCGCCATAATCGCGCTCCAACGCGTAGAGCTTCGGGAATGCGCTCTGCACGCTGAGCATCGCCGGATCTCCGGCATAGACACCGGACACGAACGGATTGATGGCGTAGTCGAGGAACTCCTTCCCCAAGCGTCGTTCGACGAATGCCGCAACGGTCTCTTCCCCAGAGCCACGGCCGATGAAGGGCTCTTTCAAGAGCCTGATTTTCGCCTTCCGTGTCCACAGCTTTGACGTCAGGAATGCGCCGGGCTTCATAGGAAGAACGTGCAGCGCGCCATCACGGACAATGTACCGGTTATCGGACGACGGGTCTGCATACAATCGGTCACCGAGGATCCCCAGATCGCGGAACATTTCTTCAAAGAGCGGTGTCGTCTCCAGGGCGCTGTTGGGTCCTGTTTCGACAAGCCAGCCGTCCTCCCGGATCGTCTTCATCGTCCCGCCCGCTGCGTCCGAGGCCTCAAAGACGTCCACGTGAACGCCTGCCTTGCGCAGCCAGAACGCCGCCGTCAATCCCGAAATGCCTCCGCCGATGACGAGCACGTGGGGTTCGGGGTTCATTGTTCCGCTTTCTCCTTCACCAGGTCGGCCAGAGCGCGGATAAACAACGGATTCGTATTGAGCGCCGGGCTCATGTCGTAGTACGGAATGCCGGCTTGGTGCGCATGGTGTTTCACCTCCATGTTGATCTCATAGAGGGTTTCACTGTGGTCCGACACGAATGCGATCGGTATCACGATGACGTGGGTTACGTGCTCCGACGCAAGCCGGTCGATCGTGTCGAGAAGACTTGGTTCGAGCCAGCGTTGCGGCCCGACTTTGCTCTGGTAGCAGAGATGATGCGGCAGGTCGAAGTTCCCCTCGCGCACCACCGACCAATACGTGCGGATGATCTGCTGTTGATACGGATCGCCGCTGCGGACAAGTTTCATCGGGGTGCCGTGTGCGCTGAACACGAGATGGACCTTCGCGCGATCGGCTGGCTTCACCCGCGCCAGCGCGATCCGGATATTGCGGACAATGGCCTTGACATAAAGCGGGTGTTCGCAGTATTCGCGCACGAGATCCGCCCGGATGTTGCCGGCATGGAGCCGATCAATCACACGGTTCCATTCGTTGAAGCTCGATCCTGTGGTGGTCCGTGAATATTGTGGATAGAGAGGAAGAAGGATCACTTGCTCAATGCCCTCCTGCCTTACCGCGTCCACAACTTCCTCGGTGAGCGGATGCCAGTACCGCATCGCCACAAACATGCGGACGTTCAGCTCGGGCCGGAGCTCCCGTTCGAGGGCGCGTGCCTGCCTGTTCGTCAGGCGCAAAATCGGGGAGCGGCCGCCTATTTTCCGATAGTATTCCACCACCCTGGGCGCACGCCTCGAAGAGATCATTCGCGCGAGGGCGGTCCGGAAAAGAAACGCGAGAGGAAGATCGATGATGTCCGGATCGCAAAACAGATTGAAGAGAAACGGTTCGACGGCTTCCAGGGAATCGGGTCCTCCCAGCTGCAGCAGGACGACGCCGATGGGGGAATCTGTATGTTTGCCGCTCACAGTGCTGTTTTTATCCTTTGTGAAATGCTAGACTTTCTTCATGGACCGCGCGGACCATCGCACGGACATTGTCCACCGGAACGTCAGGGAACACGCCGTGACCGAGATTGAAGATATGTCCCGTGTGCGGGCCGTATTTCTGAAGAATGGAACGCACCTCCCGGCGAATGCGTTCCGGCGACGCGTAGAGATAGGAGGGATTCAGGTTTCCCTGCAGCGCGACTTTGTCGTCAGTCAGTTCCCGCGCGATCGCCATGTCCACCGTCCAGTCGAGGCTGACGACATCCGCACCGATCTGGGCGAGCTCGCGGAGTGAATGGTTGGCACCCTTGCAGAATACGATTACCGGCTCATTGTCCCGATGGAGCCGGGAGACAATGCGTTCGATCGGGTCCAGCGACCATTTCCTGAAATGATCGGGCGGAAGGACGCCCGCCCACGTGTCGAAAATCTGCACCGCATCCGCGCCCGCGGCAAGCTGCGCTTCGAGATACAATTGGACGGCACGTGTCAGCTTATCCATCAACAACGAGAACGTCTCAGGGTCGTCCAGCATCATCCTGCTGATGTGTTGATAGTCCCTGCTTCCGCGTCCCTCAACCATGTACGTGGCAAGCGTCCACGGCGCGCCGGAAAAACCGATGAGCGGGACTCTGCCGCCGAGGGAGCGCTTCGCGAGCTCGAGCGCATCGAGCACGAACCGCAGGCTCCGCGCGGGGTCGGGGATCTGCAACGCCTCGACATCCGCACGCGTCCGCAGCGGGGATGCGAAGCGCGGGCCAACCGACTCCGCCATCTCAAACGGCATTCCCATGGCCGCAGGCACAACGAGGATATCCGAAAAGATGATCGCGGCGTCGACGCCGATGAGATCGACGGGCTGCAGTGTCACTTCCACTGCGAGCTCGGGAGTCTTGCACATCGTGAGGAAATCCGCCTTCGCGCGGACGGCGCGGTATTCAGGAAGATACCGCCCGGCCTGGCGCATCAGCCATACGGGCGTACGGCTCACTGCCTGTCGTTTGCACGCACGAAGAAACAAGTCGTTCATGATCTGTTCGAATAGTACGACGCGATGGCTTCGGTGAGTCCACGGGCGGAGGACTCCGACGCGATGATGTCCGGCTCGGCGCCGAGCGTTCGCACCGCCTCGGCGGTGGTGGGCCCGATGACGGCGATGCAGTACCGCGCATCGGGAACACGGACGCCGCCCGTGCCGAGCGCCCCTGCGAAATTGTTCACCGCCGACGGGCTGGCGAAGGTGACCACATCGATCTTCCCGAGCGAGAGGTCTTCCAGGATTTTGTCCGCACCCGACATGTCGGGAGCGACCGTCCGGTACACGGTCACACTGACAACTGTCGCACCGAGTTTCGACAATCCGTGCGCCAGATCCTCCCTGCTCAGACTTCCCCTGGGAAGCAGGATCCTTTTCCCCTTGATCCCGAGCCGGGCGAAATGTTCGATCAACGAGCTCGCGGAATACTCTTCCGGCAAATGCTGCGGCGCGAGTTTCAACCGCTCGAGCTCCGTCCCGGTCCGCTTCCCAACGACCGCGAGCTCACTCCGGGCAAGAGTGTCGGGAGAAATCCCCCGACTGACACACCTGTGCAGGAAAAACGTCACGGCATTCACGCTGGGGAAAACGATCAAATCAAAATGATCGAGATGCGCCAGCGCCCGATCGCATTCTTCCCACGAGTCGGGCGGCACGACGTCGATCGTCGGAAGAAACACCACATGCGCGCCGTGCGATTCCAATCCGTCTTTCAGATCGCCCGACTGTTCCAGACGGCGCGTGATGAGGACGGTCTTTCCTTTAAGCACCGTGCTCATTGAGGGTCGACCCGCGAATTGTGGCCAGTATCGTGTCCGCTCCATCGCGCAACAGCGTTTCCGCGAGGGACCGGCCGAGAGACTCGGCTTCAGACGCAGTTCCTTCAGCGTGTCCCCGGACAACGCGCGCTCCATCGAGCGATCCGACCATGGCATCCATTACCAGTCTTTCAATTCCCTTCTCGGTGTCGATGCGGGCATAGGTGCCGATCGGCACCTGACATCCGCCTTCGAGCCGCCGGAGAAGACTGCGTTCCGCCAGAACGGCGGATGTCGTCTGCGTGTTCGCCAAAGGAGCGACCGCGGTCAACGCGCGCTCATCCCCTTCTTTGATTTCAATGGCCAACGCTCCTTGTCCGACCGCCGGAAGAATCAAATCCGCCGGCACGATTTCCCCAATCCGGGCCTCCCAGCCAAGACGGATCACGCCGGCACGCGCGAGCAACATTCCCGCCCAATCCGAGTCGTCGAGCTTTCGAAGGCGGGTCGACAGGTTTCCCCTGACATCCACAACATGGACATCCGGCCGCAACGCCTTGAGCTGGCATTTCCTCCGGAGGCTTCCGGTCGCCACGGTCACGCCGGTCGGTTGATCGAGGAGGTTCCGGCAGGCATTTGATGGATGGGGGAGAAAGACATCGCGCGGATCTTCGCGTTCGGTAATCGCACCGATCTGCAAACCGGAAGGGAGTTCCGTCGGGAGATCCTTGAGGCTGTGCACGGCGAGATCGATCTCCCCTCGCAGCAACGCGTTCTCGATCTCCCTGGTGAACAATCCTTTGTCCCCGATCTTCGACAGGGGCGCGTCGAGGACACGGTCGCCGGTCGTTTTGATGATCGTGATGGCGACGGCGATTCCCGGGTGCAGGGCCTCAAGCCGCTGCTTGACCCAATTCGCCTGCCAGAGGGCGAGATCGCTTCCCCGCGTGCCGATGCGGAGGCTCTCAATCTGCATCGGGGGCCTTCCTTTCCTTCCCGATGCCGAACAGATCCCGCAGCGCCTTGACGCGCGCGACGGTCTCCTGCTCTCCGTCCTTTCCGGTCTGCTTCAGGATGGTCGTTGGCAGATGAAGGATCTTGTTGACGATGCGACGCGTGACGAGGTCGACGAGCTCGCGGTCCTCCGGCTTGAAGCGGTTGATGTTCCTGTCGACCTCCTCCTGCCGTATGGATTCGAGCGACGCGCGGAATTCCTGAATCGTCGGCCCCACGGCGAGCGACTCCAGCCAGTGGCCGAACTCCGCAAGCTGTTCCTCGACGATCGTCCTGACGGCCGGGATCTCGGATTTTCTTCGCTCGAGGTTCCTGTCGACGATCGTGCTGAGCGCGTCGATGTCATAGAGGAACACATTCTCGATTTTCCGCGACGCAGGGTCGACGTTGCGCGGAACGCCGATGTCGATCAGGAAGAGCGGATTGTTCCCCCGCTGCTTCATGACCTTGTGGACATGCTGCGGGAGCACAACATAGCTCGGCGCGTTCACCGACGTAATGACGATATCGACGACCCGCAGCATATCGACGAGGCTCTCGTAGTCGACGACGCTTCCTCCCAGCTCGTGCGTGAGCGCCTCCGCCTTTTCCCGGGTCCGGTTCGCGAGGAAGATCTTGCCGATCCCCTTCCCGACGAGATGTTTCATCGTAAGCTCGCCGGTTTCTCCTGCGCCGATGAGGAGCGCCGATTTCTTGGAGAGATCGGCGAAGATTTTGCTGGCGAGCTCGACCGCCGCGTAGCTCACCGAGACGGCCCCTTCGCAAATCGCCGTTTCCGTTCGCGCCCGCTTCGCGACGTGAAGGGTCTCCTGCATCAGCCGATGCATCACCGGCCCAAGAGTGTTCGCTTCCCGCGCAAGCCCGAAGGCTTCCTTGACCTGATTGAGAATCTGGATATCGCCGACGATGAGCGAATCCGCCCCGGTGGCGACGGTGAACAAATGCCGCACCGCGTCTTCCGCCGTCGAGCCGTAGAAATGTTCCGGCTTCACGAGATCGGCGGCCTGCTTGAAGCCGATGAGAAACTCTTTCAGATCCTCCAGCCCCACGCTTGCCGTACCGTTCAGACCGTAGAGTTCAGTCCTGTTGCAGGTCGAGACCAGCATGACTTCGCTGAAGAACCGTTCCTTCAGGAGCGATACGGCGCGGCGCATCTCGTCCTCGGAGAGCCACATTCTCTCCCGCACTTCGACGCCCGCTGTTTGATGGCTAATACCGATGGAAAGAAGATTCATATCTCAGGTGCGACCCTCTCAGTGGAAACTGTGAAAGCCGCTCAGGAACAAATTGATGACCGTCATCGAAAGGAAGACGCAGCCGAACGCAATCAGCGAAAGCACCATCATCTTCCTCCCCTGCAATCCGAAGGTCCTGCGCGCTCCAAGCCCGACGGCGTAGAGAATCCAGATACCGATGGTGCCGACCAGTTTGGGATCGAAGTAGGAGAAATCCTTGAACACGCGGGGAAGCCAGAGAAGTCCGATGCTGATGGCCACCGTGAGACTCGCAAAACCGAACACTTCGGCCTTGTGGCTCATGATCTCCAGGGTCTCGAGATTCGGAAGCCTGTTGTAGATGACGCCGAACCGCGTAGACTTGATTTCATGGTACAGCAGCAGGTACAACAAACCGTACACGGCGGACAACGAGATCGCAGTGTAGCCGAGGAGAGCCGAGGAAACGTGGAACCCGAGGACAAGACTGTGAAGGTAGTCGGGAATTTTCACGGTGCTTCTGATAAAGATCGACGACACCGTTTGGAACGCGAATGCCAGAAGGAGAATAAAGACGCCGGTGCTGCTGGTTGCCGTCCGCCACTCGATGTACATGTAGGCCGTCGTGATCGCGGCAGCCATCAGGGTCATGACTTCAAAGACGTTCGTAATCGGCGGGTGGTCATACGCGAGCACCCTCAGGGCGAGGTACACAAGGTGGAGGAGGAGGACACCGATGAGGAACGGCGACCGAACGGACGACGTCCTTGAAGCGGGCTTGAAGAACGACAGTCCGTAGATCACCACAAGGATGCCGTAAAGAACCGGAAGCGCCGCGGAAAAGAACTCAACTGCCATCACGATATGGCTTTCGTCCATGAAGAATTCCCCCTCCTGGATGATTCTGCCGAAAGCGACACATCGTTAAATATACGAATTTCCCTCCCTTCAGGAAAGAACCCATCCATCGGGGTCTTGACCAACATCAGAAGAGTTCGTACCGTCACGGCAGGAGGGGGAAAGCAACGGCGATGGAACTCGAAGCAACATTCGTCTGCGCCTATTGCCTTCAGGTCAACACGATTACGGTTGATCCGACGGAAGGTACGGTGCAGGACCTCATCGAAGATTGCCAGATCTGCTGTCGGCCCAACCAATTGCACGTCACCATCGACGAAGATCTGGAGCTGGTGGATGTGAACGCCGAACTCCCCTGATGACGCCTACGCCGGTTCGACCAGCGAAATCGATGGCATTTCGCCGGTCAGAGCGATCATCAGTTCGAGGAGAAGGTGTTCGTATTGGATATCCGTGACCATGCGATGGAAGCGCGACACCATGGTCGGCGAGATGTCGTAGGTCGCGCGGAGGATCTGTTTCCAGCCTTCGGACGACCCGCTCTGGAGTGACACGATCGACTGCACTTCCGTCTTGTCCGCGACTTCGCTCAACTCGCGGTGAATACCCTCAGCGACTCTCCTCTGCTTGTTCAGCACCCGTTCCAATTCACGCACATCCAGGTGCCTTCCCATCCCCGCTGCAGCCGTGAAACTCGATCGGTGCCGGTCCAATTCACGCCGTTTCTCGAGGGTAGGATTCTGCTGCAGATCGGCGAACCGGTTGTCTTGCGCGGAAACGGTCAGCGTCCATCGCTTTGTTTTCTCAAGCTTCTCCAGGGCCTGCCGCGCACGCGGCGCCGCAGCCGAAAGCTTCCGCTGTGCTTCTTCCCACCCTTTGACCACCGTCCCAAACGCGAACGGGAGAACGTTGCCGTGCAGGCGGAGGTCGTTGACGATCGACTCGTGAACGCCGCGAAGGCGAACGGAGTCCTGTTTCGGGAGGAGAAGGACGCCGCCCCGGCCCAGTGCTGCGATTTCGTCCCTCATCAGGCTGAGATAGAATCGAATCGTGCCGAGGTCCCAGCCGAAGGCAAGCCGTTCGCCGTCGATCCCCTTTTCCTCCAACAAAAAGGGCTTGGCCGATGGCTGGTCGTCATGCGGCACGCCGGCGACGCCATGGATGTAGAACGCGCCCTCTGCCGGGACTTCGAAGACTTGCTTCGACAACACAAAATGACGAGAAGGCACTTTTTGCTCCTCCGACGCCTGCGTGCGCTCGGGAACACCGAGGTTGATCCGATCTTTGGCCACGATCGGCGCACTGCTGGGGGAATGTGGTACCGGTGGAGTTTTCGGACCCTCCGGACGGCTGAAGACAGGCGGCGCCGGAGTGTCGGATATCGGCAAAGGAATTTTGGGAACAGAGAAGACCGGAGCAGGCGATTCCTTCACCGGAGGCGCAGGTTTCGCCACAACAGGCGGTGGAGCGATCGCCGCCAGATGTTCTTCTATCCCATCGGCGAGCTTACGAACAAGGTCTTCCCGGCCGTCGTCAGAAAGAGATCGATCAAGAAGATCTCTCACATGTCTTCGACGCGTCAGCTCGGCGAGGAGCTCGCCCAATACCAGTGCGGCACGGTTCTTTCCGTCCGATTCGCTCATCGATCCCTTCTTCACACCACACAAAGATAGCGATCCGCAGGTAGAACAGCAATGGAGCGCCGGGCGGAAGATCCCTTGCACTACCCCGCCAGAATCCCTATTATTTGATCAACTTCTGACTCTCCTACAGCCCTGGATGCATCATACCCGTGAAGACCCCGACCGTCTCCGCACTTCCTGAACAAGAGCTCCTCCGCTCTGCCGCTGCCGGCGACCGCGCGGCATTCGCCGAAGTTGTGAAGCGGTATGAGGACACCGTGTACCGATTTTCGCTCAAGCTGTGTCGGGATCCGGCCCGTGCAGAGGAGGTGCTTCAGGACACGTTCATCAACGTTTTCCGGAAGCTGGGGACGTTCGACGGGAAATCGAAGTTTACGACCTGGCTGTATACGATCGTGGCGAACAACTGCCTCATGAAGAGGCGCAGGCGGAAACTGGATGAACTCGAAGATTCTCTGGAAGAATTGGACAACCCATCGACGGACAGCGACGGGAAGTTTGCCAGGCGGGTGGCGCGATGGGACGAGACGCCCGCGGAACTGGTGCTGAAGAAGGAACTCAGGACAGTGCTCGACGCGGCAATTCTCAAACTTCCCCCTCTCTATCGCGCGGTCTTCGTGCTTCGCGATGTGGAAGGAAACTCCACCGAGGAGGCAGCACATATTCTCGGGATATCCGTCGAAGCCGCCAAGTCCCGTCTTCGCCGCGCCCGGGCGTTTCTCCGGGATCAGCTTGACCCCTACATGACGACACGGGGAGGACAATGACCATGCGATGCATCGATGCGTATCGGTTCATCTGCGACAACCTTGACCAGTCCGTCGACTCCCCCGAATGCCGGGAGATCCGGCGCCATATCGAAGGGTGCCCCGACTGTCAATCGTATCTTGATTCCCTCAAGAAGACGGTCGTTCTGTACCGGGCGGAAACCTCTGCGAAGAGCGTTCCCCCCGCTGTCCACCGTCGCCTCATGAAGATAATCAAGGTGAATGCGGCCTCCCGCACGCCCTCCCGGAAACGCCAGCGAAACTCATCACAGAAATAAGATCGAAGAGACCCTTTCCTCTGTCCGCTGCATCTCACGGTACACAACAGTGTGCCTGACCAACTACAGAGGAGTGGAAATGAAAAAGAACATGGGTCTCATCGATAGAGTCGTGCGTGTCCTAGCTGCTCTCGTCATCGCAGGGTTGATTCTCAGCGGTGTTCTCTCCGGGATAGCCGCCTGGATCCTGGGAATCGTCGCCGCGGTGTTCATCCTCACCAGCGTCTTCTCGAGCTGTCCGTTATACCTCCTTCTTGGTTTATCGACACAGGGAACGAAGAATGCCGACTCGACCGCCCGCTGAATTGCCAGATGCGGACCATCACGGCGATCCAACGGCAGACGCGCCATCGGCGATGCAACTCCGACAGGACCGGTTGATCGAGCGGTTCTGCGCACAAGCGCGCGACGCGCTGCGGTCGGCGCCCGACGAGAAAAGCGCCCGGGCACTTGCAGAAGACCTGTTCGAGGGCTTCTCCGGGGAATGCGCCAGCTCGCTCGTCGTGCACGCGACACGGTCGTATGTCGACCGGTGGATCAGCGAGCGATGGCACGGGGATCCGGATGATTCTGCAGGAGGCAACGATGGCTTGGCTGATTAAGTATCGACGACTGTTGTATCCCGCTCTGGGGGCGGGGGCGGGGTTCCTCTACTACTATTTCATAGGGTGCAGCACGGGGACCTGTCCGATAAGTTCCAACCCGTATATCAGCACCTCTTACGGCGCGCTCGTCGGCCTGTTGCTCTCACGATCGGCTGATAACCGCCGATCACGGGACGGCGCATAAACGCATCGGGCACCGAACGGTTTCGGTGCCCGACGATCTCCTCTTCGATCCCACCACACCATCACTTCCCGCTGTCGCCGTATCGCTGCACGGGTATCACTACGGGCTCGAGTGTCGCAGGTCGGCGAGCACGCCGTCTGAACAGCATCGACGGCTTCGCAAAGAGCGCGGGGATGGATTCCCGCCACTCGTCGACCTTCGTGTAAATCACCGGGACGAGGACCAGGGTCAGGAGCATGGAGCTTGACAGCCCACCCACGAGCGCCCAGGCCAGGCCGCTTTTCCATTCCGCGCCGGCACTCACGGACAGTGCGATGGGGAGCATGCCGATGACCATGGCAAGCGTCGTCATGAAGATCGGCCGGATCCTGCTTTCCGCCGCCTCCATCAGCGCCTCCACCGTTGCCATCCCCCCGCGTTTCATCTCGTTTGCCCGGTCGACAAGCAGGATGGCATTTTTCGCCACGAGGCCGACGAGCATGATGATCCCCAGAATAGAGAAGATGCTGAGCGACTTGCCGGTCAGTGCGAGCGCGAGCATGGCGCCGACCATCGCCACAGGGATCGAGAAGAGAACGACGAACGGATACACGTACGAGTCATACAGCGCCACCATGATCATGTAGACAAAGAGCACAGCGGCCGCCAGAGCAAGCCCGAGACTGCCGAACCCCTCGGCACGGTTCTTTTCATCCCCCAGATACGTCAACGATGTCCCCGGAGCGAGTTTCCCTGCGATGGCGCTTCGAAATTCCGCCACCACGGTGCCGCTCGGTCGACCAACCACCTGGGAGAAAACCGTCACTGCCGAGTTTCGGTCCTCCCGTTGGAGCTTGGTCGGGCCTGTTGTCTGATAGATTGTCGCGAACTGCTGCAATTCGATCAGTTGATTGCGGCTGTTCATGAACGACAGCGAATTGAGGTCCTGCACGTTCGACCGGTCGAACTTGTCAAGCTGAATCCTTATCGGATACTCGTTCGGCCCGTCGCGGTATTTGGAGTCATCATCCCCGCTCAGGGCAACCCGGAGCGCCGAACCGACATCGTTGACGTTCAGCCCAAGGTCGGCGAGTTTCTGCCGGTCGATAACCACGCGCGTCTCAGGCTTCCCGAGCTCCGTGGAAAGCCTGATGTCGGCCGTCCCGTGTATCCCCGCCAGCACGTCCGACACCGTCTGCGCAGACCGGGTGATCGCGTCCATGTCCGTTCCACTGACGACGATCTGGATCGGCGTCTGGTTCGCGGTGCCGAAGATGCCGATCGGATTGACTCTGACCTTCGTCCCGGGCATCGTCGCCACCGCCCGCTTGATCGCCTCCCCCACCTGATCGGTGGTACGGCTCCGGGCGGAAGCATCGACGAGGGTGACGTTAATCTCCGCCGAGTTATTCGACGTCTGACCCAGAAGCCCCTCGCTTGACACGCCGACGTTCGTGAAGATCTTCTTGACCTCGGGCATCGCTGCGATAAGCGACTCCACGTTCTGTGTGATCCGGTTGGTGTATTCGATCGTCGACCCCGGAGGGTTCTCGATCGTGACGGTGAACTCGCCACGGTCGGCCTGCGTAATGAACTCGTTGCCGATGAATCCCAGGGGTGGAAGTGCCAGTGCGAAGACAAAGGCAGCCACCGAAAGGCCGACGACTTTCCCGCGGTTTTTCAGCGCCCAGTCAAGGAGCATGAGGTAATACTGTGTCAGCCTCCTGAACTGCGCTTCGAACCACACGGCGAAACTTCCCAGGAGTGTCCCCCGCGTCATCCGTTCGATCTTCGAAAACCGCGAAGCGAGCATGGGTGTCACCGTGAAGGACACCAGGAGGCTCGTCAGCGTCGAGGCGACCACGACAAGAGCGAACTCCCGCATGATATTGCCGATGAGCCCGGAGGTGGCCGAGAGCGGCACAAATACCACGACGTCCACCAGCGTGATGGAGAGCGCGGCAAACCCGATTTCGTTTCTCCCGTTGAGCGCGGCGTCGCGCTGCCCCTCCCCTTTCTCCAGATGGTGATAGATGTTCTCGAGGACAACGATCGAGTCATCGACGAGAATGCCGATGACAAGCGAAAGCGCCAGGAGTGTCATGAGGTTGAGCGTGAACCCCAGGATCCACATAATCAAGAAGGTAGAGACCAGGGAAGTCGGGATCGCCACCATGACGATGAGCGAATTCCTGATGCTGTGCAGGAACAGGAACATGACCGCCGCGACGAGCAGGATGGCCAATGCAAGGTCGTGCTTCACGGCGTTTGCGGCATCGATGGTGAACAACGAGCCGTCCTGACCGATGTCAAATTTCAGCCCCAGGGCATTCGCGTCCGCCTCGATGCGTTTCAATTCGGCACGCACATCCCTGGCGACATCCACCGCATTGGCGTCGGACTGTTTCTGGATCAACACGCCGACCGCTGATTTACCGTTGATCCTGTTTGTTGTCTCCATGTCCGCAACGCCGTCCTCGACTTCCGCAACGTCGCGGAGACGAACGTCGCCTCCCTCCTTCGACCGTGCAACGACGAGGTCCCTCAGCTCGTTCACCGAGGTAAATTTCCCCGCCACCCGGACGACGTATTGTGTTTCCTGTTCCTTGATGTTCCCGGTGGGGAAATCCAGATTGGCATTCTTGATCGTCTGCGTGACCTTGGTGATGGACAGCCCGTACGATCGCAGCTTGTCCGCGTCGAGGTTGATGCGGATTTCTCTCTGGTCGCCTCCCACAAGCACCACCTGACCGACCCCGGCGATTTTCGAAAGGCGCGGCTGGACGTGGTCCTTCAGGTACTGATAGAAATCACGGGAAGGCATGTTGCTGGTGACGCTCAGGCGGAGGACCGGGATGTCGTCCAGCGCGATTTTCGAGATGACGGGTGCCTTGACGTCGTACGGCAGCGTCGCGACGATCTGATTGACTCGACGCTGCGCATCCTGGAGCGAGAAATCGATGCTTGCCGACTGGTCGAATTCCACCTGGATCATGGAAAGCCCTTCGGACGACGTCGAATGCACCGCCGAGATCTTTTCGAGCCCGTAGAGCGCGTCTTCGATGGGCTTTGTGACGCTGTTTTCCACTTCCGTCGGCGACGCACCAGGATAGGCGGTGGTCACGGTGATCATCGGCGGCGAAATCTTCGGCAGCAGTTCGTAGGCGAGTTGGAAATAACCGTAGATTCCCAGGACCCCGATCGCTGCAAAGAACACCACGACGAGCGTCGGGCGCTTGATGGCTAACTCTGTGACAGTCATGCGTGCTCCTCTCCCGCTCCGGCTACTGGACGATGGCGACGGCGCTGCTGTCGCGCAAATTGTTCTGGCCGTTCACGACGACCACGTCGCCGTCGCTGAGCCCACCCTGAATGCCGAGCGTATCGGCATTCGCCGTGCCGATCACGACGCTGCGAAGATACGCCCTGCCGTCGTGGACGACAAACACCTGCGGGTCCCTCACACTGCCGATGAGCGACTGCCTGGGCACGGCAACCGTCTGATGGCCTGACAGGCTCTCAAAGGCGACGCGGGCGAACATCCCCGCCTTGAGGGGATGCGCAGCGGAATTCGGCAGGACAATCTCCACCGGATAGGTGTGAGCATCATCGGCTTTCGCCGAGATGCTTGAAATTGAACCGGTAAACTCGACGCCGGGGTAAACTTCCGTTGTCACACTGACCTTGTCGCCGACGTTCAGCTTGAACGCATCCTGCTCGGCCACGTTCAGTCGAAGCTTGAAGCTCGCGATGTCCACAATGTCCGCCACCATGGTTCCCATCTGCAGCGTCGTTCCGACGTCGACGGGACGGGACGTCACGTAGCCGGAGATCGGGGACTTGATGCGGGTGTCGTTGAGCTGCCGTCGCGCGATGATATACTGCGCCTCGGCGCTCTTATACGTGAGGCGTGCCTGGTCGTATTGCGAAGCGGTGATCGATTTCTTCTCAAACAACGCCTGATAGCGGTCCCAATCCTTCTTGGCTTTTTGGAACGAGACCTCCGCCGTCGACAGGTTCGCCTGCTTCAGTTCGTCGTCGACCTGCACGAGGACATCGCCGGCATGCACAAAGCTCCCGACTTTGGCTTCCACGGCGGTAATCCTGCCCGTGGTTTCGGAAGCCACATTCACGTCGTTGTTGGCCCAGAGCGTCCCGACGAGTGACAATTCTTCTCTGATCCGCCGCGTATGGGCGGTCGCCACCGTCACGGGGATCGCACGCAAAATCGAGGCATCGGGGGTCTGCGCGGCCCTTGTGCTTTTGTTGTAGAACAGCAACCCAAGCATCACCACAACCGCTGCACCGACGATAATCATAAGCTTGACTTTGCTGACCGGCGGCAGTGGCTCATCGTTCAATTGTTCCTGCGTCATCGCGCTTCTTCTCCCAAAGATTTTTCAAGTCGTCCTTCTGCGAGTTCATAGTCCACCAGGCTCTGCGTGTAATTCGTCTTGGCCTGCAGCAGGGCCACATCGGCGTCAAGCACATCTGTCGTCAACGCGAGCCCTTCTTTGAATTTGTCGCTGGTGATGCGTGAGTTTTCCTCCGCCTGATCGATGGTCTGCCGGGCAACACCGATCTTTTCCTTTGCCTGCTGCAGCGCCAGGTAATTCTGCGTGACCTCGAGCGCAACAGCATCCCGGAGCGAGCCCTGCGCGTCCTTTGCCTGCGCCAGTTGAGCCTCCGCCTGCGCCGTCTGGTGCGCGGCGATACCCCAGTTCCAGACGTCGAGCGAGACCTGAATGCCGAAGTCCCAGGTGTCCTTGTAGATGTCCTGCGCCGGGATCACTCTCGGGTTCGGGCGCGCGGAGAGGTAGTCGCCGAAGACGGAAATCTGCGGCCACCAGGCACCCCGGGCGGCGCTCACACTCGCCTCTCCCGCCTTCACGCGCAGTTCCATTGCTTGCAGGTCCGCCCGCTGCCCGACGGCCGTGTCGACCAGGGATGACCAACCTCCGAACGTCCTTGGATCATGCCGGATCTCGGTGGTGATTTCCGTTTGCGTCGGCAGGGGGAGGCCGAGAAGATTGTTGAGGTTCACTTGCGCAACGCGTACGGCGTTATTCGCATCGATCTGCAGCAGTTTCGTGTTCGAGAGCTGGACTTCTATTTTCAA
>DATJPR010000211.1:0-2762 GCA_035506295.1 Bacteroidota bacterium | reverse complement strand
CGCTGGCCTACATGGCGCCGGAGCAAATTCAGGGGAGCGATGTGGACGCCCGGAGCGATCTCTTTTCGTTCGGCATCCTGTTGTTCGAGATGCTCTCAGGCCATTTTCCGTTTCGCGGCGATCACGAAGCGGCCATGATGTATTCCATTCTCAACGAACAGCCCGATTCAATTCGCAAGTACCTCCCGAACATCTCCGCAACCTGTGAGAGGATATTCGAGAAGGCACTGGAAAAGAACCCGGACGAGCGGTACCAGACGGCAGCGGACATGGTGGCCGACCTGAAACGATGGAAACGGGAAAGCGGTGAAACTCAGCGCGTTTCCGCGGAGCCGATACCGTCGCCGACAGAGCCTCACCCCGCCTCCCCGTCCGCAGTTCGGACAACGGCGCCGCACACCGGGCGCCTGCTGGCCATCGGTGGAGCGGTGATTCTGATCGCAGCTGCGCTCGTTCTCCTGATTCTCCATCCCTGGTCAGGCGGAAGTTCTGATCGCAAAACGCTTGTGGTCATGCCGTTTGAAAATCAATCGGACCCAAGCCGGGAATATTTTGCCGACGGTCTGACGGAAGAAATCACCACCCGACTGTCGGGGCTTTCAGGTATCGGCGTCATCGCCCGATCGAGCGCCAAGAGCTACAAGGGGACGAAGAAATCCATTAAAGAAATCAGCGCCGAGCTCGGCGTTGACTATGTTCTCATGGGGACGGTCCGATGGTCGGAATCGACGGTGAGGGTCAGCCCTGAGCTCGTCCGCTCAAATTCGGGCGTTCAACTCTGGGCGCAGACATTTGATGCTCCCTTTTCGGACGCGTTCACGCTGCAATCTGATATCGCCAGCAAGGTGGCCAGCGCACTCGACATCAAACTGCTCAAACCCGAGGCAGCTTCGCTTGGGCAAAAGCTGACGACGAACGCTGAAGCGTACGATCTCTACCTGAGGGGTGTCACCTATATGGACCGTTCGAGCGTCCAGTCCGATCAGGAGAGCGCCATTCAGTTGTTTCAACGGGCGACACAACTGGACCCGATGTTCGCAGCTGCGTACGCGAAGACCAGCTATGCGCATTCGAACATGTACTGGTTCTTCTACGACCGGAGTCAACGGAGAATTGACGACTGCCGGAAGGCCGTTGAGAAGGCGCTGTCGCTGGCACCCTCTCTGCCCGCCGCGCACGAGGCGATGGCCTGGTATTACTACCACGCCAAACTCGACTATGTCAATGCCCTCGGCGAGTTCTCTTCAGCGTTGTCCATGCAGCCTAACAACCCGGACGTGTATTACGGGATGGCCGCGGTGTACCGAAGACAGGGTCGGATGCGCGAAAGTGTCGACGCGTTTCGGAAGGCGGTCGAAGGCAATCCGCGCGCGGCCGACCTGGTCCGACAGTTGGGAGAGACGCTCACGCTCAACCGCGAGTATGAAGAGGCTGACCGTATCTACGCCCGCACTCTCGAATTGGCTCCGGATGTTGAAGATGCCTACCAGGAGCGCGCTGAGAATTTCCTCCTTTGGAAAGGAGATGTAGCCGCGGCCCAGCGGGTCATCGAGGAAGGTCTCCGGTTCTCGACGATTCGTGAGAGCGAGCCTCTCAATTCCGTCGATTTCACCGTCGCCGCCATTCGAAATGACTATGCAGCTGCCGAGAAGGCCATCGCGAGAATCAAGGGAATCGGAATTGACAATCAATTCACATTCTGTCCCACGGCACTCCTGCTCGCACGTCTTGAATCACTCAGAGGCGCGCAGACGAAGGCACGGGCATATTACGAGAGCGCACGCGTCATACTGGAACGGAAGGAACGAGCCACTCCCGATGACGAGCGCGTGCATACCTCCCTCGGCATCGCGTATGCGGGACTCGGAAGAACCGAGGAAGCCATCCGGGAGGGGGAACGCGGAGTTGCTCTGTTGCCGGTCGAAAAAGAGGCCTGGCGTGGAAGTTTCCGCCTCGCCGATCTGGCGCAGATCTACGCGATGACAGGAAACCAGGAGAAGGCCGTCGATCTGTTGCAACGTCTCCTCGCAATGCCGTCTGAGTTTTCAGCGACTTCCATCCGTCTTGATCCAAGATGGGCGTCCCTGCGCGGAAACAAACGATTCGAAGCATTGGTGAAGCTGTAGTCCCCCGGTCCTTTGTGATGTTCAATCACGAACGAGGCATCGGACCTATCGATCAATCAGCGTTGAGATCTCGTGAGCGGTCAAACGATATCGCATGACGGGATTGTGGAGAACCTGGGTGAAGGCGGAATGGGCATCATGTATCAAGCCCTGGACACCAGGCGTGATCGGACCGTTGCTCAGAAGTTTCTTCCCTCGCACATCTCCCTCGGCGAGGACAACCGGGCGCAGCGAAAAGCAAACGGCGTTGGATCTTCTTGAACAGGATGTTCGCAATCAAAGCGCTGAAATCAGTTTCGTGCTTGTGGATTCTTCAACAGGGGACACGCGCACGAGTCCACGCTGTCGCCGTATTGAAATCGTTCGGGCTGGCTCAATAATGGTACACGTAAGTCGCTGACAGTATCAAACTCATTCGGATCAACACATGGTCCCTCATCAGATGTTGCTGCCCGGCTTGCTCGACTCTCAAATCCGCTCCGTCGACTACCTGCATCAGGTGCGAAAGGCGGACCTCCATCCGGGAGACTGGGTTTTCGTCAAGACCCTTCGATCACTCTACCGCATCAAGGTCAAAGAACACGGCCGCTATGAGATCTCCGGAGGATGGTTTGATAAAAAGGGGATGCCCCCTAC
>DATJPR010000210.1:0-12490 GCA_035506295.1 Bacteroidota bacterium | reverse complement strand
GCGTGCAGAGCGCATTCCCGAAGCTCTACGCGTTGGAGCGCGATTATGGCGGACTTGTCCGGGGCATGATCGGCGGAGCACGGGCCCGAAGAAAACGTGCGGAGAAGGCGAAGGACCGGGCAAAAATGTTTGCGATGGCGGATGGGATGCAGACTTTTCCGGATGCGCTGGCACGTCAGCTTGGCGATGCATTTCACCGTGAAACGGAAGTGACATCGCTTTCCCTTGCAGGGCAACGCAACGGCCGGCACACGTTCGATTTCACTCTTCGCCAGGGAACCATCGCCGCGCAACTTCGTCCGGACGCCGTCGTCCTTGCCGTGCCCGCATCCCGTGCAGGTGACCTCGTCGGATCATTTGCCCCCGCCCTTCGATCGATGCTCGCTTCAATCTACTATCCTCCCGTGTCGCAGGTGTTCCTCGGTTATCGCGCATCGTCATTCTCGCGGCCGCTCAACGGATTTGGATACCTTGTGCCCGCACTCGAACGGCGATCGATCCTTGGCACGATCTGGTCGTCCTCGTTGTTCCCGCATCGGGCGCCGGCGGGGTTCGTCGCGTTGACCTCGTTCGTCGGTGGAGCACGGCAGCCGGAGCTGGCGGGAAAGAACGATGACGACCTTGCAGTGATGACCCACAGGGAAATCGTCTCGCTTCTTGGAGCGGCGGATCCACCGGTCTACCGGAAGATCATCCGTTGGACACACGCTATCCCCCAGTACAATCTCGGCCACACGCAGATCATGGAGGCGATCGACCGGGTCGAATCGGCAAATCCCGGCCTCTTTTTCTGTGCGAACTACCGGGGAGGGATCGCTGTCGGCGACTGTCTCATGAGCGGGCAACGGATCGCGGAGCGCGTGTTGAAATACCTCGGCATGAATGCGGCGTCTGCTGCAGAATCAAAAGGGGAACACAGAATTCTTCAAGCGAATCCATGATGTTTCAGAGATGATAAGGGCTTGGCTATGTTGAACGAATCGACGGTCATCGCGGAGTACCCTGTCGCGCGCTTGCGAAGATTGCGGATGACGGGCGTGTTGCGGTCGATGGTGCGGGAAACGGAACTATCCCCGAACGATTTCATCTATCCTCTCTTTGTCGTTCCCGGCAGCCGGGTGAAGAAGGAAATCTCGTCGATGCCCGGTGTCTATCAAATGTCCGTGGACACGATCGTGCGGGAATGCGTCGACGTGAAGAAACTCGGCATCCCGGCGGTGATCTTCTTCGGAATACCGCCCGAGAAGGATGAGGTCGGGTCGGGCGCCTATGACGACCATGGCGTTGTCCAGGAAGCGTTGCGCGCCGTCAAGAAGGAAGTCCCGGATCTCCTGCTCATTACCGACGTCTGCCTGTGCGAGTACACATCGCATGGACATTGCGGCATCGTTCAGGGTGACGAGATCCTGAACGACCCCTCCGTGGAACTCCTTGTGAAGGAGGCGGTCAGCCACGCGCATGCGGGCGCCGACATGGTAGCACCATCCGACATGTTTGACGGACGGGTGGGCGCCATCCGTCACGCGCTTGACGAGGAGGGATTTACCAATCTTCCGGTGATGTCGTACGCCGCGAAATATGCGTCGGGTTTTTACGGTCCTTTCCGGGAGGCCGCGGAGAGCACGCCGAAATTCGGCGACCGACGCTCGCATCAGATGGACCCTGCAAATTCCGATGAGGCGTTGCGTGAAGTTGCCCAGGACATCCGCGAAGGAGCCGATATCGTCATGGTGAAGCCGGCGCTTGCCTATCTCGACGTCGTCCACCGGGTGAAAGAACGGTTCGGCATGCCCACGGCGGCGTATAACGTCAGCGGCGAATACTCGCTGGTGAAAGCGGCGGAACGCGCCGGGTGGATCGATGGCGAGAGGGTGATGATGGAGATGCTCACGAGCATCAAGCGTGCCGGTGCCGATCTCATTCTCACCTACTTTGCAAAGGATGCAGCCAGGGTGCTCGCCCGGGAGCATCAACGATGAGGACAGGCGCCTCCGACAAACTGTTTGAACAGGCTCGTCTGCTGATGCCGGGAGGCGTGAATTCGCCGGTGCGGGCGTTCAGATCGGTCGGGGGGACACCGTTGTTCATCAAGTCTGCGTCGGGATCGAAGGTCCGGGATGTGGACGGGAATGAGTTTATCGACTATGTGGGATCGTGGGGACCCATGATCCTCGGTCACGCGCATCCACAAGTGGTCGAAGCTCTCGCACGCGTGATCCGCGACGGAACCAGCTTCGGTGCTCCCACGGAACTCGAAGTGAAAATGGCGGAGCTCATCAGCTCGCTCGTCCCTTCCGTCGAAATGGTTCGCATGGTGAATTCGGGGACCGAAGCCACGATGAGCGCTGTTCGGCTCGCGCGCGCTTTCACGAAACGTGATGTCATCGTCAAATTCGAGGGGTGCTATCACGGTCATGCAGACGGGTTCCTGGTAAAAGCAGGCTCGGGGGCAATGACGCTCGGGACGCCGGACAGCCCGGGGGTCCCCGCCGCAATTGCACAGGAAACCCTGACCGCCACATTCAACGATCTTCCCTCGGTGGAACACCTGCTTGACGAGAACCCGGGGAAGATCGCCGCGGTGATTGTCGAGCCCGTCGTGGGCAATATGGGATGTGTCCCACCGGTGGCGGGGTTCCTCGAAGGACTGCGGGCGCTGACACAGCGGGCTGGCGTAGTCCTGATATTCGATGAAGTGATGACCGGCTTCCGACTGGCCCGCGGTGGAGCGCAGGAACGGTACAAGATTCGCCCGGACCTCACCACGATGGGGAAAATTATCGGCGGCGGCCTTCCTGTGGGGGCCTATGGTGGACGACGCGAGATTATGGAACTCACCGCACCGAGCGGTCCGGTGTACCAGGCCGGGACACTCTCAGGAAATCCTCTGGCGATGACCGCGGGTTACGAAACGCTCTCCCTGCTTGCGCAGGACCCGACCTTCTATCTGGCGCTTGAAGCAAAATCCGCCATGCTCGCCGACGGCGTCCAGCGGAATATCGACGCGCTCGGCCTTCCGCTGACGCAAAACCGCGTCGGGTCGATGTCAACACTCTTCTTCAATCCCGCCTGCGTGAAGGACTATGCCGGAGCGCGGGCGAGCGATACCACACGATTCGGCCGATACTTCCATGCGATGCTCGAACGGGGGATCTATCTCGCCCCGTCGCAGTTCGAGGCCGGCTTCGTCTCCGCCGCGCACAGCACGGAAGATATCGAACGAACCATTGCTGCCAACTCCGAAGCCCTTCACGAAGTCTTTTCCTGACGATGGGGAGGCAACCATGTTTACCTTCTCGTGCACTGCCTACAAGGACAAGGAATCCATTCCACCACGGTTCACGCATCACAGTGTCAAGGGAAAAAATGTCTCGCCCGGGTTTGCATGGAGCGGTGGACCGGTAGAGACCAAGTCGTTCGTTTTGTCGATCATCGATCCCCATCCGGTGGCGAACAACTGGATCCACTGGATGGTTGTCGACATCCCGTTCAACGCTCGTGAGATCCCCGAGGCCGCGTCCAATACCGAGCGGATGCCCAGGGGCGCGCGTGAACTCCTGAACACCTATGGCGAACAAGGATACGGTGGACCGGCACCGCCCAAAGGCTCGGGGCCGCATCCCTATGTTGCCACGTTGTATGCACTCAATATTGAGAAGCTTCCGCTTCCCCGTGAGAGCTCCCTTCGTCAATTTCAGAGTGCCATCGCGGGGAAAATTCTCGATCAGGTCGTAATGACGGGCTATTTCGAACGGACGTGATCGTGATTCGTCCATCACCGGGTATCCAATGAAATTTGCTCTTGCGGTCGCGACATTCGGCCTGATCGCTCTTTCATGTGGAAGCCCACTGAAGGAGGGGCAGGCTATGGCTCAGGTCGCGTATGCCGGCAAGGTCAATGCGCCGGATTTTCCGCCGGGGCTCGACTGGCTGAATACCGATCATCCGATCTCGCTGCGTGAACTTCGGGGGAAGATCGTCCTCCTCGATTTCTGGACATTCTGCTGCATCAATTGCATCCACGTCATCCCCGATCTCCGCAAGCTCGAAGAGGCCTATCCCGATGAACTCGTCGTGATCGGAGTTCATTCGGCGAAGTTTACGACCGAACAGGGGACAGAGAACATCCGCGAAGCAATTCTCCGGTACGGGCTCCGACACCCGGTGGTCAACGACAAGGATCTTGAAATTTGGAATGCGTACACCGCGAATGCGTGGCCGACGTTCATCCTGATCGATCCGGAAGGCAAGGTTTACGGCCGGTACTCGGGAGAGGGCGTGTACGATGCGATGCGCCCGGAGATCGACGGTATGATCAAGGAATTCGACCGCCGTGGAAGGATCAATCGGACCCCGATCAAGTTCGTCCTCGAGCGCGATCATGCCCCGCAGTCGTTCCTTTCATTCCCCGGGAAGATCGCTGCCGACGGGAAAAAGCATCGCCTGGTGATTTCGGATTCCGATCACAACAGGATTCTCGTGGTTTCCATGCCCGGGGCGACCATCGAGGAGGTCATCGGGTCAGGAGACGCGGGTCTCGTGGACGGCCAGTTCGCGAAGGCGGAATTCCGGAAGCCCCAGGGGGTCGCGATCGACGGAGATTCCATCTATGTCGCGGACACGGAAAACCATGCCGTCCGGGTGATTGATCTCTCCACGAGAACCGTGAGCACGCTCGCAGGGACCGGGAGTCAGGCGACAACGTCCAATGTCGCGGGAAGAGGACGGGCGGTCGCTCTGAATTCCCCGTGGGACCTCGTGTACCACATGGACACATTGTTCATCGCGATGGCCGGGTCTCATCAGGTCTGGACACTGAATGTTCGCACGCTGGAAGCAAGACCGTACGCCGGGTCGGGGAGGGAGGATCTTCACGATGCACCCCTCCAGGAAGCCGCGCTCGCTCAACCGAGCGGAATCACGGTGAACGATGATCTTCTCTACATCGCCGACAGCGAGGACAGCGGAGTACGATCAATACCCGCGGACGGGAAAGGGAATGTCCGCACGCTCGTCGGTGAAGGGCTGTTCGATTTCGGCGACGTCGATGGGAAAGGCGATGAGGTCCGTCTTCAGCATCCGATCGGGATCTGCTACCATGATGGACTTCTTTACGTCGCCGATACGTACAACAACAAGATCAAGACCATCGACCCGACCACGCGGGTCTGCAGAACGTTGATCGGCACAGGGAAGAGTGGAATGAATGACGGGCCTGCCGGCGAGGCAACGTTGAATGAACCGTGCGGGCTGTGCTTCCTGGACGGCATTCTCTTCATGACCGACACGAACAATCACTTGATCCGGGAGTGGGATCCGTCCACCGGCAAAGTGACAACTCTCCAGCTCCATGGGATGGGGAAGGTTGTCGAGGCGGAAAGGAAACGAAAGAAGGCATTCGTGGGCGATCTGGTCACCCTTCCACCAATGAGGATAGCGCCAGGATCCGGACGCGTGTCGGTGTCGGTGTCTGTCCCGCGTGGCTACAAGATCAATAACGCCGCGCCTTTCTATATCGGTTGTTCGGCTGCCGATAGCGCAATCGTGCAGATCCCGGCCGGATCCGCCGAGCAGAACATTCCGAACCCGACTTTTCCCTTGGAGATCCCGGCATCGTTTTCCGGAGGCACGACCAACGTCGAAGTTGACCTTGTCGTCTACTATTGCGCTGAAAACGAGGAGAGCCTGTGCCTGATCAAACAGTTGAAGCTCGTCCTTCCCGTCACCGTGTCTTCCGATTCCCCGGATCATATCCTCCGCTGCGACGCCTCTGTCCAATGATGTGCCCCTCGATCGACGGAGGAATCATATGACAGGGAAGGCATGGAAGTCCCTTCGGGCCATCGACTTTGCACTTCTAGGGGCATCGCTTCTGCTGTTCGTGTATTTCTACCGCGGCTTCTTCTTCCCTGGAATCTACGTGATGTCCTACGGCGTTATGGCGCGAAGGATCGTGTGGGGCATCAGGATACTGCTTCCGATCCTGTACGTCCTCGCGGTGTTCCTCTACATCAACATCCGGGCGCACGCTGTCCCTGTCGGGTCGGTGGTGCTGATGAGCATTGCGACGTTGGTCGGGTTCGTCCTCGCCTATGATGTCGCCGATGCGCTCTATCAGAACTGGTTCGATAGCCACAAACGCCTCTATCATCCCTATTTGCAGCTCATGCCGGCGCCGTACGTCCCCGCGGGCGGAGCCGGGCAAAAAATCACGGTGTTCTGCTTGGGCGGATCCACGACGGAGCTGCCCGACCGAGCGGGGAGGGATTGGCCTTCGCGCGTCGACAGCATTCTCCGCAGGCGCTACGGGAGAACCGATGTCGAGGTTTCGAATCTGGGGATGGAGTGGTACACGTCGCTCCATTCGCTCATCAATTATGAAACGAACCTCCGCGGATACAAACCCAGCGTCATCCTGATTATGCAATCGGTCAATGATCTGCTGCAAAATGCAGACTTCTCCTACTTCAGCCATGGCCCCTTCCGCGAAGATTACGGCCACTTCTACGGCCCCGTAAACCGCATCATCGATCGGAGGAGTCTCTGGCGGTATTGCGAAGAGGTGTTCAAGGATGCATGGTACGGGAGGGAGCGGCGCCCGGTGACGACCGATTCGTTCCCGGGACTGTCAGCCTACGAGCGGAATATTCGGACGATCGTCGAGCTGGCGAAACATGACGGCACGCACGTCGTGCTGATGTCCGAGCCGTCGCTGGTCAAGGACTCCATGTCGGCCGAGGAAGAATCTGTTGTCGCCATGCTCAAGGTGGAAGCAATCAACGATTCCCTGGTGTGGACGACACGCACCGTGGCGAACGGGATGCGGCAGTACAACGATCGTCTCCAGGCGATCGCGTCGGATGAACATGTGCCGTTCATCGATCTGGCAGGCGTCATTCCGAAAACGCTGACCTACTTCCGGGACGAAGTCCACTATCGGGATACAACGTTCTCAGTCATCGCGCCTTATGTTGCGGGGAAGCTCGACAGCATCCTTACGGAAGCAGGCATGCGGAGGAAATAGCAGAGGCGAGGATCAGTCGGAAAGAAGAGATGCCACGCGCCGCGCAATCGCGGGCGAGGCGGTGAGTCCCGGCGACTCGATGCCGATGAGATTCACGAAACCCGGCAGCCCCCTGTCGGATTCTTCTTTGATCACGAAGTCCCTGAACGGCTCCCCCTTTCCCTGGAGTTTTGGGCGGATGCCCGACATATCGGGGGTGAGATCCTCGTTCTTGAGAAAGGGAAGAAGTCGTCGGGCGGATTCCGCGAACCGGTCTCTGCGCGTTTCATCCACGCGATAGTCGGCGGTGCGCTCGCTCAGGTACTCAACATCGGGGCCGAAGCGGAGGCGTCCACCCAGGTCGATCACCACATGCACCCCCAGCGACGTATTCGTGGGCACGGGATACACAAGTCGCGACACTGTCCCCCGCAGCGATGACGGTGCCGCAAAGTAGTTTCCCTTGGACCAGTGGAGGCGGTACCCCGCGGCCTCCACATCGATTCCCGCCAGTCCGGCGACCGTGTCCGCTTCAAGTCCCGCCGCATTCACCACGGCTTCGCTCGTGAGCGAGGTCATGCCGGAAGGCTCCTGGATGGAGAGGAGATAGCCGCCGTTGACGCGTTCGATGCCGCGAAGCTCGCTGCGCGTTTGGATCATGCAGCCGTTTGACGTCGCCGCGTGCGCGAAGTAGTCCATCAACCCGTGCGCGCTGATGATGCCGGTGTTCGGAGAGAAGATTCCGCCGACGCTCACGATGCGGGGCTCAAGGGCGAGCACTTCCCGGGCGGACTTCATGTGCAGTTCCACTCCATTCGCCGTTCCCTTCGCCAGCAGTCCTTCGAGGGCGGGCATCTCTTCCTGCTTCGTCGCCGTGATAATCTTCGTAATGCGAAGGTGCGGGATCTCTTTCTCGGCGCAAAGCTCGTAGAGGAGGCGATTCCCCTCGACACAGAGTGTGGCTTTGAGGGTTCCCTGGGGATAATACAAGCCGGCGTGAATCACTTCACTGTTTCTGCTCGATGTCTCCTGGCCGCATTTCGCCTGCCGCTCCAGAAGGACGACAGGCGAATGACTCGACGCCAGTTCTGCAGCAATTGCCAGCCCGACGACACCTCCGCCGACTATGGTCACTGCCACATCCGCCATTGCTCAGCTGCCTGCGACATTAATGAGGAATCCCGTCTTCGACGACGGTGGGTTTCTCCACGTTCACCCACGATCCGTTTTCGTCCTTCGGTACGTCCCGAAAGAATTCTTCCGTGCTGCGACCGCGCGAATTGATGCGCACCTTCAGCATCGACGCTCGCCGAAGGAGGGGGAGGTCGTTCCGCGAATCGCTGGCGACGAGGAGCGGGGTCAACTCGGATCTCCGTCGAAATGCCTCGATTTTGTCAGCCCGTATAGGAACGGGCAGGACTTCGCGCGAGGTGAGGATCCCATGCTCTTCGATCATTTCGATGCCGATGACACGGTCGCGGGGGACACCGAGGGGGGCGAATACCGGTTCAACGCTCCATTTATTGCTGCCAGAGATGACCCAGATATCAAACTTTTCTTTCTGGAGTTTCCGAAGGAGCTCGAGAGACTCGGCCAGATACCGGATCCCGAGCGGGAGAATTCTGCCTCCGAGACTGCGCTCGGAAATTTTCGCATGATGCTCGAAGTCGAATGAAGCCTGCGCAATGTCCCTGGCCTCGGAAATTGTGAAGCCTGCAAAAAGCCTGACGATGTCGGCGCATGCTTTCGCAACCTTGCCGTCTTCAATCTGACCGAAATACCAATCGAGAATGGCCCCTGCGAATTTCTCGAAGCCGGGGCTGCTCTTTCGTTCCACAGGCGGCAATTGCAGAAGATCAAGGTACCATTGCTGGAGGAGCTCGCGCCCCGGGTGGTCGGTCCAGATTTCGCCGGGGGATTGTCGGAAGAGAAAATGCTCAATCTGGTAGTAGAGCATCGCCTCGCCGACGTCTCCCTTGATCATGGTCCCATCACAGTCGAAGATCGCAATCCTGGGACGATCGGTCTTCTCCACCGCGTCCATGAAGTGCCTGAAATTGTTCTGCTCCAGAATACTTCCCAAGGGTTTTCTCACTTTCGTTGACGTTCGCGACCCGACAAGTGCTCGACGGACATGAAATATCATAATATCACTCTCTGCCTGAGAAAGCAACTCGCTTGCATCTCTGAGGCTCAACACGTATATTTTTTTCGGGTTTTTGTTGTTTCATTCGTCCGCCCCCGGTACAACAGGGCGGATTCTCTGTTTTTGTAGTGGCAGACCCAACAACGCCGACGGCATGCAGTACATCCGGAACTTCTGTATCATTGCGCACATCGACCACGGAAAGTCGACGATTGCGGACCGCCTCCTCGAGCGGACAGGCACTGTCACTGCCCGGGAAATGAAATTCAACCAGGTCCTGGACGACATGGACCTGGAGCAGGAACGCGGCATCACCATCAAGCTCCACGCGGTCCAGATGCAGTACCGTGCCGGCGACGGCACTGCATACACCCTCAATCTCATCGACACCCCCGGGCATGTCGATTTTTCGTATGAAGTCTCCCGATCCCTCGCGGCGTGCGAAGGCGCCTTGTTGGTTGTGGATGCCTCGCAGGGGGTGGAGGCGCAGACCATCAGCAATCTGTACCTTGCCATCGACGCCGGGCTCGAGATCATCCCGGTGATCAACAAGGTGGACCTTCCCAGCGCCATGATCGACACGGTGCGCCACCAGATCAGGGATTTGATCGGGTGCTCCGATGATGAAATCATTCTGGCGAGCGCGAAGAGCGGGATCGGCATCGATGCGATTCTCGATGCGGTGGTGCGCAGGATCCCGTCGCCCAAAGGTGACAGCGATGCGCCGCTGCGCGCTTTGATATTCGATTCTGTGTTCGATGCCTTCCGCGGCTCCATCGTCTATCTGCGGGTGTTCGACGGGACCCTCCGCGAAGGGGAGAACATCAGGTTCTTCCACAACGGCAGCATCTATGAAGCGGAGGAAGTCGGCGTGCTGGAGATGAAGCGGTTGCGGACAGGGGTGCTCAGCTCGGGGACCGTCGGGTATCTGATTGCCGGCGTCAAAGACGTCCATGATACCAAAGTGGGGGACACGGTCACCTCTGCGGCAGTGCCCGCCACGACTCCGTTGCCGGGCTACAAAGAAGTGAAGCCGATGGTGTTCAGTGGCATGTATCCGACCGAGGCGGAGGAGTTTGAGAATCTTCGGACTGCGATCGAAAAGCTGCAGCTCAACGACTCTTCCCTGATGTTCGAGCCGGAGACCTCTACGGCGCTCGGGTTCGGATTCCGGTGCGGCTTCCTCGGTCTCCTGCACATGGAGATCGTCCAGGAGCGGCTGGAACGCGAATACGACCAGAGCATCATCAACACCGTTCCAAACGTCGAATATCGCGTCACCAAAAAGGACGGCACCGTCGTCCTCGTCGACAACCCCTCCTCCATGCCCGCCGTCGGCGATGTGGAGAAGGTCGAAGAGCCGATGATCAAGGCCCAGATCATCGTCCCGACGGAGTTCGTCGGCAATATTATGAAGCTGTGCATGGAGCGGCGGGGGATCTACAAGAACACGACCTACCTCGATCCGACGCGGGCCGACATCGCCTACGAAATGCCGCTCTCGGAAATCATTTTCGATTTTTACGACAAGCTCAAATCCACAAGCCGGGGGTACGCTTCCTTCGACTATGATTTTCTGGAGTTCCGCGAAGCGGATTTGGTGAAGCTGGACATTCTCCTCAATGGGGAATCGGTCGATGCCTTTTCGACGATCGTTCACCGCGATAAGGCCCATGAGTGGGGAAAGAAACTCTGCAACAAACTGAGGAAGCTGATTCCCCGGCAGATGTTTGAGGTCGCCATTCAGGCAGCCATCGGCTCCAAGGTCGTCGCGCGGGAAACGATCTCCGCCATGCGGAAAAATGTGCTGGCAAAATGCTACGGGGGAGACATCACCCGGAAGCGAAAACTCCTCGAGAAACAAAAGGAAGGGAAGAAGCGTATGAAGCAGGTGGGCCGTGTGGAAATCCCACAGGAGGCATTCCTGGCGGTACTGTCGATGGAAGATGAATGAGCGAACGTCGCACAACATACCCGGATCTCGTATGATGACCCCTCCAGTGAAACGCAGTCAGGTACGACAACGACGACCGTCGTCGGGTCGAAAGGACCAGGTAAAGGATTTCCTGAAGGATCTCCTGTTTGTCCTGGTCGCCTTTTTCTTTCTCAACAGCTTTGTGATTGCCTCATTTGAAGTCCCAACCGGTTCGATGGAAAACGAAATCATGACCGGCGACTTCCTGTTTGTCAACAAGTTCATCTACGGCGGAACCACCCCCCGCGTAGTGCCCTTCACCAACCTTCGCATTCCGTGGTTTCGTCTTCCAGCGATCCGCGACGTCAGAAGGGGGGATGTGATTGTCTTCGAATTCCCCGGGCAGCGCGAGGAGATCCAGTCGCCGGAATTCATGTTCTATCTCAAGAGGTGCGTCGCTGTTGCAGGGGACACTGTGCGGGTGGTAAACAGGGTCTTGATGGTGAACGGCCAGCCGGCGCCGATTCCGCGCAACATGAAATTCAACAGCTATCGCATTCAACCGCCCGATCTCATCGATCCGAGGATCTTCCCGCCCGGCGCACCTTACAACGAGGACAATTGGGGTCCCATGGCTGTTCCCCGCAAGGGGGATCTGATTACACTGACCCGTGAGAATATTCAGCGATGGACGACGTTCATAGAGCGCGAAGGGCATACCGTCAACGACCATGGGGCAACGATCGACATCGATGGCGTTCCTTCCCCGTCGTACACTGTGGAACGCGACTACGTGTTCGGCATGGGTGACAACAGAGACAATAGTCTCGATAGCCGTTTCTGGGGGTTCGTCCCCAAGGACAACATCGTCGGCTCGCCCATGATTGTCTACTGGTCCTGGGATCCCGATTTGCCGCTGTACGATATCGTCGGGAAATTGCAGAGCATCAGGCTCGGTCGCATCGGGACGATCATCAAGTAATCGGGACAGGAGCGGGCGTGAGGAAGGAGGCGGTGCTCGGGGTGCGTGATGGAGCAGCGATCGTGGTTGCAACCGTCGCTGCAGGGATTGCCTTGAAGTTGTTCGTCCTTGACGCCTGCCGTATTGCGTCTCCGTCCATGGAGCCGTCGCTCCTTCCCGGAGACTTCGTCTTCTTCAACAAACTTCCGTACAGCATTCCCCCTACGGTTGTCCGACTTGCTTTGCTCACCGCCGGGATTTCTCCCCTGTCTTCGTCAATTGCACGGTTACCCCGGCGAGGGCAGATCGTGGTGTTCGATCCCCCGGACGAAGCCCTTGACGTCCGTGACCATCGAGGGGAGCTCTTTGTGAAACGTTGCATCGGCCTGCCGGGCGACACGATTGCGATCCAAGCTGGTATCCTCAAAATCAACGGGACCGCTTTCGGACATGGCGGCGCTTCAC
>DATJPR010000209.1:0-7283 GCA_035506295.1 Bacteroidota bacterium | reverse complement strand
CTTTCTTTCGCCCCCGTTCGCCGCCACGCTGATGCCGTACATTCTCATCCCGGGCGCATCGGAGCTGTTGCTGGCTTTGTGGCTCGTCGTGTTCGGGATTAACATCCAGCGCTGGCACGAGATGGCGGGGACATGAGGAGATCGACGATGAAAAGCCTGTTGTTAATCATTGCCCTGCTGGTTCCGATGGTATTATTCAGCGAGCAGAAGCAGAAGATCATCCTCGATTGCGATTTTGGCGGGGACCTCGATGATGCGTTTGCCGTCGCGCTGGTGCTGAGCAGCCCCGAGTTCGACGTCCTTGGTTTCGTGATGGATCATGGAAACACGCCGCTCAGGGCGAGAACCATACTCAAAATGCTGTATGAGACGGGAAAGGAGAGCATCCCGGTCTATGTGGGACATCCGACGCCGAACATCGTGGGGGTGGACAAGGATATCGCCGGACCCTCCTACCAATTCTCCTGGTCGGAAGGATTTGAGAAGGTGAACCCGGCAAAAGGCGACGCGGCCGAATTCATCGTCAGGACACTCAACAAGTACCCTGGCGAAGTCATCCTGTTTACCGTCGGCCCGGTCTGCAATATTAAAGAGGTGATCGCCAGGGACACGGACGCGCTCAAGCGCGCGAAGAGGATTGTCTCGATGTTTGGCTCGTACTACGTGGGTTACGGAGGAACGCCGGCCATCGACGCTGAATGGAATGTCCGGGCAGACATCGCAGCGGCCAAGGTGTTCACCCAATGCGGGGCGAATATCGTCTACGCCGGGCTGGATGTCACTACGATGGTAAAATTGAACGAGGCCAATCGCATGAGGCTGCTCATGCGGCAGTCTCCCCTGACAAATGCACTATGCGGATTGTATTCGCTGTGGCTGTACGAGCCCTTTGCTGCTCCCGATCCAACCCTCCACGATGTGGTGGCGATCAGCGCCGTTCTCTGGCCCGACCTCTTTACATCGCACAAAGCGTTTGTGAACGTCGATGACAAAGGATATACCCTCGTGGATGAAAGGAAGGAACCGAACTGCGAGATTCTCACGAAGGTGAACACAGAGGAGCTCCTGAAGAGAATAATGGAGCGGCTCCTGAAACAGAACCTTGGCCGGGAGAATCACCTCATGAAATGAAGTTACTCATCTCCTTGCCGCAGGGAACTCTCATATTTTGACCGGACCCCTGTCGGTTTCTTGCTCAATTCATCTCACACGCTTGACAGCGGGGTTTCGCCGCAGTATCTTTCGATCGAAGATACGCGGAAGACATTTCCCCAAAGTTCCTTGAGAAGCCCATTCGTCACTCCCCTGATGAAGGGCTTTTGTGTTTGAAATAGCCCCGGAAACGGATGACCGGTCAACTGAGAGAGGATTTAGCAATGAAGACAGCAACGGTTTTTGCAGTCGCCGCTCTCGTGGCAATTTCCTTTACCACGGTATCTGCCGCCCCTCAGGATACATCCCTGGTCCTCCGCTTTTCCCGTGACGGAACGGCAAAGGATCTGAGTCCGTATGGCAACAACGGGGTCGTGATGGGCGCCGTGCCCACAGCCGATCGATTCGGCATTCCATCCCGCGCCTACTGGTTCGGTGGAGAGGGCGCGAAGATCGTCGTCCACAACAGCCCCAGCATCAACCCGACCGACCAGCTCACCATCACGTTCTGGGCGCTGGTCGACAGCATGACGAACAACTATCTTGACGTCATGTGTAAGGGAGGGACACAAATTGGGTATTTTGAGAACCGGGAGTATTCGGTGTACCTGAAGCAAAACTACGAAGCGAACTACTTTCAGTTGATCTCCTCGGGCGACGGCCAGGGGCAGCATGAGGCCTTCTCCTACAGTTACATGCCCCATCAGTGGCTTTTCTTCGCCGGCATTATCGATAGAAAAAGCCATTTAATGGATGTCTATATCAATGGTCAGGAGCAGACGCAATCCAATCTTGTCGACACATACTCTTCCTTCAATATCAACGAATACGATCTGTGGATCGGCGCGAGCTCGGAAGGGACATTCGAACATGATTCGTTTCGGGGAGCGCTCGACGATATCCGTCTGTATCGACGCGCATTGACCGGTGCGGAGATCCTCACGCTCTATACGGCGCCGGCAGACACGCTCCCGCATATGAGTCTGTCTCCGATGCGTCCGTTCGGCAAGGTCGAAGCAGAGCACAATGCGGTCCAGGTGCTATCGATCAGCAACCACGGACAAACACCTCTGGTCGTTTCCCACATTCGCAGTTCGAACCAGGATTTCACGATCTCCGATTCCGCGGTGAGCGTACCTGCCTCGGGTTCCGCACTGATCCTCGTGGCCTACGCGCCGTCTGCCGTCGAGGTGGACACGGGGAGTCTCACGATCACCTCGAATGACCCGGATACTCCCGTGCTCAGGATTCCGTTGTCGGGGACAGGATTCGTCACAGGTCGAGCGCCGGTCATTCTGACGATTGCGGACGTCCCGGATGATCAAGGACACCAGGTGCGGGTGCTCTGGCACAAGAGCAAGAACGACGGCGAGGGGGACACCCTTCATGCGGCGTTCTATGATGTATGGCGACAGGTGGAGGTCCGACCGGGCGCCTGGGACTATGTTGTCAGCGTCCCCGCCTCCGGGCTCGACGAGTACGGATTCATCGCACCGACGATTCTGGATTCAAACAAGATCGAGGGGATGCACCTGACGGTCTTTCGCGTATCAACCCGATTTCGTGAGACTGTGGAACCCGCCTTCTCTGACCCTGACAGCGGGTACGCCGTCGATAACACCATGCCGTCGCAAGTCGTCGGGGTGCTGGCGTCCATGACGGGCGGGCTGCCCGTGTTGCGTTGGGGTGCGTGCCAGGACGCGGATATCGATCACTATGAAGTGTACAGCTCTCACGCATTGCCCTCTTCACTCTATGGGATGATGTTGCTTGGAAAAGCGACCGGCCCGACGTACACCGATCATTCCTATCAACCTGGTTCTCCGATATATTATAGAGTGACAGCAGTCGATCGGGACGGGAACGTCGGCATGCCGTCCGACGTTGCCGCCATTCAAGGGGTCGAGTCGGCCGGGGAGAGTGCAGCTCCAATCTCGTTCGGCGTCGAGCAGAACTATCCGAACCCGTTTAACCCAAAGACGGTGATCAGCGGACAGTGGCCAGTGGCCAGTGTCGTGCGACTCGCAGTCTATGATGTTCTGGGCCGAGAGGTTGCAGTTCTTGCCAACGGTCGCTATCCGGCAGGCAAGTACACATTTACCTTCGATGGGAGTCATCTTTCCAGCGGAATCTATTTCTATCGCCTGACGGCCGGAAGCAACACGGCAGTTCGGAAAATGACGTTTCTGAAATGAAAGTTGACAGGAGACCGTCGACAGTGGAATAACCTCCGGAATGCGCTGTCGACTGTTCCTGTGGATTGTCAACTGTCTGCTGCTTACTTCCTACAAAAGCCGCGATCTTCACCCCAGGGCCCGGGGACCCGGGCCCTTTTCCTCCAGTCGCCTTTTCTCCCGCCATTCCAGCCCTTTCATGGATCCACATACAGCCTCAGGTCCGGAAGCTGGAACCGTTTAACGCCAATGGTGGTTGTGAACGCAGAGCCCGGGCGTCATGTCGCATCTTCCCGGCTGACAGATGCCCTTCCGATCCATGCTCTGAGAAAGAGAACCAGAATGATGATTGCCAGCCGAATAACGGCCCCAACGGGAGAAAAAAGGGGAGCGGTCCGTATTAGTGCCCGATCTGTCGCCGCCGGGCACGACATGGGGGTTCTGACTGACTGGTGTTGTCGAGTGAAGCGGTTCAGCGGTATAGCGCTTTTCGTGCTTGTTCTCTTGGGCGGCAACAGGGTTCAGTCGCAGTGGATCCGTGCAGATTCCGGGCTGGCCACACCCTGGGTTCGCACCCTGATGAAGAGCGGGCCATATCTTTTCGCCGCCACCAGCAACGGCGTCTATCGTTCCGACACCAATGGCTCCCTTTGGAATCGGCTGGAGCTTGATTCGGCAAACGTAAATGCATCGCTGATTGTGTGCTTTACTGTGCACGACAATGTCATTTTTGCCGGAACAGCCGGTGGGGTGTATCGCTCGACAGACAGTGGTGCAAGCTGGACGGAGGGCGACAACGGACTTACCGATCATTCAGTGACCGCACTTGTCGCAAGTGGACCAACGCTGTTAGTGGGGACATTTCATCGAGGTGTGTTCCGGTCAACGGACGATGGGCAAACTTGGACGTCTGCGGGTTCGGGGATGACGAATCACCAGGTAAGCGGTCTTGCGCTCTCTGGCTCAGCCTTGCTCGCCGGGACGAATGCGGGGATCTATGGTGGAGGCGTGTTTCGTTCGACAGACAATGGGTCCAGCTGGACGGCTGCAGATTCCGGGCTGGTTGAGATCTCCGATCCGGTCAATGTCTTTTTCATTTCCGCTAGCAGCACCGACTCGTTCCTCGGGATTGGCGAACCATTCGTGTTGCATTCAGGAGATGGTGGCACGACATGGAGTTTGTTCTCCATCGAACGCCTCTTCGCCTATTCCGCTGTTGCGATTGCAGGAAATTGGTTTGTGGGGGGAGCCAGCGCGATAGACCAATCGAACGCTATTTACCGCTCGACGGACAAAGGGGATAACTGGTCCAGAGTTGACGACGGAATCCTTAGCCCGGAGCGCTCGCAAAACTTCGTCAGCGCTTTTGTCGTCTCCGGCGAGAATCTTTTCATTTCGATTGAAGGTGCTGGTATCTACCGTCGGCCGTTGAATGAAATGGTCACCGCGGTGAAGCCCGGGCCTCTCCTGGAAACGGGATGGGCGTTGAATCAAAACTACCCGAACCCGTTCAATCCAACAACAGTAATCAGCGGACAGTGGACAGTTGACAGTAAGGTGAGGCTTGTCGTGTATGACATCCTCGGGCGGGAGGTGGCGGTGCTTGCTGACGGCAGATACCCCGCAGGCAAATACACGTTTACATTTGATGGGAGCCCTTTCTCGAGTGGCACATACTTCTATCGCCTCACGGCAGGGAGCTACACAGCTGTTCGGAAGATGTCGTTGATCAAATAGGCGACACAGGCACCCTTTTCTTCCAACTGCCTGCTTTCTGCTCTGGGGACGCGTCCGTTCGGCCGAGCATTCTGGCCTTTAGTCAATCTCTCTTGCTTGACTGCTGCAGCTCGCTGCTGTATCTTTACTCTGAGGACCCTCAAGAATACTCCACTAGACTGTGGGAATTCGGTCTTCGCGCCCTCCAATCCTCTATGCTCATTGAGAAGCCCGTTCGTCAGACCTCTGAGGTAAGGCACGTTAATTTTCCAACGATCCGAACCCGGTCAATATGAAAACAGTTGACAGCGGACAGTTGATTGATCTCATGAATTCACCGTTGATTGTTCGCTGTCAGCTGTCGGCTTTCTTTGCGTATCGATCATCATAAGGAATGTCGCATGCACATCCTCTGGTTCATTCTCATCGGCCTCGTCGCCGGCTGGCTGGCGGGGAAGATTATGAAAGGAAAAGGCTTCGGCGTTTTTGGCGATATCGTTGTCGGCGTGATCGGCGCGCTGATCGGAGGATTTCTTTTCCGGGAGCTGGGCGTATCCCTGGGAGGAGGATTGATCGGCAGTCTGATTGTCGCCGTTATCGGTGCACTCGTGCTGCTCTATGTGCTGCGGCTGGTGAAGAAAAATCCTTAGTCAGCCAGGCGCGAGGGTTCTCGTTTACCGATGTCTGATCCTCGGAATCTGCGACGCCTGAGCCACTTTTCCTGAGCCTCTACAAGTCCTGATCCACGTCTGCGCTGATCGGTGTTTTCGATCGCGCGGATCGTCATTTCCTTGACAATCGGAAATGGCGTCAGTATCTTTTAGATAGCAATTCCATCAGCCCACTATTCACCTTCGAGGACTGTCCTCGAATCCGAAGTACCCATTTCCGATCCCCCGTTCTTCTGTATCATCCAATCTCCCCGAGACAACAAGAGTTCCCGCGGGTTGTCCCACGGCGTTGCATTGCGGTATGAACTCGGCCTGAATGCGCCAATGCCGATCACCTGTCATCGCTGACTAGAATCTGGCATGTCGATCTCATTAGGAGGAATCATGAAAAGGCGCGCGGCAGCTTGTGTTTTTCTTTTCCTTGCTTGCGTTCTCTCCTTTGGCCAGACGAATACAAAACGTCTCTATCGAACAAACGATGCCCCAGACATTCCGATCAGTACCCGTCCGGGAGCCCAGTTGTCGCCGGTCCTCGTGGGCGACGATGAAGGAGGCTTTATTGTAGCCTGGCAGGAGGGTTTGGGCGACAGTTTGAACAGTGTCCTGACAGGAACATTTGTCCATGATTCCCTTTACCCGAAAATCATCGCTCAAAGAATCAACGTGTCTGGATTCCCTCTTTGGGGGTCAGCCGGAATTCGCGTCAGCGTTGACTCGACACTTCAGACTTGTCCCTCCGTCCTGTCGGATGGAAGAGGTGGCGCAATCGTTGAATGGGCAAACACCGTCAGAACCTGGACACCGGGCGTTTCTTTCCCTTTCGATAGATACAACTATGCGGCGCAACGTGTGGATCAAAATGGGGCTCTTCCGTGGACCGATCGAGGCGTCACGATTCTCTTCGGTCATTCGAGCACATCCGTGATGGAATCGAATTGGCTCAATGGAATCGCCTCGGACGGCAACAGAGGCGCTTTGTATACTTTCTACGACCGGCATATGCATCTTACCACGGACTTTTTCGCAGGGAGAATTGATCCGGATGGCGTCGTAACACGGGACACCATTTGGGACCATCTCTGTTGGGCATCTTTGTCCAGTGTAATGTATAGGGGCGATTTTTGGACACCCCATATTATGCCAAATCGATCAGACGGAGGTATATTCGGCTGGGAAGAGTCGAATGGATCGAATGCGATCACTTTGAAAATCGCAAGCCTAGCTGGAGATACGAGCGTTCTCTGGACCAACAACCCCCAGCCGAGTGTGCATTGGGACGACATTAATGGCGGGAGCGTACCGTTTGACATCTGCTCCGATGGCGCCGGGGGCGTCTATGCATGTTGGTATCTATCGACAACCGGCGTCCTTTATGCACAGTGGTTCGACAATACCGGGACGGCTCACTGGGGAGCCAATGGCACGATCGTCTGCAACATAGGACTCGCGATCAGCAATCCCGCGATCTCCGCTGATCCGACAGGAGGTGTAATTGTCGCCTGGCGAGACGTGCGCAACGGGCATCGGGGAGCGCTCTACGCGGAACGCATATCGAGCGCCGGGAGCGTCT
>DATJPR010000208.1:0-25448 GCA_035506295.1 Bacteroidota bacterium | reverse complement strand
CAACGACGGACGGGCAAGCGCGCCTCAGCACGACAATGTCTATGCGGTGGGGATGGACCCCAGGGGGATCGCGCTTGCCGACATGGATCATGACGGCAACAACGACATTCTTGTGGCCAACGAAGGCTCGAGCACCGTCTCGGTTCTCAAGAATGAAGGAGACGGCCGATTCAGGGCGCAACAATCGTTGATCGTCGGGGAGTCGCCTTCCGCGGTCGCCCCTGTTGATGGGAGGACGCCGGGATTTGTCGTTTCCGACGCGATCGCCGGTCACGTTCGAGTCGTGACGATGGAAGGCGACAGGTCCGCTTCTTCCACGATTGCGATGCCTGCCGGTCGAAAGCCCGAAGTGCTGGAGGCTTCCTTGAATCCCGCCCTGCGGCGGATTGAGATCATGCTCCGATCGCACGACGATGCGGGCAATGGAGTATTGCTCACCTTTCTCGAGCAGTTAAGCAGGCGGCAGTTCCTTGAACGCGCGTTCCGCCCTTCCGTCGCGTCTACCGTGCTTGCGGCGACCGCAAGGCGGGACGTCCTCACGGGCGGCCTTGACGCATTGTTCGCCACAAACGATCCGCGGACAGGGAGGACCACGGTTTACTCCACGACGGCCACCTCGGAGTTTGCTTTCGGCGCCTTGCGCCCGGTGTTTTCCTATTCCGACTCAATGTCCTCGACGTTTCTGCTTGCCTGGGGGCAGACAACCGGGGAATCGGTCTCGGCAGCCGCGGTTGCCCTGCGTGAGCCATCCGACATGGTTGCCGTGTTCTCCATCAGCGGCGACACCCTTGCGGGGTCGGTGCAATGGATCAGAGGCTTTCGTCCGATGGACGACACGGCCATGGCACTGGAGGACGTCGACGGGGACGGCATAACCGACCTCGTATTTGATGACGCTTTGCGCAAGGAGATCTTCTTCTTCCGGGGGGACGAGAACTTCGGCTTTACGGCGCCGGTGCCGATTACTGCGGCCGAGAACGCCGGGAATTTTGTGGTCGGCCATTTGCGTCATTCTGCGGCAAGTGATCTGGTGATTACCGACGCTCGAGCGGGTACCGTGAGAGTTCTTCTCGACCCGTTCAGGAGGTTCGGCGAGTGAAAGGGCCCTTCCTGTCCCCGGTCAGATGGTGTGTCTCAGTCTTGTTTGTGCTTGTGTTCTCCATCCCGACCGGGAAGGCCGACGCTGGTTCGACCCATCAACAATCAGCTGCGGCAGCTGTTCGCGAAGCGTTGGCAAGCGCCCTCTCTATGCAGCGCGACACTTCCGGGTGCGTCAAATGCGGTTTTCCTCTCTGTGCCGCCGCGTTCCGGGCACGTGCAACGGCACCGGCACACCTTCAGCCGCTCATTGCGCAACTCCTCTCACGTGCGGAGCGCCAGAAGAAGCGAACCGCGGGACAATTTACGGTGCATTACGATACGACGGGCATAGACGCCCCAGCATTGCTCGACTCGTCATCCAATCGCATCCCGGGCTCAGCAGAGAGTTTTGTCGACTCCGTTCTGTCCATTGCAAATACCGTTTACACCTTTGAGGTTGATTCGCTCGGCTTTCTTCCGCCGCCTTCAGATGGCATGGCGGGAGGCGGCCCGGAGTATGATATCTACATCGATGATCTGGGTCTGGAGTATGGAGAGACGACACCCGATGTCCAGCTTGATGCACGGCCGGATGGTGGCACCTATACCTGCTTCATGACGATCGATAATGACTTCGTCTTTGTGAATCCCGCTTCGAACAGAGGAATTCCTGCGCTTCGCGTGACCATCGCGCATGAGTTTCATCACGCCATTCAGCTTGGCAACTATGGTTATTGGACCAGTGAGATTTTCTTCTATGAACTCACCTCCGTCTGGATGGAAACGATGACGTTCCCGGCGGTCATGGACTACCTCAATTATATCCAGGCATCGTGGGGACATTTTAGAAATCCCGGGACACCCTTTACGTCGAATGACATTATCATGTACAGTCGCTGCATCTGGGGTATCTATCTTGCACAGAAGTATGGCACTGGCATCATGCTGGAGATCTGGCAGGATATCCACAATGAGCCTCCGCTCGCAGCAAACGAAACGGTCATCGGGAGGCACGGATCGAATTTCCCTTCGGCATTCTCAGAGTGGAACCTCTGGAACTACTACACTGCTGATAGGGCCAGTCTCGGGACGTACTATCCCGCGGGTAGACTCTATCCGAGAATTGCAGCAAGTGGCGTCAGTTTCTCTTCGTCGAGCGGAAGCCAGCCGTTCAATGGGACCCTGCCCTCCCTGAGCGCCGGGTATTACGATGTGGCGGCGGGAACGGACACAGGGACGGTCATCATCACGAATCTCGACGCGGCGACGGCGCTCAGTGCGAATATTCCTCTACGACCTTACACCCTTACGCTCAGCAACCGTCAGAACGACGCCACCTTCGACCATGTCGTCGGCACGTGCTATTACGCGGTGACCTATGATGATCCATCGCTGTGGAAATCATGGGTCGTCGCCGGCGGCAGTCCCTACATTTCCGGAATGAAGATCGGCGATCCGTTTCCCAATCCCTTCCGAAACAACGGAACGACGAAATTGTCCATCCCTGCAGATGCTGCCTCCGCGACGATGCGGATCTATGACAGCGGCATGAGCCTTATCTATGAGAGCGCGTTGAACGCAGGGAGCTTGTTCGGAAGGACCGTCTTCACCTGGGATGGTATTACTATGCGCGGTCGACGGGCTGCTTCCGGGGTGTATTTTTACACGTTGGAGTACGACGGAGGAACCCTCACCGGAAAATTCGTCATTTTGCGGAACGCGCCATGACCGTTGCCCTGACCGCGTCGGGACTTCGAAAAACATTCAACCGGAGAATGATCTTCGACGGAGTGACGTTCGAAGCCCGATCCGGGAACACGGTGCTGATCAGCGGAAAGAACGGCTCGGGCAAATCGACGCTGGTGAAGCTGCTGACACGCGTGCTGACGCCCAGCGCGGGAGCGATAGCGCTCAGTGCCGAAGGCCGCGTCATTCCTGAAATCCACTGGCCGTTGCATGTCGGCCTCGTGTCGCCGTATATGCAGGTGTACGACGAGTTCAGTGCAAGGGAGAATCTTGATCTGGCCCTCACGTTGCGGGGTCTCCCCCCGGATGCGGCGCGCGTAGCGGAGTTGCTCGATGACGTCGGCCTTACTGACCGTTCTGACGATCCGTTGCGCACGTTTTCTTCAGGGATGAAGCAGCGCATCAAGCTCGCCTTCGCGCTGATCCACAACCCCGCCGTGCTCTTCCTTGATGAACCAATGACCAACCTGGACGCAGCGGGAATTGCCCTTGTCCGCCGGGTCATGCAGCGCCAGCGCGAACAGGGGATCCTGGTCGTCGCAACCAATGACCAGACAGACGTGGACGCCTTCGAAACGAAAGTCGACCTCGATGCCCGCCCGTGACGCGACCTCCATCGCATGGTTCCGTTCCGTCGGCGCCATCTTCATGAAAGACTGGCGGTCGGAGCTTCGCACGCGCTATGCCATCAGTGCGCTGTTGATGTTCGTGGTGACGACGATTTCGATCATCCTGTTTTCCCTGGGCAGTGAGAGCGCCCGCCCCGAAGTCTTGTGCGGCATGCTCTGGGTGGTCATCTTCTTCTCGGCGATGTCCGGCCTCTCACGCACGTTCGTGATGGAGGAAGAACGGGGGACGTCGATGACGCTGCAATTGACGGCCCGCGGAAGCGCCGTCTACGTCGGGAAGCTGCTCTTCAATACCGTGCTGGTGACAGGGCTGGACGTCCTGACGGTGGCCCTCTATGCTCTGCTCATCAACGGGTTTGTGATCAAGACGTTCTCGATCTTTCTGGTGATCGTGCTCCTCGGCGGCCTGGGCTTCGCTGCCGCCGCGACCATTATCGCTGCGATTATCGCCCGGGCAAGCACCAAGGGAACCTTGTATCCCGTCCTGTCGTTTCCAATATTGTTACCCCTTGTTTTGACGGTGATCAATGGCACGCGCCTCGCGTCGGATGGGGCATTCTTCGAAGAGGCGTATGGTGAATTTCAGATCCTCATTTCCTATATTGTGGTCGTTATTGCGGTTTCCGTTCTCGTCTTTGACTACGTTTGGAAGGATTGACTGACACATGCGAATCACGCTCGGTATCTGGATGACAGCGGTCGTCGTTCTGGCGATCCTTCTTCCCATGGTGCCGCAGCCGCAACATTGGTACGAGTTTCCCGTCGTCGGCGGTCTGGGGGAAAAGGCGAGGATCATCTTCTTCCACGTCCCCACCGCATGGCTCAGCTTCCTGGCGTTCGTCGCAAGCATGGTGTACGGCATCAAGTATCTCCGCAAGCGCAATCCGGACGATGATCTGAAGTCGTCGACTGCAGCCGGGCTCGGCTTTCTCTTTTGCTTTCTGGCGACGGTGACGGGCTCGATCTGGGCGAAGTTCAGCTGGGGCTCCTTCTGGAACTGGGATCCGCGCGAGACTTCCATCTTCGTCCTGCTCCTGATCTACGGCGCCTACTTTGCGCTCCGCTCGGCCGTCGAGGTCGAGGAGAAGCGCGCTTCGCTCTCAGCGGTCTATTCGATCATCGCGGCGGTGACGATGCCGTTCTTCATGTTCGTCATGCCGCGGGTTCTGGCGAGCCTCCACCCCGACCCGATCATCAACACGCAGGGGAAAGTCTACATGAACGCGACCATGCTGGTCGTGTTCCTTTCGTCACTGGCGGGGTTCACCGGCCTGTACTACTGGATCTTCACGATACAGGTGCGCATCCGCCGTATGGAGTCGCTCTCCATCCATCATGAAGGAGAACTCAAGCGTGCTTGATTTCCTTGGGCAGCAGCCGCTCTACGTTGTTCTTCTGGTTGTGCTCATCATCTGGTTGGGATTGTATTTCTACCTGTTCCGGCTCGACAGTCGAGTGAAGAAGCTTGAAGGCCGGAAGCCGTAAGGAAGAAGCGTTGTTGCATGATGACCACCGTGAGGAGTTGAAGCAATGAAGTGGAAGATCGTGATTGCATCCGCGGTCATTGTCCTGTTCATCGGCTTTGGTGCGGTATCGTTCCTTCAGAGCAATGTCGAATACACGGACGTCGCCGGGGCGATGCAGAAGCACAAGAAAGTGCAATTGAAAGGGCAGTGGGTCAAGGAAAAGGGCTCCTCGTTCGACCCCCGGACGGCACAGTTCACGTTCTTTCTTGCCGATGACGCCGGGAAGGAATGCAAAGTGGTTCTTGACGGAGCGGAGCCGAATAACTTCGAGCTTGCCCCGAGCATCGTTGCAAAGGGACGCTACATGGATGATGGATACTTTCATGCGTCTGAAGTGCTGACGAAATGCCCGTCGAAGTATGAGGCGCAAGCGGCAGACATCAAGAAGCAAGGTTGAGCGCTGGAGAGCCAGGAGTAGGTAGTAGGGAGTATGCAGTAGGCAGAAAGCGGCAGACAGTTGTTCACTCGTTCTTTCACACCTTTGCCCGAGGTTGATCATGGTTGGCAGCCTTCTTGTCAACGTGGCGTTCGTGACTTGTCTTGCGTGCATCATCAGCTATGCGGTCTACCGCAAACGCCGTTCACAAAACCTCCTCATCGCAGGCCGGGCACTCTATCTTGTGACCGTTGTGACCATCGTCGCGACGGCAGGGTATTTCCTCTCGCTAATCCTCAGCCACCAATTTCAATACACCTACGTCTGGAGCTACAGCTCGAAAGAGCTTTCCACGCCCCTGCTGATGTCGACGTTCTATGCGGGCCAGGAAGGAAGCTTCATGCTCTGGACCCTGTACACGTCGTTCTTCGGGATCCTGCTTCTGCGGAATTCCTCGAAGAACGGCTACGAGCCGGAGGTGATGGGCGTGTACGGCCTGATCCTGCTCTCGCTCATCGTGATGATCACCGTCAAGAGCCCGTTCAAGCTGGTGTGGGAGAGTTTCCCCGGACAGATCGCCGCCGGTTTCGCGCCGGCGGACGGCCGCGGACTGAATCCGCTCCTGCAAAATTACTGGATGGTCATCCATCCGCAGGTGATGTTCAGCGGATTCGCGGCCATGGGTGTTCCCTACGCGTATGTTGTTGCCTCGCTGATTCGACGCGATTATCGGAATTGGGTAAAACCCGCGACGCCGTGGCTCGTTGTCGGTTGTCTCATTCTGGGGACGGCGATCATGATGGGCGGCTTCTGGGCGTATGAAACCCTGGGATGGGGCGGCTACTGGGGATGGGACCCGGTGGAGAACTCGTCCCTCGTTCCCTGGCTCTTCGGCGTTGCCGGACTTCACACGATTCTTACGCACCGGAAGACGGGCCGATTTCTTCGTACGAGCCTCGTCCTCACGCTCTTCGCGTTCCTGATGGTGGTCTACTCCACGTTTCTCACCCGGAGCGGCGTTCTCGGCGACACCTCAGTCCACTCTTTCGTCGATCCTGGGATGCTGGTCTACTGGCTGCTCGTGGCCATGATCGTGGTCTTCTTCGGCCTTGCGGCGGCCATGCTGATCATGCGATGGAAGGAGTTGCCGCGGCCGCAGACGCAGCATTCGTACCTGTCCAGAGAATTCGCACTCTTCCTGGGTGCACTGACGATCGTTGCCACCGCGATCCTCGTCACGGTCGGCACTTCCTCGCCGCTAATCACCGACATTCTTTACGGGAAAAAGAGCGCGGTCGACACGTCGTACTATTCAACGACGGCGATTCCGCTGGGGATCATCATTGGGCTCCTTGCCGGCATCGGTCAACTTCTCTGGTGGTCGCGGTCCAACCGCAGGGAGTTCCTGAAGTCGCTTCTGGTCCCGGCTGCCTTCGGCCTGGTGGCGAGCATCGCAATCGCATGGATTGCCGGTGCGGAACTCATCGTTGGCGTGTTCCTCTTCGCCGCGGTCTTCGCGCTTGTTGCCAACATCCAGGTTGGCTGGCGTATTGTCAAGGGCAACCCGAAATTTGCGGGTGGAGCGGTGGCGCATATCGGCCTCGCGATCATGTTCCTGGGATTTGCGACGTCGTCGAAATTCCAGAACAAGGAGACGGTGTCTCTCGAACAAAACAAACCGCGGAAGGTTCTCGGCTACACTCTTACTTACGTGGGGTATGATTCAATCGGCAACGATAAGTACGCCTTCCATGTGCTCGGTTCGAAGGATGGGCAGACGTTCACGGTTTCACCGGTGATGTACTACAGCAAGTACAACGACGGACTGATGCGCAACCCCGACATCCGGAATCTCTACTCGCACGACTTCTACCTCGCGCCGCTTTCGCTGGAGCAGCCGTCGAGCGTCACAAACGCAGGGGTGACCACCACGACGTTGAAGCTCGGGGAAGAGAAGGCCATCGGTTCGATCAAGGTGAAGTTTGTCGACTTTGATTTTCCGGAGAACCAGCGGGAAGCGATGCTTGAAGGGCAGGATGTGCAGATCGGGGCCCGACTTATGGTGACGGGGAAGGGCACAGGACCGGAGCAGATCGTTCCGAAGAAGACCATCAAGAAGGGGCAGATGGACGACGAGCCGGCGACGTATGAGAACGCGTACGAATTTGCCCTCGGACAACTCCGTCCCGATCAGGACAACCGGGAGAACTCGACCATTGAGCTCTCGATCAAAGATCTGGCTGTCTCTCGGGCGGCGGAGCAGGCGGCGGCAGGGCAGGGAGACATCCTTGTCGTCGAAGCCACCGTGAAGCCCTTCATCAATCTGGTCTGGTCAGGATTGATTATCCTTCTGGTCGGCTTCTGTGTGACCATTTATCGCCGTTTCCAGGAGAGCCGATCGCCGGTTACGCAAAAGGAAGTCGTCGAAACTCCCGACGCAGGGGTTGAAGAAGCGATCATTCTTGACGAGCCGGCTCACTAGGGCACCAGCCCTGTTCATTGGTTTCTGTCTACCGCTTACTGCATACTGCCTACCAGGCAAGGTCTGCGTCGCAACTTTGCCTTTCGCCGCTACTTCGCCAAGATACCCACACCGTAATGGAAGACGAGCTCTCCTCCGTACCAACCAACGATTACGAGAAGCGCTACCGCTGCCAGATAAGCAGCGAGATATCGCCATGGATTCGCGCCGGGGATCTTCGTCTTCGCTGATACCCGCCACAGGAGCAGCGCGGCGAAGGCGGATGCGCACACAAAGGCAAGCTCTTCATGCATATCCATAGCCGCCGCCGCCGTCGCCGGAATCGCCGCTGCATTCTCCGCGACAATGCCCGTGAGGACGGCGACGAGGATCCCGGCTGTTCCGACAAGCTGTGTCCACCATCCCGCGCGGGAAAGTTCTTCGCGCTTCAAGACGATGGCAACGACATCGAGAACTGCGGCCGTTGTCAGGAGGGCGAGGGGGAAATGAATGACAAGCGGATGGAAGGGAGCGTTCATGTATTGAGAAGGTGGAGATCTCTGATCTTGATGGCCTGTGGGGAAAAGAACGGCTCACCGTACCGTGTGCCAATCTTGTTCCCATAGTATGCCATGCGGGTCTTCAACATCTCGAGAAATTCCGGGGTGCTCAACACGGTCTGCGGCTCCGCGCTGGACGGATCGTAGAACTGCGACCGAAATGCGCGGACGCATTCCATCCGGCGGTCGAACTCCTCGCTGATGTCGACAATAAAGCTCGGCTCAAACTCGAACCACTGCATGTAGTGGTAATAGGCGCGCGGCCGCCAGGGCTTCTGTTCCACACCGTCATCTTCCGTCCGCACCTTCTCAAGCCCTGCGAGAAACCAGGATTCCCTGCACAGGATGGAGGACCGTTCGTGATCCGGGTGGCGGTCTTTCCAGAAGGGAAACAGGAGAACGTCGGGACGATGACGACGGAGTGCCGTCACAAGACGGAGCTTGTTCTCCATCGAGTTCTCAATGTTCCCGTCCGGGAGCCCCAGGTTTTCACGAATCTTCGTTCCCAGAATTGCGGCGGCGTCTTGCGCCTCTTGCGCCCTGAGGTGGACGTTGCCCCGGGTGCCGAGTTCTCCCCGGGTGAGATCAAGCACTCCGACGTTTTTGCCGAGCTTCCCAAGCTTGATGACCGTTCCTCCACACGAAAGGTCGACATCATCAGGATGGGCTCCAATGGCGAGGACGTCCAGCTTCATGAGGTCTCCGATACAATGGACTGCAAAGATACGGAGAATTCATCGATAGACCAATACCCGAAGGTCAATGGACTCCCGTCGATCGTCGACCTGAGAAATGCAGATCGAGCGGAAAAGGCGTATATTCAGACCATGCCTGCCATCTCCCATCCTGCGGGCGCGAGAGAGCCGATGGTCCTGACGGTTTCCGAGCTCACGCGCCGCATCAAATCGACACTGGAGGTCGGCTACCCTTCTGTCGTGGTTACCGGCGAACTGTCGAATGCCAAGATCCACACGTCGGGGCATTTTTACTTTTCTCTCAAAGACGCTTCGGCACAGTTGAACGGCGTGATGTGGCGTAGCCGGGTCGGGCTTCTCGCCTTCAGGCCCCAGGATGGCATGAAGGTGGTGGTGAGCGGTCGGATCACGGTGTATGAGCCGCGCGGCGCATACCAGATTGATGCCTGGAGCATCAAGCCGGTCGGTGTCGGAGAGCTTCAACTGGCATTCGATCGTCTCAAGCAGAAATTGGAAAGCGAAGGGCTGTTCGACGCCGATCGAAAACGGCCGATCCCGGAAATCCCGCAGAAGATCGGGGTAGTGACCTCTGCAACGGGGGCGGCGATCCACGACATTCTCACGGTGATTGCGCGGCGATTCCCCGCGGTGGAGATTATTCTTCGGGCCGCCCAGGTCCAGGGTGTCGGAGCGGCGGAAGACATCGCCGCCGGCATCGACGAGTTGAATACCATTCCCGATATCGATGTCATGATCGTTGGAAGGGGAGGCGGATCTCTCGAAGATCTCTGGGCGTTCAACGAGGAGCCGGTGGCCCGGGCACTCGCGCGCTCGCGTATTCCGGTCATCAGCGCCGTCGGGCACGAAGTCGACTATACCATTGCCGACTATGTCGCAGATTTGCGAGCGCCGACGCCTTCGGCCGCGGCAGAGCTGGTCGTTCCGGACCGCGTGGCCGTTCTTGATCAAGTGGCCAATTCTTGGTATACTATCAAGCGGGAAGTTGAGAGTCATCTTGCTGAGCGAAAGGAGCGGATCGCCCACCTTTTGACCAGTTACGGTTTTGGCCGACCGGCTGACCTTCTACGACAATATGTCCAGCGCATTGACGATCTTCACCAGGACCTTTCCCTTGCTGTTGCCAATCGATTAACATTGTTTGAAACGCGTCATCGGGCAGTGGCACAGCGCCTCGCGGCGCTTGATCCGCACTTGCCGCTCGAGCGGGGGTTCGTTCTTGTGCGGCGGAACGGCGACGTCATCGTCCGATCGAAACTCCTCCATTCGGGCGACAAGGTCTCCCTGGAATTCAACGACGGAAGCGCACGGTCCACGATCGACTGAGAGAGCACGCATGGCGACAAAGAAAAAGAGTGAGCAGGCCTCTTCGATCGAAGATGGGTTGCACAGGCTGGAAGAGATCGCCGACATCCTTCAGGAAGGGAAGCTTCCCCTTGAGGAATCGCTGGCGCTCTATGAGGAAGGGCTGACACTGACGCGCTCATGCGCGGAGCGCCTGCAGCAGGCCTCGTTGACCGTGAAACGTCTGGAGAAAGACCTGGCGGGCACGCTGAAAATCATCGACGATACTGCGGATCTACCGAATGAGTGATAAGACGTATACCTATCTCGACCGGGTGAATGTTCCGGCGGACTTTCGGGATTTCACGCTGGCCGATCTCCGGCTGCTGGCAAACGACGTACGCGAATATCTGATTGAAGTCGTCTCGAAAACAGGGGGACACCTCGGGGCGGGCCTCGGTGCCGTGGAGCTCACCGTTGCGCTGCACTATGTGTTTAATACCCCGTACGACAAACTCGTCTGGGACGTTGGGCATCAAGCCTATCCCCACAAGATACTGACAGGAAGGAAGGACCGGTTCGCCACCATTCGCCAGCGCAACGGGCTCAGCGGGTTCCTCAAACGATCGGAGAGCGAATACGACACCTTCGGCGCGGGACACGCCAGCACCGCTATCTCGGCCGCGCTGGGCATGGTCGCTGCGCGCGATCGCAACAACGAAAAGTACAAGGTCGTTGCCATCGTCGGCGACGGCTCGATGACCGGCGGCATGGTCTACGAAGGCATGAATAATGCCGGCCTTCTCAAAAAGAACATGATCGTCATCCTGAACGACAACAACATGTCGATCGCGGGGAATGTCTGGGCGATCTCCAACTACTTCACCGGACTGATTGCCAACCCGGGTTACAACCGTGTCAAGAAAAACATCTACGAGCTGGCGGGGAGACTCGATAGTATCGGCGACAGGATCCGGAAAGCGGCCGCGCGCCTGGAAGAAGGGATCAAGGTCATTGTCACCCCAGGCATTCTCTTCGAAGCGTTGGGGTTCCGCTATTTCGGCCCCATCAACGGACACAATATCCAGCACCTGGTCCAGATCTTTCAGGAGGTCAAGGACTACGGCGGACCGATCCTCATTCATGTCAGCACCCAGAAGGGGAAAGGATACGCGCCCGCGGAACAGGACGCGCAGAACTTCCACGGGGTCACGCCCTTCGACAAGGACACCGGCGTTGCGCTCAAGAAATCGAGTGGACCGCCGTCCTACACAAGGATCTTCGGCGAGGCGCTGACAGAGCTTGCGGCGAACGACCCGACCATCGTGGGGATCACCGCGGCGATGCCGGACGGTACCGGGCTCGATAGCCTGCAGCGATCGATGCCCGAACGGTTCTACGACGTCGGGATCGCGGAGCAGCACGGCGTCACCTTTGCCGCAGGCCTTGCGACGCAGGGATGCACGCCCGTTGTCGCGATCTATTCCACATTCCTGCAGCGCGCATTCGATCAGATCATTCACGACGTCGCTCTCCAGCATCTCCATGTGGTGTTCGCGCTCGACCGAGGCGGCTTGGTCGGCGCCGACGGACCGACGCACCACGGCGCGTTCGATCTCAGCTATCTCCGGATGATCCCGGGCATGACCGTCATGGCGCCGAAAGACGAGAACGAGCTTCGCGATATGCTCTTCACGGCGACGAAACACAAGGACGGACCGATCGCGTTGCGCTATCCGCGGGGCAATTGTCTCGGGCTGCCCCGCAAAGAAGGATTCGATCTGATCCCGATCGGGAAAGGCGAGACGCTTCGGAAGGGCGCCGATATCGCACTGCTCGCCGTCGGGATCATGGTGGACGTTGCGAGCAAGGCGGCGACACTCCTTGAGGGAGAGGGGATCTCGTGCGAGGTCGTCAATATGAGGTTCGTCAAGCCGATCGACACGGAGCTTCTGGACGAGGTGACCTCTCGCATCGCGCACGTCGTCACGCTCGAGGACAACAGCATTGTCGGAGGTTTCGGCAGCGCCATCCTGGAATATCTCGCGGGCAAGGAACCAGGCGTCTCCGTCATGGCCCACGGCATTCCCGATCGGTTCATCGGTCATGGAACGCCCGCTGAATTATATGCCGAGCTTCGCCTGGATCCCGCAGGTGTTGCTGCCGTGATCAGGGACTTCCTCCATGGCGACATTCGTCCGGTCTCCCCATCTTCCTCATCTCATTCATCCCTGGTGCCTTAATGGAGCGAGTTCGCATCGGTGTCGTCGGTGTGGGCTGGGTAGCGCAGGTGATTCATCTTCCGATTCTGCTGAAGTTTCCGGATGTCGAGGTGGTTGCGCTCTGCGACCGTGATCGACCGAAGGCGCGCCTTGTGGCGGAGAAATTCGGCGTCCCGCGCACCTACGCCGACATCTCCGCCATGCTGAAGGAGGAAGAGCTGAAGGCGGTTGTCATCTGCTCTTCAACCGACGCGCACAAGACTCTGGCGATTGCAGCCATCGAAGCCGGTGTCGACGTTCTCATTGAGAAACCGATCGCCCGGCATTCCAGCGAAGCGGCCGCCATCGCGGAGGTGGTGCGCTCGCACAAGCAGGCGGTCATGGTCGGCATGAATCACCGGTTCCGACCCGACACCATGATTCTGAAAAGCTTCCTGGAAGGGAAGGAACTTGGAAAGGTGACGTATGCCCGCACCGGGTGGTTGCGGAAGAGCCCTCGCGATGCATCGTGGTACCTGAACGCGGACAAGTCGGGCGGAGGCGTGTTCATTGACCTCGGGATCGTGATGCTCGACCTTGCGCTGTGGCTTCTCGGATACCCCCAGGTTGTCCGTGTCGGCTCCCACCTGTACCATCACCGCACGAAAGGCGTCGAGGATACCGCTCTTGCGACGCTGACGCTCGCGGGTGGATCGTCGATCATGATCGAGGTGAGCTGGTCGATGACCGTCGAAGACGATGTGTACTACGGATTCTTCTTCGGTGGAGAAGGAACGGCAAGCCTCCAGCCGCTCCGGATCATCAAGCCGCTTCACGGTAATCTCGTCAATGTCGCGCCCGCGAAAATCGAGAACCGGCAGGCGAACTTCCGCAAGTCGTACGAGAACGAGCTCCGGCATTTCCTCGGAGCCGTGCAGCGCAAGCACTCGGTCATCTCCACGGTCGAGGAGGCGGTGCAGCGGATGAAGGTCGTTGACGCCGTGTATCGCTCAGGGCGTCTCGGGAAAGAGATCAGCGTTGCCGATCCCGGCGAGAAGGCCTCATGAAAAAACGCGTCCTCGTGGTCGATGATGAGCGCGATATCGTCGATTTGATCCGGTACAATTTGACGAAAGAAGGGTACGAGGTGGGGGTCGCGCACAACGGCCAGCAGGCGTTGGAGAAGGCGCCGGGGTCCGACCTCGTGATTCTTGATTTGATGATGCCGGTGATGGACGGCTTCGAGGCGTGCAGGCGATTGAAGGCGGACCCGAAGACCGGGCGCATCCCCGTCATTTTTCTCACCGCGAAGGCGGGGGAGATCGACGAGGTGGTCGGTCTTGAACTCGGGGCGGACGACTATATTCAGAAGCCGATAAGCCCGCGGAAGCTGGTCGCACGCGTGAAGGCGATATTCCGACGGTACGAATCGCCGCATGGCGAGGCGGCCGACGAAGGAGTCATCAAGGTCAACAGGCTGGAAATCAACCGTTCCACGTACACGGTGACCATCGGGAAGAAGGAGGTGTTCTTCCCGCGCAAAGAATTCGAGTTGATTGCCCTCCTCGCAGGAAACCCTGGAAAAGTCTATTCCCGCGAAACGCTCCTCAATTTGATCTGGGGGAGCGACGTCGTCGTCGTCGACCGGACGGTCGATGTGCATATCCGCAAGATCCGCGAAAAACTCGGGGATGATGCCGCCGCGATCGAGACGATCAAAGGCGTCGGGTACCGGTATCGCCCCTGACCCCACTGCCCAAGGTCTCGTATGACCATCAGAACAAAGATCACGGCATCATACCTGTTCCTGACCATCGGCACCATCGTTGTGCTGAGCATACTCGCCTCCACGCAGATCAACGCCTATCTCGACGATCGATCCCTCACGAGCCTGGGACAGCAGACGAACGCCCTGTGGTCTCTTTTCGAGACCGGTCGACTCGAGGTCGATACAACCGGCGCGCGCGATGAGGAACTGGTGCACCTGGCGAGGACACTCGACCTGCGTCTGACGTTGATCCGGAGGGACGGCGTCGTGGTCTTCGACTCGGATGTGACACGCGATTCTCTCGCACGCCTCGAGAACCACGGTCGCAGGCCGGAAGTGATGGAAGCCCGGACGGCCGATGTCGGAATCGATCGCCGCCACAGTGTGACGCTGAAGGAGGATCTCCTCTACGCGGCGAAGATGCTGACCGGTGCTCGACTCGGCATGCTCGATTCCGGCTTCGTGCGGACGGCGATCCGGCTGAATGCCATCAAAGCCATCGATAGCCGGGTTCAGGCAATCATCTGGAGCGTCGGGCTCCTTGCGCTGGTGGTCAACATCATCCTCAGTTTCCAAGTATCGAGACGCGTCACGCGTCCGATCCTGAAGATGGCCGCCACGGCGGTGCACATCCGCGACGGCGATTTGCAGCAGCGGATCGATGTCAGGTCCGATGACGAGTTCGGCACGCTGGCACGCGCGATCAACGATCTTGCGGGAAAACTCTCCAGCGATATCGCGCAGCTCCGCCGCCTCGAACGCGTCCGGACGGAGTTCCTGGGCAATGTCTCCCATGAGCTTCGAACGCCCATCTTTTCGATCCAGGGCTTCATCGAAACCCTGCTCGACGGCGCGGTCGACGATCCATCCGTGAACCGTGAGTTCCTCGAGAAGGCGCATAAACACGCTGGCCGCCTGAGCACGTTGCTCGACGACCTGATCGAGATCTCGAGGATCGAATCGGGCGACATGAAGATGAGCTTCCGGTATTTCGATGTGCGGGAGCTGATCAACGGGGCCGTCGAGGAAATGGCCGAGAACGCGAAACGGAAGTCGCTGTCGCTTGAGACGAGTGTTGATGTTCCAGCGGGGGTGACGGCGTTCGGCGATCGCGAACGGCTAAAACAGGCGTTGACAAACCTCATCGACAACGCCATCAAATACACCGATCCCGGCGGGAGGATCGTGTGCGGCGCAAAGGCCGTCGATGCAAAGATCGAAGTGTGGGTGGAAGACACCGGGTCCGGGATCGCGGCGGAGCATATCCCGAGGATCTTCGAGCGATTCTATCGTGTCGATAAAGACCGCTCACGCGAAGTTGGGGGAACGGGTCTTGGCCTGGCCATCGTGAAGCACATCGTTGAGGCGCATGGGAGCGCCGTGAGCGTCGAAAGTCAGGTGGGGAGCGGGTCGACGTTTAAGTTCTGGCTCAAACAATGAAGCAGGGTCAACAGAGCGATCACGATCACGCCATGATGCGGACCTGTCTCGAACTCGCATCGCGTGGGGCGGGATTGACAAGCCCGAATCCGATGGTCGGGGCAATCATGGTGAAGCGAGGACGGATCATCGGGCAGGGATGGCACAGGCGGTATGGCGCGCCTCATGCCGAACAGGAATGTCTCCGGTCATGCCGCGAGGATCCCCGGGGCGGTACGATGTATGTCAGTCTTGAGCCCTGTTCTCACCAGGGACAGACGCCTCCCTGTGCGCCGGCACTCATCAAGGCGGGTGTGAGTCGGGTCGTGATTGCGACAAAGGATCCCAACCCTCTGGTTCATGGGCGCGGGATCCGCATGCTCACCTCGGCAGGGATCGCCGTCACGGTGGGAGTACTGGAGGAGGAGGCGCGATTTTTCAACCGGCAGTTCTTCACGCACATTACCGAAGGAAGGCCGTACGTTCACGTCAAGATTGCGCTGTCGCTTGACGGGAAGATCGCCGGGGGCGCGAAGCGGTGGATCAGCTCGCCGGCGTCACGCCGTCTGGTGCACCGTTGGAGGACAACGCACGATGCAGTCCTGGTCGGAGCAGCCACCGTGCATCTCGACCGGCCGTCGATCACCGTGAGACATGTGCGGGGGCGGGATCCTCACGTCGTCGTCCTTGACGGGTCGTTGACGCTGACGTCCAGAGAGCTACAATTCCCCCGGGCCAATCGGCGGAGGGTCATCGTCTGCACCACGGCACACGCCATCGAACGTCACCGCTCGCTGGTTCGCTCCCTGGCACGTCAAGGAGTGGAACTGTTTGCGATCCCGGCCAGGGGTTCACGGATCGCGCTCGACGAGCTTGTGCAGGTGCTCTTTGAAGGCGGGATGCGGTCGATTCTCGTCGAAGGCGGCGGAGATCTCTTCCGCCAATTTGCGGGATCGTCGCTCGTGGACGAGTGGAGCCTCTTTGTCGCACCGAGTGTCGTCGGGAGCGGCATGCCGGCATTCGGTGGCGCGGTGGCGCCCGTGTTCAGACCGAAGGAACAGCATCTCGGTGTTCTGACGGCAATGCAAGTCGGGCCGGACGTGCTACTGCGGGCGTTCCGGGAGAAATACGATCCGCGGGTCATTGGAGTCTGGAAAGGTTAAGCACAATGTTCACTGGCATCATCACAGAAGTCGGCAAGATCATTGCAGCAGAACGGAGCGGTGGCGGAGTTACGCTGACCGTGCAGGCGCCTGCGTCGTCTGGCGAACTCAAGGTCGGCGACAGCGTCAGCCTTAGCGGCGCATGTCAGACGGTGGTCCGACGGTCGAAGAACCGTTTCACCGTTGTCGCGGTGGAGGAGACCCTTGCGAAAACAACGCTCGGGGAGTTGAAGGGGGGTTCATCGGTCAACCTCGAGCTGCCGATGCGACTCTCCGATCGCCTGGGCGGACACGTCGTCCTCGGACATGTCGACTGTGTCGGATCGGTCATGGCGATCGAGCCGAGAGAGAGCAGCAAGCTGATAAGGATCGCGTTTCCTTCAAGGTTCGGCCGGTATGTGATCCCTGTGGGGTCCATCGCCGTCAATGGTATCAGTTTGACGATCGCCTCGGTGGACGGGGACACGTTCAGTGTTTCGATCATACCGCACACCCTCGAAGCCACGACACTCGACTCTGTCGCCGTAGGAACGAAGGTCAATCTCGAGTTTGACGTGCTCGGGAAGTACGTGGAGAGCCTTCTCGGGAAGGAACGGACGGGAGAAGGGGAGACCGGGAAAGGGGGAGAAGGGGTGACGTGGGAGAAGATGAATAGATGGGGCTATGATGGATAAAATCTCAATCGACAATGGGAAATGGACGGTAGTCAATGGAGAAGGGGATGGGCCGACAGTAAAAGAGGTGGTGGTCTTGATTCATTTTGGGTCTCTCCGTATATTACAATACTGAAGGTCATTCATCGCCAGACTCATGGAAAGCGCATGTTCACATTCCTGATCGTTCTCGAACTCATTGTCAGTATCCTCCTCATCCTCGTCATCCTGATGCAGTCAAGCAAGGGAGGAGGACTTGCGGGAACGTTTGGTGGAGGGAATGTGGGGATGGTCTTTGGGGTGCGTCGGACGGCCGACTTCCTGATACGTGGAACGCAGGTCCTTGCTGCACTCTTCATCATTCTCGCGCTGGTCACAAACATTTTCTTCCTGCCCCGTTCCGGGAACGCGCAGAGCGTTTTGCAGCGCGGAACTCCTTCTCACGGGGCAGTGACGCCGCAACTACCGCCGACCTCTGAACCTGCACAGGGAGCGCCAGCGCAAACTGCTCCACCGCCGGCAAACGGCCGTTAACCAGGTCTCGCCTGGCGGCTGAATAGGAAAAGCCCCACCCGATCGCAATCGAGTGGGGCTTTCTCGTTTCACGCGCAGGTCGAAGATTATATCTTCGAGACACCCCTGGCCTGCAGTCCCTTCGGTCCGCTCACCACCTCAAATTCGACCTTGTCGGTCTCCTTGAGGGTCTTGAACCCGTTTCCCACGATCTCCTTGAAATGGACGAAAATTTCTTCGCCCGTCTCACGCGTAATAAAACCGAAGCCTTTTGCTTCGTTGAACCATTTGACTGTTCCTTTTTCCAAGGTTCAGCTCCTTAGTATGACTTCATTTCCGCCACCGGCGGACGCGGTCATGTACAAACGTCTGATAAGAGTCTTGGAAGGGACAAAAAAGAAAAAGCAACCCCGTCGTTAAAGCACCAGGGTTGCGATCTTTGCCGTTCAGCCACAGGTTCACGCAGAATTACCGAGTGGACCGGGCTCCGGGAAACCGGATTACCAAAAAACGTACCAAAGGTGTACACAATTGAACTACTTTTTTAAGATACAGCATTCGTCGACCAAATGCAAGTCCTCGCGGCCCTGAGATTCTACTTCCGTCTATCCTGATTCTCTGAGGACCCCCGTGGTGGATGTTGCCTTGTATGCACTCGCCCCCCATCTCTTTTTGCCAGTAAGACACGACGGACGTTTGTGCGCCACCGCGGGATACCGGATCGCGAGAGGCTCGTGTCCAGATCTTCTGCGTCAAGGAGCGTATGGACCTCGACTGCCCTGTAGATGTCCGCGATGGGGACCCATGTCTGCTTGGGGAGATTCTCCCGGATAGTTCTCCAGATTGTCCCGTTATCCGTCATAATAGTCCGTCCCGTCAAAAGGTTCTCACGCACAGTGAAGCGACCCAATATCTTGCCGATGCGAAATTCCGGCCACTAAGCAACAGACCGTTCTTCATCCGAGGCGGCGACAGGCGTCCCGACTTGCGATGCGAGATATGCATTAGGATTGTGGTGGATGGCTCCTTGTGGAAGCCAGTCCCAGAATCGGCCGAGTGTGGTCCGAATACGATCTATGTAGAACTCGGGCAGAATGTCCGACTCCTGTTCGAAGTAGTCCCGGAATCCGGCGTCACTGAGGAGCCGCCGACGAATTTCTCCATAGTATCGAATTCTCCCGAAGCCCTCCGAGGAGACCGCCCGTACGACGTTCATCCATTTGGGCACAACCTTGCTCGTTCCCGTGATCCGCTTGAGGATTGCCCGGGAGGAGAAGGAATACTTCGTGAGATCGATGACTTGACGATAGAACTCCGGCCAGTCATAGTTCAGGGGCTTGACGTTCATGGCCCCGTTGTTGTTGAGGAACGTAAAGGGAAAGCCTATGACGCGGCTGTCGCGCTGGTATTCGAGGTTGAGAGGCGCCGCCTCGCCGAACGCCGTGAGCAGTGAATACCCGGGAAACGCCCCCGGTGCGAGATCGATGAATCGGCGTGTCAGGGAAAAGGGCTCTTCTCCCGAGTCGCCATCCATGCCGAGCACGAAATTCGTTTGGACGTAAGGGATGTAGCGAAGTACGAGATTGACGTGGTCGGCGACACGACGGACCTTTTCGATCCCCTGGATGCTTCCTGTTCTCGATTTCTCTCCGAGATCAAACCAGGACTCGATGCCCGGAAGAAGGGCTTTGAATCCTGTATGTTTCAGGCGCTTGAGGTGCGGTTCGGAGAGAAGGGAGAGACTGCTTTCGGCGATGAAATCGATGCGGTTGGGCGGCACTGCATCATCGATCGCATCCATGAGTTGATCGAATCGCACGCCGAAATTCGGGTCGTGCCATGCGACAAGGGGGCGCTTGAACTTTGTCAATAGAAAGCGAAGATCGGCTTTCGTCGCTTCGAAATCAAACACCTGATAGGGGACAGTCGAGTCGATGCAAAAACTGCATGTGTAGGGGCATCCGATACTCGCGAGCAGGGGGACCATTTTGATCAGCGGCGCCTTCTTTGTCGTCGGCTCGATGAGCTCCCAGCGTTCCCGGACACTCGGAAGGTGCGTGGGTTGTCGTTGAGCGGAAAGCCGCAGTCCGAGGGGTGAGTGCCGTGCGCAGTCGAGGAGGACTTCCTGGATGATCGACTCGTTGGTAAAGCCGAGCACATAGTCGAAATACTTCTGGGCGTCCTGGGGATAGCATCGTGCGTGCGGTCCGCCGAGAACCGTCACGGTCCCCTGCGCGTGGAATTGGTTGCTTAAGGCGTATGCGAGGAGTGCAGACTCCGTGAAGGCGCCGATAAACACCAGGTCGAGATTCTTAGGGAGCAACGTGGCCAGGTCCTCAAGACCGGTATAGCAGAGGAACGACACTTCGTGTCCCTGCCGTTTGCACCACGCGGCCACCACCTGCGGCATGATGCTCGCGAGGTTTGCGTGCATGACGCGTGCCCACAGCGACTTCGTTGGACCCTGAGCGACAAGGTCGATGACTCCGATGCGCAGTGTTCGCATGCCTGATCCCTACCGGTTGTTGGATAAGCGCGGATCGGGAGGCCGTCGGCCCTTTCGTGTCCCGTTGATCCGCTTTCTTTCTCTGATCGCATCGCGGACGATGCGCCTGAACACCGCTCCCGTCAGAGGATGCACATGACCCTTCTGCCGCGACGCCGAAAGGACAACCTTCTTGAGGTCGCCAATCGGCGCTCCACCGAGTATGAAACTCCGCACACCCTGTTCCACCAGGGTGAGGACAGCCTTGCGTTCCTTCGCTCGACTACGGCGAGGTCGGAGGAGACGTCGACTCGTCTTTTTTTTCCTCGTCTGCAGGGATTCCTCGTGCCTGTCCGGCGTCTGAATGCGTCCATAACCGCGAGTGCGGTGGTTCCGGAGAATCGATTCTCCTGCGAAGACGCGATGCGGGAGCTGATGAAGTCAAATCCAACGTGTACGGTAGGGGATTTGTGTCTCAGAAAAATCGTCCGAAGTGTTGATTTCGGCACGTCAATCCTTTGGGGGGATCAGGCGCTCACTCTTTGCCGGGGCGATCGATCTGATCGGGCTTGGAGAAGGGACCGCCGCTGTGGTGATAGCTGGCGATTTCGAGGCGCGTATGGAGGGCAAGTTTCTCGAGGATGTTGTGGACATGACTCTTGACGGTGTCCACGGCAAGGTTCAACCGGGTTGCAATTTGCTTGTTGCTCAACCCTTCCGCGATGAGTTCCACGACCTGCCGTTCGCGGGAAGACATCCTGACAGATTTGAAGAGGTTGCCTTTTCCCTTGCGGGCTGCGTGCTCGGCGATGGAGGAGAACAAGGAGGATGTCAGGGAAGGAGGAAGAACCTTTGAACCTGCGGCCACCAGGCGGATGGTGCGCAGGAAGTCGTCGAAGGTCGCATCTTTCAGGACAAAGCCGGCGATGCCGGCACCGACATATTCCATGAGCGTTGGCTGATCAGGTCCAAGGTCCATGACGACGATCTTCAACTTCGGGCTCTTCGAGATCAGTGACGATACGAGTTGCAGACTGGTCCGGCTTCCGAGGATGAGGTCGAGAAGGATCACATCGGCGCGGGTGAGGGTTGGGTGCATGAGGGCATCGCCGTTTCCGACCGAAGCAACCAGGGAAATATCTGGTTGCTCTTTAAGCATTGCCGTAAGTCCTTCCCGGAGAAGGCGATTATCTTCAACGACAACGAGGCGGATACGTTTCATGCACTGAACGTCGACAGGTGGGAGCAAAGGGGATACGTATCATAAAATATATTCAAAGTCGGGATGGAAAACAACGACGTTCTGCAGAAGAGGGTTGTGATATTCCCTTGACACTGCACGAAGAACTGTTTAGGTTGGGACACCAGGCACGGAAATTCGCAAGGAAGATGAGATTCGGACAGGGAGGACATCGATGAAGACCAAACATATGGGACGCTCCGGACTGAAGGTCAGTGAGGTCTGCCTTGGGACAATGACCTTCGGGAGACAGTGCGACGAAAGGACATCGTTCGAGATTCTCGACGCGGCCTATGAAGCAGAAATAAGCTTCATTGATTCCGCCGATGTGTACCCACTTCCGCCGGAGCCCCCCACCGTAGGGCGCACAGAGACAATTATCGGAAACTACCTGAAGGCCCACCCCGGGAGGCGACACCAGACCGTCCTGGCGACAAAATGCCACGGGCGCATGGGATCCGGGCCCAACGACCAGGGGCTATCGCGTCGTCACATCATGGATGCCATCGATGGGAGCCTTCGCCGACTGCAGACCGATTTCGTTGACCTGTATCAGGTCCACTTCTACGATGCTGAGACCCCGATCGATGAGACGCTCAGGGCGCTTGACGATGTCGTGCGGGCGGGGAAAGCGCGGTACATCGGGTGCAGCAATTATCTTGCTTACCAGCTTGCCCTCGCGCTCTCCAAAAGTGATGCTCTGAGGATTGCACGTTATGATTGCATTCAACCGCGATACAATCTCCTGTTCAGAGAATTCGAGCGTGAACTCTTCCCTTTGTGTGAGCAAGAAGGCGTCGGTGTGATCGTCTACAATCCTCTCGCCGGAGGGTTCCTCACCGGCAAGCACCGGCGGGATGCGCCTCCCGAGGCAAACGGACGGTTTGCGCTTGGCGAAGCGGGGAAACTCTATCGGAATCGATATTGGCAAGACCCGTACTTCGACGCGGTTGAGCAAATGAAGGCGTTCTTTGCTCTGCGGAATAAATCGCTGAGCCAGGTTGCGCTTGCGTGGGTGCTCTCTCATGCCTTTGTGACGTCCGCGATCATGGGTGCCACCAGAGCTGAACAGATCAGAGAAAATCTCCCTGGCATCACGCTGACCCTCGATGATGATGAAATGCGGTTTCTCGACGGCCTTTGGTTCACTCTCCCGCGCCCGCGCGATCCAATGGTCGCACTTCGCTAAAGATTGTCTTCGGAGTGTCCAGCCTGAGAGCGATCGTGTCTGATTTGTCTGATACTTCGGCCGCTTTAGTCCCATGACGCCACGTAGTGAATCTCCTGCGCTTGCTAATCGTATTCTCTTTGGGCTATCTTAACAACACTCATCACCTTGAAGGAGCCTCTCCATGAGAATACTCACCATTACACTTGTTGTCGTTCTGGCTGTGGGGACTCTCGCGTTCACGTATGGCGACTGGGGGTTTACCCGATCAGATATGCGAAGAGTTGTCCTTCCGGCCGGTGAAGTCCATGAAGGATGGTACTTCGCGGGCGGCGATCAGGTCTCCATCCTTGGAACAGTGAACGGCGACGCCTATGTCGCCGGTGGTGTTGTGGAGGTGGAGGGGACGATCAACGGGGAGCTGATTGTGGCGGGAGGACAGGTGAATGTCAGCGGGACCGTCACCGACCGGATTATTGCCGCAGGTGGCTCAGTCCGGGTCACCGGGAAAACAGGAAAGAGTGTGATCGCGGCGGGTGGCACGATCGTCATCGGCAGGGGAGCGACCATCGGGGACAATCTGCTCGCCGCGGGGGGCAACCTGCAAATCAACGGCACCGTCGCCCGTGAAGCACGCGTTGCGGGCGGGCAAATCGAGTTGACCGACACGGTGAGGGGAAACATGGATGTCACGGCAGACCGCTTCAACTCCTACAAGGGAGCGTTGGTCGGCGGCAACCTCTCCATTCTCACGAGTGATTCCGAAAAAGTGTCCGTCGAACACGGCACCGTGGTCGGCAGTGTTCACGTCGCGATGAAAAAGACGGAAGAACAGAGGTACATCTTGGGAATGCGGAAGTTGGCGTTCTGCTTTCAGCTCATCCTGAGTCTCACGCTGTTTGTCACAGCGCTGGCACTTTCGTTCCTCTTGCCGCGGCATCTCACTGTTCCCGGCACAGTGCTCATGGATCAGCCCGGACAGAGCATCTTGTGGGGTGTTATCGTCTTGATTGTTGCGCCTTTCGTTGCACTCGTCCTTTGTATCACCGTCATTGGCATACCGATTGGACTTCTGCTTATGGCGGTGTATGGTTGGTTCCTCTACCTGTCGCAGCTCGTTCTTGGGGTTGCGATCGGGAGCCGGCTCTTCGGATTGGAGGGGAAGAAGGGTTGGGCGTTGTTCGGAACGGTTGCCGTAGGACTTCTGGTGGTGGAGGTGATGATGTTTGTTCCTATTCTCCGACTATTCGTGGCATTGGCGGGACTGATTGTCGGGGTCGGAGCACTCTCCATCGCTACGAAAGGGATGCTGGCAAAAGCCCGGGCAAATGTCGCCGGACCCGCCACTATAGCCTAGAAAGATATCCTCGTCAACCTGTGATTCGCTCGAAGTCCGCATCGGAATCCGGGAGATAACCTCCCGGATTTCTTTTTGCGGTAGGGGTACCGGAGGCGGTTATTGGACGTCGACCGTGACCTGCTCGGAAAGCGGCGGCTGGCCGCCGACTTCTGTCGCGACCTTCACCGCGTAGCGGTATTTTCCCTTCCCGTTGTCAGGTGAATCCTTGAATGTCCGGGCCGTGCCGTCAACCGACTTGTACACGGTCAGGCCGTTTCCTCCGGATTCTCTATAAATCACGAACCAGAATTTCTCCTTCCTTACCGGCCTGTACGCCCAGGTCAGTGTGATCACATCGTCCTTCGGAAGGTACGTGGCGCGGAGATTTTGCACCGGCGGCCTGATCCCCGTGTCGTAAGGTCGCGCGACCACCGTCGGAGACGGTTTTGAATGGAGTCCCGAGCTGTCGATCGCCTCGATCGCATACTCGTATGTCGTCCGTGGTACAACTTCGCGATCGACAAATGACGTATCGCTTCGCCCCAGCGTCTTCAGTGCCTTCCAGAGCGTATCGGAAAGCGGCCGTCGGAGGATCCGATGGTGGCTGACGTCAGCACTCGTGCTGGCCGTCCACCGAAGCGCGACAGTCGTGTCGGAAACAAGGACGGAGGTGAAAAGCGGACCAGCCGGTGGGACAACATCCGGGCGCAGCAGAGAGAGCATCGGAGAGAATTTCGATGGGACGTAGCGTCTGGTCACCGCGGTGATCTTATAGAACACCCGCTTCGTCAGCGTGTGGATTTCAATCGTGTCCGTGAATGAGGTATCGGGGATGACCCACCCCACTCGCACGGCAAAGGTGTCGACAGGCGAGTTGGACCAATAGACCCGGTACCCGAGGAGATTGGGCTCCGGGCCGCGATGCCAGTGAAGGGTGACGATGCCAAGTGTGTCGATGGAGCCTGTGAGTCCGGTGGGAACGCTCGGCGGCGTCGTGTCGATCCGCTCGGAATACACGGGGAGCGACCTGGCGACATTGCCGGCGGTATCGACTGAAACGACGACATAGTACGGCTCGTCCGCGGCACTGATGGTATCGGTATATTCTCTTGTTGTTGGAGCGA
>DATJPR010000207.1:0-20494 GCA_035506295.1 Bacteroidota bacterium | reverse complement strand
TTCGGATACGGCGCGCGCGACATCGCAAGCACCAATCCATACCGCGTCTATTTTCTCTCGTTTGACCTTGACATGACCAAGATCATTCCTCAGGATTCCGCCTTCCTTCGCACGCTGAGTGAATGCCTGAATTTCTTCCATTTCCCCCTGCCGGCCGTGCGCATCAAACCGGGAGTGATCTGGTATGGAATGTACTTCTAAGCAGGGGTCGGGAATCGGGAACCAGGGCTCGGGCCGTGCATGCCGTGCAGGGGTTCATCTTCGCTGCTGGTGGACGATTCTCTTCACAATGGTTGCTCTGTCACTTCTCGGTCCTACAACCATCTGGGCGCAGGCGGAAGATGTCCCCGCGGAGAATCCCGTCTACTCCTTCCTGAAGAAGATGTCGGTGGAAGGGCTTATTGAGGGATATGACGGTACCATCGTACCGATCAGCCGGCGGGAAGTGGCCGGGTACCTGAAGACGCTCGATGGCGAGCGCAGCCGCCTGAGCGTCTCCGAACAGGGATGGCTGGACGACTACCTCTCGGAGTTTCATTTCGACCTGACGGGGAACACGGATGCCTTTCATTCGTTGATCGACACGGAGGAGCCCACCGTCGGCGACGCGCTGCTCGGGACGTTTTCGAACAGGGAGAAGTATCTTTACCACGCGCACGATTCAACGCTGAATGTTTTTGTCAACGGTCTCGTCGATGTCGATTATCGGGGAATCCACGGAGACGATCTGGGGACGAATGATGCAGCGTACCTTCAGCTCGGCGGCCGTTTGCGTGGCACGATCTATGGCAAGGTCGGATACTTTTTGCAGGTCACGAACGCTGGCTTCCGTGGAAGCCGTGAACTGCTCCAGCGCGACCCCATTCTCTCGCAGAGTCATGAACTCTCTGTGACCAACACGAGGAACTTTGATTTCGCGGAAGGCTATCTCCGATACGATGGTGGATTGATCAGCGCGCAGATCGGCAGGGAGCGCGTCCTGTGGGGGAGCGGGTACGAACAGAAACTGACCATCTCCGACAATATCGGACTGTTCGATTTCGTCCGGGCAGACTTCCACTACAAGGCGTTCAAGTATACGTTTCTGCATGCCTCGCTGATGGGGCAGGAGTCGAACCTCGCATTCAAGCTTCCGTTCGACACGTCTGCGACGTTCTCCGAGCCGGTTGCCGCAGACAAGTATCTGGCCGTTCATCGTTTTGAGCTCTCGTTTCCCAAGGTGCTTGACCTTGGGTTCCAGGAAATGGTTGTGTACAGCAACCGCGCGCCGGACCTCGCCTATTTGAATCCCCTCATGCTGTTCGAGTCGGCCCAGAGGGCGCGCGGTGATCGGGACAATATGTTCTGGCTCTTTGATATCCGCACCCATTTCCTTGAGAACCTCGAGTTGACCGGCTCGATTCTGTACGATGACTTCAATCTGCCCGATCTTTTCAGCGACAAATGGTCCGATCGATACGGTTGGCAGGCAGGGATGTACTACGCCGATATGTTCGGCATCCGGAACACTGCGCTGACCGTCGAGTACACGCGCATTCAACCGTACGTCTTTTCCCACGGCCGATCACGGGAGGACAGTTACACGTCGCAGGGGAGACTGATCGGCACCTCGATCGGGCCGAATGCCGACAATATGATGTTTGGCATAAACTACTGGCCGTTGCGGAACCTCACCTTTTCCGTGCGTGTTAATTTTATGCGCAAAGGGCTGAATATTGTCGATAGCACGGGAGCTCTCGTGCGAAACGTCGGTGGCGATGTCTTCGCGCCGCACCGCGACACGGATCCGGAGATGATCCGTTTTCTGGACGGCAATCTCGAAAAGATGCGCACGATCCAGCTGAGCGCGGTCTGGGAAATCGTCAACCAATGGTGGATTCAACTGCAGTATCTCTTCGATTCGACCGAGATGCAACTCGGGAACATGCAGAGCACCAACGGTACATTCATCGCCCACCTAAAGGTCGAGCTCTGACCAATCACGAATTTCACGACTCATGGAGGATGGTATGGCGCTACAGGTAGGACAGAAGGCACACGATTTCACTCTGGTGGACACGGAGAAGAAGCCGCATTCTCTCAAGGAGTTCCTGGGAAAGAAAAGCGTGATCGTGTTTTATCCCGGTGCGTTCACGGGGGTGTGCACAAAGGAAGTGTGCGCATTCCGCGACGCGATGGCGAATTTCAACTCGATGAACGCGCAGGTTGTCGGCATCAGTGTCGATTCGCCGTTTGCGAACAAGGTGTTCGCCGATCAGAACAAAGTGGCATTCCCGCTTCTGAGCGATTTCACGCACAGCGTCAGCCGGCAATATGCAGGGACGTATCCTTCATTTGCCGGGATCGACGGGTATGAGGCGGCAAAGCGTGCGGTCTTCGTTCTCGATCCTCAAGGTGTTGTGAAGTACGCCTGGATATCAGAAAATCCCGGCGTCGAGCCGCCGTATGAGGAAGTCAAGGCAGCGGTCGCGAAAGCATAGTCCACCACAACCCGAACGCAGACATGCTCGAACCTGGATCGAAGGCGCCGGAGTTCACTCTTCCCTCGAACGGGGGGAAACGCGTATCCTTGAAGGACCTTCGAGGCAAGAAGGTCGTCCTCTATTTCTATCCGAAGGACAATACCTCGGGCTGCACGAAGGAGGCCTGTGACTTCCGTGACCACTGGGATGCCGTGCGGAAGAAGGGGGCCGTCGTCATCGGTGTCAGCGCCGACTCGCCGGAGTCGCATGACAAGTTCGCGGCGAAATATGAGTTGCCGTTTTCCCTGGTCAGCGATGAGGAGAAGCAGATCCTCAAATCCTACGGCGTGTGGCAGAAGAAGTCCCTATACGGCCGTTCCTTCATGGGGATCGTGCGCACGACGTATGTGATCGATGAACGGGGTGTAATTACCCACGTGTTCCCGAAAGTGAAAGTGGAGGGACACGTCGAGGAAGTCCTCGGGGTGTTGTGATCCTGCCCCGCAATGACAGAGATGTGCGATGGAGGATGAATCCTATCATGGTGTATGTGACACGCAGGGCGAGCTTCAGCGCGGCGCATCGTCTTTACAATCCGCGCTGGCCGGATGAGAAAAACAGCGAGGTGTTCGGCAAGTGCAACAACCCGAACGGGCATGGGCACAATTACGACATTGAAGTCACGGTCGGCGGTGATCCCCCACCGGACACGGGGATGGTGATCGACCTGAAGAAGCTCGCAGACATTGTGGACCGGGAGGTCATCGACCGCGTGGACCACAAGAATTTGAACGTGGACGTCGACTTCATGCGCGGCACGATCCCCACGGCGGAGAACATGGCGATCGCGTTCTGGAAAATCCTCGCGCCGAAGATCCCGGAGGGCACCCTGTTCTCCATCAAACTGTACGAGTCGGCAAACAACGTCGTCGAATATCGCGGGTGACCCAACAGCCCCGCCGAACATCATGGAAAAGACCGCAACAGATCATGCAACAGAAGGGCTGATCAGCTCGCTGCTCGAGACCCTGGGAGAGGACCCTAATCGGGAAGGACTGCAGGAGACGCCCGAGCGGGTCGCGCGGATGTGGGAGTTTCTCACCAAGGGTTATCATCAGGACATCGCGGCCGTGCTCAACGGAGCGATCTTCAACGAGAAATACAGCGAGATGGTGATCGTCAAGGACATCGACCTCTTCAGCGTCTGCGAGCATCACATGCTGCCGTTCTTCGGCAAAGCGCATGTCTCGTATATCCCGAACGGGAAGATCCTCGGCCTCAGCAAGATTCCACGCATCGTCGAAGTCTTCAGCCGACGACTGCAGGTGCAGGAACGCCTGACGCAGCAGATCGCCGAGACCATCTACGAAGCGCTCAACCCTGAAGGCGTCGGCGTGGTGATCGAGGCGCGACACATGTGCATGATGATGCGGGGCGTGGAAAAACAGAACTCCGTAGCAACGACGAGCTCGATGCTGGGCGTGTTCCGCGATGACGACAAGACGCGCAGCGAATTCCTGAGGCTGATCGCGGAACGGATGAAACCGTAATGGAATCCGCGCGGCTTTCGGGACAGGTGGCGCTCGTCACCGGCGGAGGGCGGGGCATCGGCAAGGGGATTGCGCTGACGCTCGCCCGTGAGGGTGCGCACGTCGTCGTGTGCGCGCGATCGGCGCGTGAGATCGAGGACGTTGCGGAACAGATACGTGCAGAGAACGGTTCTGCGAGCAGCGTCGTCGTCGACGTCTCCGACCCCGCCGCGGTTCAGCGGTGTGCCGACACGGTCATCGCCCGATACGGTCGACTGGACATTCTGGTCAACAACGCCGGACTGGGATTTATCAAACCCTTCGCGGACCTGTCGGTGGAGGAGTTCGATCAGATGTGGCAGGTGAATGTGCGGGGAGTGTTCCTCATGACAAAGGCATTCCTGCCTTCCATGGCGAAGGCGGACCGCGGCGCGATCGTCAACATTGCGTCGCTTGCAGGAAAGAACAGCTTCAAAGGTGGCACCGGCTACAGTGCCACGAAGTGGGCGTTACGCGGGTTTGCAGGATCGCTGATGCTCGAGGTGCGTGAGCACAATATCCGCGTGGTCACCATCTATCCGGGATCGGTCGAGACGAGCTTTAGTCCGAATGGCAAGAAGGGTGACAACATCCCACGCCCGGAGGATATCGGGGAAGCGGTGCTCTTTGCCGTCACAGCGCCGCAGCGGGCGATGATTTCGGAGATCGACGTGCGGCCGACGCGGCCGTAGGGCGGGGAGAGGGGGAGAGCGAGAGTGGGAGAGTGCGGGAGCGAGGGAGCGCGAGAGTGGGGGACGCTTGGAGTTTGTGACTCTGAAGGTAGGCGACCTGGCAACCGATTTCTGCTCACTCCATACTGCTTACTGCATACTCTAGAATCGACCGCTCCTTCTTCGTACTTCCTACGTCCCTCTTCCTACTCTTAGCCGAAACATAGAAAAGCGGGTATTGCCTGCCGCCCGCGCCAGAGGCACTTTCACGCTGAGCAGCACTCACTACCCGCTTGTGTTTCCAAACATGGTGCGAACAGGAGACGGAACTACTCTCCAGCTGCGCCGCCCCGCGCACCCATCCTCCCTCCCATCCGTGCGCCCATCCCACCCATCATCCTGTTGCGCACCATTTGATGCATTCTCCCACCGATTTGCATCAGTTCATTCTTGAAGATCTTCTGCTGGTCCGGCGTCAGAAGAGCCCTGACCGCAAACAGGTGGCCGATAAGATCCATCTTCATCTGCGCCTGCACCGACGAGATCGCCTGGGTGGTTTTTTCGATCGCACCGCGATCCGGATTGTCCGCAGCAATCTCGGTTCGCAGGTCAACCCGAAGCGATTGCACTTTCGCCCTGTTGGCAATCATTGTCTTCTGGAACTCTGCCCTGAGCTTCCCGATCTCCTGCTTCTGCTGATCGGTCAGGTTAAGCCGTTCCACCATCTGTCTACGCATGTTCTGACCTGCCGGTCCCTTGCCACCGGGATCCGGTTGAGCAAATCCCGTCGAAGCTACGAGGGCAAGTCCGAGCACGAGTGCCACAAATTGCCGTTTCATGGTCAAACCTCTTTCCCTTGTTCAGTTGGATCAATGAAGCCCGCCTTCTGCTGATCCACCGGACTACAGCTGCGTTCCATGGTCACGCCGGCCTGCACGGTGCCTTCTCAGAGATGTCGGTCGAACTTCTTCCTTGCCTCATGTGCACGTTGGATGAACCATCGCAGGGAAAGGTTTAACCGGGGGGAAAGAATTGATTTTCGAACGAAAACTCCCTATGTTGCGTCAACGATGTGATGGGAGCCCTGCGCGTGGTCCGGTACAACCCTCCTCTGTATCTCGCCCTTCTCCTGCTGGTCTTGCTGCTCGCGTTCACCGGGTGCGTGGTCGGTGATTTTCTCGGCGCGTATTTCAACACCTACTACAATGCCAGCACGCTGTTCAACCAGGCGGAAGAAGACATATGGGGTCAGCCGGACACGAAGCTCTCCGGCCGCAATCTCCTGATCGACCTCAACGCCTCGGCCGCGGCAAAGACCAAGCTCACGACCGTCGTCGTGAAATGCTCCAAGCTGCTTCAGGACCACCCCGATTCGAAATTTGTCGATGACGCCCTCCTGATGATCGGGAAAGCCTTTTTCTACCAGGGAGACTTTACCGGTGCCGACCGGAAGTTTAAGGAGCTTCTGACGACATATCCGCAGAGCGGGCTGGTCATGGAAGCGCGCGTCTGGATGGCCTATGCCGAGTACAAGGAGAAAAATCTCGATAGGGCGGAAGCGTCCGCAAAGCAGGTCTACGAGGATGCGAAGCAAGCCGGCGATCGCGCGAACGAGGCGTACGCCGCGATGCTGATGGGGAGGATTCGCGCTGACCGGCTGGACTATCAGGGCTCGTGCTCGTACTACATGGTCGCGGGGGAGGAAGGTGGGAATGCAGACCTTCGTGCGACGGCATACCTTGTCGCGGGCGACATGTCAGTCGCAGGATCGGATTCTGCCCAGGCCCTGAAAATGTACACGGCGGCCGAGAAAGAATCCCGCAATTACGTGATCACCTATCACGCATTGCTCGGAGAGGCGACGACGCTCTCCCGTCTCGGCCGGGGCGGCAAAGCGCTTGATCTTCTCACGTCGATGCGACACAATCTGAACTATAAGGAGTTCTGGGGTCAGGTGGACGTGGAAACCGGCAACGCATACCGGCGCATGGGTAACTACCCCTTTGCCATCCAGCAGTACCAGTACGTGGATACCGCTTACGCGCGTTCGGAGTGGGCGGTGGCTGCCGACTACCATCTCGGCCTGCTCTGGGAGAAAATTTACGGTGATTTCGATTCAGCGCGGGTGGCCTATGGAAGAGGGAAAGGCGCGAACGCGCAGTTCACGTTTGCTCCGCTGGTCGCTGCCCGGTACGATCTCATGACCCGCTATGCAACCTATCGAAAGGCGATTCAGCTGGACGACAGCCTCCTCATCGTGGCCGCGAACGCTCCGGCACAAATCGACACGGGGACGGCGGCCGGGAGCAAATCGGACACGGTCCAGCCTGCGCAGGCAGATTCCAAACTCCCCTCGCAGGATACCGTTCACGCAGCGGTCAAGCCGTCGACACCGCCTGTCCCCGTCGACACCCTTCACGCCCGGCTCGAGTCCGCGATCAACGAGCTGGCGACACTTTTCTATGCCGGGTTTTCCTTGCCCGACTCGGCGGAGGCGTGGTTTGACACTCTGCTGACGCGATATCCGAACGGTCCCAACACTCCTCGCGCCTGGTATGTTCATGCGCAAATTGTGACGTCGCGCGACACGGTGGCAGGAAAACGCGTGGCCGATTCATTGTACTCGTGCATCGTGCAGAATTTTCCCCAGAGTGAATTCGCTACTGTCGCCCGTCGCAAACTCGGGCTCCCGCCCGTTGTGGCGACGGTCGACTCCGCCGAAGTCGAGTACCATCAGGCGGAAGAACTGCTCTTGAAAGGGGAGTACCAGTCGGCCATCGATTCGTTTCTCGCGGTCTCCAAAGCCCATCCACGGTCGCCCTTCGCCTCGCGCGCACAGTATGCGGTCGGATGGCTCTACGAAGAGAAACTTCTGCTGGGCGACAGCGCGCTTACGACATATAGGAACCTGATCAAGAACTATCCCTCTTCCTCGTACGCCGCATTCGTCCGACCGAGAGTCGAGGCCGCAGACCTCGAACTGCGCAAGGCACAAGAGGAAGCGGCCGAGGAAGCGAAAAAGAAGGCGGCCGAAGAAGCGAAGGCAAAGGGAAATGAAGGAGAATTGAAGAAGCCCGCACCCCCCTCTGTGGAGCCAAAGCGTACGTCTGTCGATTCGACCGAACATCCGGTATTTCAGCGGGGTAGGCTTGGCCGCATCGACGAAGCGGAGGATTCGGTGCGCACCCGCTTCCCCAAGCCACCGGGTGCGGATTCGGCGAACGTCCGCCAGGTCCCTCGATGAACGTCTTCTCCTGCCGCGTTGTCCGTTCCCGCCCCGTCGCCGATTCCATTTTTGTCTTACGCTTCCGTTCCCCAGAAATTGCTGCGACCATCCGCGCGGGACAATTCCTCAACATCAGAGTGGGGGAGGGATCCGAGCCGCTCTTGCGAAGGCCGTTCAGCGTGTATCGCGTGGAGGGCGAAGAGCTCGAGATCGTCTTTTCGGTCATCGGCAGGGGAACAACGGAGCTCGCGAAGAAACGGGAGGGGGATCTGATGGACGTTCTGGGTCCGCTCGGTGTCCCGTTCGTCGTGAGCGACAGGTCGTATGACACCGCCCTCCTTGTTGCCGGCGGCCTTGGCATTGCGCCACTGCCCATCCTCACCCGGGACCTCTTGAAAGAGAGGAAGAGCATCCGCACGTTCGTGGGTGCACGGTCAAAGAAACATCTCGTCACCGACTATCTGCAGGATGTTCACGTGGCAACCGATGACGGCTCCATGGGATTCCACGGTACCGTCGTCGACATGCTGCGGGACAACCTTGCGCGTGCACAGTTCGCGCGGCCGAAGATTTTCGCCTGCGGTCCCACGGCCATGCTTCGCAGTCTCGCCGAAGTTGCGCGCGCACGAAATATCGCCTGCGAAGTTTCCCTCGAAGGCTCGATGGCGTGCGGCTTCGGGATCTGCCAGGGTTGTCCGGTCGAACTTACGGAGGGACCGACACGGTACGCATTGATGTGCAAGGACGGCCCGACGTTCGATATCCGCAGGATCAAGATCTGACCATGACGACGACATCGTATCGACTCGGATCGGTCGAATTCAAGAACAGGGTGCTGGTCGCCTCCGGCACCTTTGGTTATGGGGATGAGGTCGCTGATCTGGTCGATCTCTCACAGATCGGCGGCATCATTACCAAATCGCTCTCCCTCAAGCCGAGGGACGGGAATCCCCCGCGGCGCATTATCGAAACCGCGAGCGGGATGTTGAACTCCATCGGGCTGGCAAATATCGGCGTGCATCGGTTCATCGAAGAGAAGCTTCCTTTCTTGCGCACCGTGGGGACCGCCGTGATCGCGAATATCGCGGCGAGCTCCGTGGATGAGTATTGCTCCGTGCTCGCGCTTCTTGAAGAGCAAAAAGGGGTCGATGGATACGAGATCAACGTTTCCTGCCCGAACGTCAGGGAGGGAGGGCTGAATTTCGGGACGAGCTGCCCGGCGGTTGCGGAGATCACGCGCAGGTTACGTCCGCTGACGTCCAAGCCGTTGATCGTCAAACTTACGCCGAATGTAACACACATCGCAGAATTCGCCCGGGCGGTGGAAAGCGAAGGCGGAGACGCAGTGTCGGTGATCAATACCCTTATCGGCATGGCGGTCGATATCAACTCGAGGCGGCCGTTCCTCTCCACCGTGACCGGAGGACTCTCAGGTCCGGCGATCAAACCGGTGGCCCTGGCAAAAGTCTATGAGGTCGTGAAAGCAGTAAAGATCCCCGTGATCGGCATCGGAGGGATTCGTACCGCACAGGATGCCCTCGAATTCCTGGTGACCGGCGCGGCAATGGTGCAGGTGGGAACGCAGAACTTCGTGCAACCTGACTGCGCGGTCAAGATGGCCGCGGGGATCGCCGAGTGGTGCAACGAGCGCGGGGTGAAGGACGTCGGCGACATCGTCGGCTCGCTCAAGGCGGATGCCTCGGTGTCCATTCTCGACAGCTGGCTCTGAGGGACAGCGCGTTGCATTCGTATCGCTCCATACTCCGCTATTTGTACTCGCTGCAACAACGGGGGATGAAATTCGGCCTGCGCAATAGCCGGACACTGTTGCGCGCGCTGGACGATCCGCATCGGAAATTTCCCTCCATCCACATCGCCGGCACAAACGGGAAAGGCTCCACCTCCGCATTTCTCTCCTCGATCCTCCAGGAAGCGGGCTTCCGGACCGGTCTCTATACATCTCCTCACCTCCTGCGTTTCACAGAACGCATTCGCATCAACGGCAGAGAAATGCCGACGCGCCGGCTTGTTGAATATGTCGAGGAGCTGCGCCCGGTCATCGAACGGGTTCACGCGACGTTCTTCGAGGCAACCACTGCCGTGGCGTTCCGCTATTTTGCCGACGAGGGAGTTGACATCGCGGTGGTGGAGACGGGATTGGGAGGGCGTCTCGATTCGACGAACGTCCTCCGACCGCTGGTAAGCGTGATCACGTCGATTGCGCTTGATCATACGCAGATCCTTGGGAACACGATCGCGCTCATAGCGGCGGAAAAGGGTGGGATCATCAAGCGTGGAAGGCCCGTCGTTTCAAGCGTGCGCGGGCGTGATGCAGAGAGAGTGTTGCAAAGGATTGCGCGGCAGCGACACGCGCCCTTCGTCCCGGCGGCGTCGATAGTGCGGGCCACGGAGCATGGCGACGTGCTGCGATTCAGAAAGGGAAGATTGAAGGGAAAGAACGTCGTTCCCGGTCTTGTCGGAGAACATCAGAAGCGCAACGTTGAAGCGGCCGTTGCGACGATAAGCGTCCTTCAGAAGACCCGCTTGTTGCGCGAGGTTTCCGACGAGGATGTCCTTCGGGGCGTCGAACGGGTGAGAACGAACACCGGTCTTCGCGGCCGATATGAAACCGTCGAGACTCCGCGCGGACGATTGATCTTCGATGTCGCACACAATCCGGACGGCATTAAAGCCCTCGTGGCAATGGTGCGTGCGAGGAAAGATCGCCCGGCGGTCGTTGTGTTCGGCGTGATGGCCGACAAAAACTTCCGCGGCATCCTCCGCCAGCTCAGGAAAGTCAGCAGGAGACTTGTCGCCGTTGCTCCGCACGGCGAGCGAGCGTTGGGGATCGAAGAGTTGACTCGTGAAGCAAGAAAATCCGGATTTCGCGTCGAGAGCGCGGCCTCAGTGGCTGCCGGCGTCGAGGCGGCCCGGCGTCTGGCAGGCGCACGGACAATTTTGATCACTGGTTCCCACTATGTTGTTGCGGAGGCGATGGCGGCACTCTGAAGCACGAAATCGCCGAATTTCGCTCGCTAGGCGGGAATTTTTCTTGACATTTCTTGTGTTTAGATGTATATTCTGGGTGTCTGATGTGTTCCCGCTACTGGGGTTGCTTCGAGTTCCACCAATTCGCTTCTCATCGGGCATTCTGACGTCTCCCAACCACCACCTCTTGATCCGTCATTTCATTCCGTTTGCGAATGGGCATGAAGCCAGCGCAAACGGCACTGCCAAAAGTAGAACTTCCTCGTTATTCTGAAAGGCACATTCTCCATGCCGATGGACATTGCAGAACTGAAGTCCAAGAAGATCTCTGAACTGAATCAGATCGCTCGGGATCTGAACATCTCGGGCTACAGCGATCTGCGAAAGCAGGAGCTCATCTTCAAGATTCTCGAAGCACAGACTGAACAGGGTGGCCTGACGTTCAGCCGTGGGGTCCTCGAGGTCCTTCCGGACGGCTATGGATTCCTTCGGTCAGTGGACTACAATTATCTTCCTTCGCCCGACGACATCTACGTTTCTCCCTCCCAGATCAAAAAGTTCAACCTCCGGACCGGGGATACGGTCAGCGGGCAGGTGCGGCCACCGAAAGAAGGAGAACGGTTTTTCGCGCTGCTCCGCGTGGAGGCGGTGAACGACGAGAACCCCGATCTTATCCGGGAACGGGTGCTGTTTGACAACCTTACGCCTCTCTATCCGAACAACACCATCAAGCTCGAAACGGCTCCCGGCGAATATGCGATGAGGATCATGGACCTGCTCTCGCCGATCGGCAAGGGACAGCGTGGCATGGTGGTGTCCCCTCCAAAGGCGGGGAAGACCATCCTCCTGCAAAAAATCGCCAACAGCATTACGCGCAACCATCCCGAAGTGAAACTCATCGTTCTTCTTATCGACGAGCGCCCGGAAGAAGTCACCGACATGGAACGATCGGTGAATGCCGAGGTCGTCAGCTCGACATTCGATGAGCCGCCGGAGCGGCACGTGCAGGTTGCCGACATGGTGCTCGAGAAAGCCAAGCGGCTCGTGGAGGCGAAAAAGGATGTCGTGGTACTGCTCGACAGCATCACGCGTCTCGCGCGGGCACACAATACCGTGGTTCCCCATTCCGGTAAGATTCTGTCGGGCGGTGTGGATGCGAACGCGCTGCACAAACCGAAGCGGTTTTTCGGCGCGGCGAGAAACCTGGAAGAGGGAGGAAGCCTGACCATCGTCGCCACCGCGCTCGTGGAGACCGGCAGCCGGATGGACGAGGTGATCTTTGAAGAGTTCAAGGGCACCGGCAACATGGAAATCATCCTCGACCGGAAGCTTTCCGACCGGAGAATATTCCCTGCGATGGACATCAACCGCTCAGGGACCCGGAAGGAGGAATTGCTGATCGATGCCGATGACTTGAATCGGATCTGGATCCTTCGCAAATTGCTGTCGGAGTTTAATACGGTGGAAGCGATGGAATTCATGCTCGAGAAGATGCGTGGGACAAAATCGAACAAAGAATTCCTGAAAATGATGAGCAGTTGATACCGGCAACGCCGCCGGTGACACGGAATGGCAGCCCCGACGGCTGCTCCAGCAATGCCTATGCGGGAATCACGACGACGTCAAGACCCTGAATTTCTGCTCTCGCATCACCCCGCCTTTTGCCTCACCCCATTCTCATTACGACCATGAATGAGCCTGTCATACTCTCTGCGTGCCGCACGCCCATCGGCAGTTTCCGGGGATCGCTGAGCGCGCTTCCCGCTCCCAGACTCGGCGCCGTTGCCGTGGGCGAAGCCCTTCGCCGCGCGAACATCAGCGCGGACCGGGTGGACGAAGTGATCATGGGGAACGTGCTGAGCGCGGGTGTCGGTCAGGCCCCTGCCAGGCAGGCGGCGATCTTCGCGGGACTCCCTCCCTCGGTCCAATGCCTGACCGTGAACAAGGTATGCGGTTCGGGGTTGAAGGCGGTCATGCTGGCCGCCCAGGCGATCGCGCTCGGCGACGCGGATATCGTGGTTGCCGGCGGAATGGAGAGCATGAGCAACGCGCCGTACCTCCTGGAAAAAGCGCGCGACGGCTACCGGATGGGAAACGGCGAGCTTGTCGACGCCATGCTCAAGGACGGCCTGACCGACGTATACAATCAACAGGCGATGGGATGCGCGGCTGACCAGTGTGCGCGATCAATGTCGATCACCCGCAACGAGCAGGACGCGTTTGCAATTCTGAGCTACACGCGGGCCCAGGAATCACAAGCCACCGGCCGGTTCCAAAAGGAGATTGTCCCGGTCGAAATCCCGAACCCCAAGGGCGCGCCGATGGTCGTCGACGTCGACGAAGACGTCCAGCGGACCGTCTTCGCCAAGATCCCGCAGTTGAAAGCGGTCTTTTCGAAGGACGGAACGGTGACCGCTGCCAATTCGTCCAAGATCAGCGACGGGGCGGCGGCCGTGGTCGTGACTTCACAGAAAACTGCCCAGCACCTCGGGGTCAAGCCGCTCGCGCGCATCGTGGCGCAGGCGTCGCATGCGAAAGAACCGTTTCAATTCACGACCGCCCCGGCGGAAGCGATCGAGCGGGTGCTGATGAAGAGCGAGCTCTCGCTCTCCGCCATCGACCTCTTCGAGATCAATGAGGCGTTCGCCGTTGTCACACTTGCGGCCATGAAAACGCTCGACATCCCCGTGGACCGCGTGAATGTCCACGGGGGCGCGATCGCCATGGGGCATCCCATCGGCGCGAGCGGAACCCGCATTCTGGTCACGTTGTTGCACGCGATGGAACAGCGGGATGCTCATTACGGCCTTGCGACGCTCTGCATCGGCGGCGGCGAGGCAAGTGCGCTTGTCGTCGAACGAACGTGATCCCTCCGCATAGAAGATCGCTCGAACATGGCCAAAGATGATCATCGCACAATCGTGGTGGTAGGCGCCGGCACCATGGGCAATGGGATAGCCCATGTCTTCGCGGCGTCGGGGTTCCCCGTGCTCTTGTGCGACATGACGCTCCCGTTGTGCGAAAAAGGTCTCGCGGCGATCACGGCGAATATTGAACGCCAGGTGAAGAAGGGGACCCTCACCCGGGAAACGGGTCAGGAAGCCCTCGCGCGAATTACCCTCACCACAGACCTGAAGTCCGCTGCATCCACTGCCTCGCTGATTGTCGAGGCGGCCACGGAACACCTTCCGACGAAGAGCGAAATTTTCCGGACTGCCGACGCCAGCGCGCCTGCCGGGGCCATCATCGCCTCGAACACCTCGTCGATCTCCATCACCGCGCTGGCGGCGGTCACAAAACGGCCCGGCAATGTCATCGGGATGCATTTCATGAACCCCGTGCCGGTCATGAAGCTCGTCGAGGTGATTCGCGGGATATCGACGTCCGATGAAACGACCGGGGCAGTCCTCGATTTCTGCTCCTCGCTGGGCAAAACCGCCGTCGAAGTGAACGACTACCCGGGCTTCGTCTCCAACCGCGTTCTTATGCCGATGTTGAATGAAGCGATGTCCTGTGTCATGGAAGGCGTCGGCACTCCCGAAGCGATCGACACGGTTATGAAGCTCGGCATGAACCATCCGATGGGCCCCCTTGCGCTCGCCGACTTCATCGGGCTGGATGTTTGCCTCGCGATCATGAACGTTTTGCACGAAGGTTTCGGCGATCCGAAATATCGCCCCTGCCCGCTGTTGAAAAAGATGGTCGCCGCCGGGCATCTTGGAAGAAAAAGCGGCAAGGGGTTTTACGACTATGCAGTGTAGGTAATGAATAGCGGACAGTAGACAGCAGACAGCGGACAGTGAACAACGGACAGTAGACAGTTGACAGCGGACAGTGAACAGCGGACAGTAGACAGCGGACAGCGGAAAGTGGAAGTGCCAATGAATACTGTCGACTGTTAACTGTCTGCTGTCGGCTGTCAGCCGTCAGTTTCCCCTGAGACATCTGATGAACTTGACGCTAACAGATACCCACCTGATGATCCGGCAAACCGCTCGCGAATTTGCCGAACAGCAGCTTGCGCCAGGGGCCAGCCAGCGGGACGAGGAGGAGCGTTTCCCGAAGGAATTTGTCACCGCGCTGGGAGAACTTGGATTTATGGGGATGATGGTCCCGGAGGAGTGGGGAGGCGCGGGGCTTGACACCATCAGTTATGCCCTGGCGGTCGAGGAGATCTCGAGAGTCGACGCATCGGTCGGCGTCATCATGTCGGTCAACAATTCGCTGGTCTGCTACGGGATCAACAAATACGGCAATGACGATCAGCGGGATCGGTACTTGCGCGACCTCGCAGCCGGACGGAAGCTCGGCGCGTTTGCGCTCTCCGAGCCCGAGGCGGGAAGCGACGCGTCGAACCAGCACACCATTGCCGTTTTGGACGGCGATCATTACCTTCTGAACGGCACGAAAAATTGGATCACGAACGGTTCGACCGCCGACACTGTCCTCGTCATGGCCGCGACCGACAGGTCGAAGGGCCCCAAGGGCATCAGCACCTTTATTGTTGAAAAGGGAACGCCCGGCTTCACGGTGGCCAAGAAAGAGAAGAAGCTCGGCATTCGCAGTTCCGATACCGTGTCGCTTGCCTTCGAAAACTGCCGTGTCCCCGTCGCCAACCGCATCGGCGCTGAGGGAGACGGCTTCCGTTTTGCGATGACCACGCTGGAGGGAGGGAGGATTGGGATAGCAGCCCAGGCGCTCGGCATCGCGCAGGCATGCGTGGACGCTTCGGTCCGGTACGCAAAACAACGGAAGGCCTTTGGGAAAACCATCGCAGAGCACCAGGCGATCCAGTTCAAGATCGCGGACATGGCAACTGCGACGGAAGCTGCGCGCATGCTGGTCCTTCACGCGGCGTGGTTGAAGGATCAGGAACAGCCCTTTGGGCAGGCGGCGTCGATGGCAAAGCTCCTTGCATCAAAGACTGCCGTGCAAAGCGCGTTGGAAGCAATCCAGATTCACGGCGGCTACGGGTATGTCCGCGAGTATCACGTTGAACGCTACCTCCGGGACGCGAAGGTGACGGAGATTTACGAAGGGACATCGGAGATTCAACGGATCGTCATCGCGCGATCGTTGTTGAAGGATTAATCCAGCTTTAGTCCATTTCACATCCCCCTCAAGGAGAGGTCATGAAACTTCTTCGCGTCATGTTTGTTGGCGTCGTGGTTCTTTTGTTTCTTCCGTCTAGTGCATCGTGGGCCCAGGTCCGGTGGGTGGTCGGTGGGCGTCTCGGGATGTCGCTTGGTACCGTGAGTGTCGCGAGCAATCCTATCTACAACTATTATACTGGTCTCTATGGCAATGCAGCGTCCACGAGCAGCACAAGCGCCGGCCTGCAGATCGGGCCGACCGCGGAAGTGATCTTCGGGAGGCAGTTCGCGGTCACCACGGAATTCAACATCAACACCGAAGGCGGCACGCCGATTGAATGGGCGAACACCTTCAAGGCCTATTTCCTGATCCCCGGCTCGAAGATTCTCCCCTATGCGGATGGAGGATTTGGCTTGCTCTTTGTTACGGGTGGCCCGTTCTTTGGCGTCAGGGCCGGCGGCGGCGCCTTGTTTCCCATTGCAAAGAATCTCTACATTCCGGCCGATCTTCAGCTCGGTCTCTATTTTGGCAACAGCCTGACGCTTTTCTGGCTGGCAATCACATCGGGCATCCGATATTTCATCTAGTTCAACAATCATCCATGATCTGAGGTCCCTATGCGACGTTGTCTCTTTGTTGTTGCGATCGTCGTGCTGAGCGCTGTCCTGGCGCTGCCGGCGACGGCACAAATGAAGTTCGGTGTGGGCATGAGAGTGGGGATGAATTTCGGGACGTTGTCGTTCAACCCTGATATCTATCAGGTGGGCACGAACATCTCGAAGACCGGGCGCACCGGTTTTATGATCGGCGCCATGTCTGAACTGGAGTTTGCGAAGATGTTCGCGGTCGAGTTCTCGCCGACCTATGTAATGAAGGGCGGCGGTTACCAGGATACGCAAGGCGGGACCGACATCGGGAAGTACAACGAGCTGGAACTCCCGATCCTCTTCAAGGTGAAGTTCCTTCAGGGTATGATCCGGCCGTATGCGTTCGTTGGACCCAACATCGGCCTCGTCATGAGTGCCACGGAAGCGCTGACCCCGGCAGGCGGCCAGGAACAGGATACCGACGTGAAGAGTAATACGTCGAGCATCGACTTCGCGCTCGATTTCGGCGGCGGAGCGGAGCTCATGGTGATGAAGAACCTTGGCATCCTGATGGACGTCCGCTATTCCCTCGGCCTGTCGAACATCAACAGTGCGACGCAGCAGCAACCCAACGAGACCATCCCGACGGTCCACGCCAGTGGTTTCCAGATCATGGTCGGTTCGATGTTCCATCTCTGAGATCCATTCCTGAGCGCAAGGGGGCGAGCGTGACACGCGAAGGCCGGATGAATTTCCGGCCTTTGCATTCTTATTGCATTCTGGAACCAACCTTGGCACTTTGATGTTAACATTTCGACCAATCACGTCGAACGGTCGAATTTAATGGAAAAAGATAGTATATCACATACCGGGAAAGAGGTTGCCATCCTCCGGGCCGCCCAGCGGCGATTCGCCCAGTTTGGGCACGCAAAAGTGACCATGGATGAGATCGCCGCCGATGTCGGGATGGGGAAGGCCTCACTGTACTACTACTACCCCACGAAGGAGGATCTCTTCCGGGCGGTGGTCGACCACGAGCAATCGGAGTTCCTCGCGCTCATGGAACCCGTGCTTCGTGCGGAGGCGTCCAGTGCCGAAAAGTTGCGGCAGTATTTCGACCGGCGGATGCGCTATTTTCGTGACTTTGTCAATCTCAGCAGTCTCAGCATGTCCGTCTTCCAGCAGTCCGATTCCGTCATGGGGGACCTGTTCCGCATTCTCACGAAGCACGATTATCGGATGATTGAATCGATCATTGCCGAAGGTGTGGAGCGCGGGGAGTTCTCCCGGATTGACGTCCACGCCACGGCGGATCTTGTCGTCCATCTGTTGCAGGGGCTCCGGCTGCGTTTGCTCAAGCGGCTCGGCACTCGAGTACAAGAGGAAGACTACGCTGAACTGCATCGCGACCAGGAGTTGTTGAGCGATCTCCTCGTTCGCGGTCTCTCGAATTCGTATCACGATGGAAATACCACCAATGAATCAACCAACTGAACAACGCGGGGAGGCCCCGATCTCGCAGGAGACGGCAGGGGAAGAGGGAGACATCGACGCGCTTCCGCTGTACCGGAAAAAGAGGATCCTGATCCCTTTCGCGTTCCTGATCATTCTTGCCGCAGGCGGACTGTGGTACTATTACACGCAGATCCGCGGCTTCGACTCCACGGACGATGCGTTTGTCGACGGGAACCGTGTCTCGATCAGTTCGAAAATGCTCGGGCGGATCGTGTTCCTCGCAGCCGATGAGGGCGATTCCGTGAAGCAGGGGGAAGTCCTTGTCCGGCTGGACGACGCCGATCTCCGCGCGCAGGAAGCCCAGGCAGAGGCTGGCCTGGAGGACGCACGTCAAGCGGAAGTGCTGGCACAGGTCAATGTCGACCGCGCGCAGGACGACTACCAGCGCGCCGAGACGCAATACAAGACCAAGGTCATCTCTCAGGAGCAGTTTGAGCATGCGCGTTCCGCGCTGGCGGCGGCAAACTCGCAGCAGAAGATCGCCGTCAGCCGCATCGCGACGGCCCAGGCACAGATCAACGTCGTCCGGACTTCGTTGTCCAACATGACCATCGTCGCGCCGATGGACGGCATTGTCGCCAAACGGTACGCGCTTCCGGGAGACGTGGTGCAGGCCGGACAACCGATCCTGTCGGTCTACGATCTCCGGTCGGTGTGGGTGACAGCCAATTTTGAAGAGACGAAAGTCGGCTCGTTGAAAATCGGCGACGGTGTGGAGATCAGCGTCGATGCTTATCCCGACCTGACGTTGCGAGGAACCGTCATTCTCTTCGGTGCGAGCACCGCATCGCAATATTCGCTGATTCCGCCGAACAACGCCTCGGGAAACTTCACCAAGGTGACGCAACGGATCCCCGTCAAGATTCAGATCGACCGGATTCCGGAGCCGAAGAACGACCCGCACCCTCTTCTCCCCGGCATGTCGGTCGAAGTCAGAGTGAAAACACACTAGGCGATCCCTGCCATGGCTGCACTGTTTCATCATCGGGTGCGTTCGGCGCTCAGCGACCGGTTCGAGTCCCTCCACCACGAACATCCATCGTATCGGTGGTGGGTCCTGGCGAACGTGATGATCGGGACGTTCATGGCGGTGCTCGACGCCACGATCGTCAATGTTGGACTGCCAAAGATCATGGCGGCCTTCGGGGTGGATGTCGACAAGGTCGAATGGGTCATGACCGCCTATCTGCTGGTCTTTGCCGTGATGCTGCCCACCTCCGGCTGGGTCGCCGACCACTGGGGGTACAAGCGAACATATATCGCGGCGCTGATCTTGTTCACGCTCGGCTCATTTCTCTGCGGTCTCGCGTGGGATGAAAATGCGCTCATCGTCTTTCGCATCGTTCAGGGGATGGGCGCAGGGTTCATGATGCCCGTGGGCATGGCAATTGTCACGCGCGAATTTCCCCCCGAGAAACGGGGGATCGCCATCGGGTTCTGGTCGATCTCCGCCGCGGCGTCCGTCTCGCTCGGGCCACTCGTCGGCGGGTATCTCATCGACAATCTTGACTGGCAGGCAATCTTCGACGTGAACGTCCCGGTCGGCATCCTCGGGATCTTTGCGACGATGGTGATCCAGCGCGAGTACAAGACGGAGCATGTCCGATCATTTGATTTCGTCGGCTTTGTCTCCATGTCCGTCTTCCTGTCGTTCCTCCTGCTTGCCCTTTCGGATGGGAACGCGGCGTGGAACACGGGAGGATGGACGTCGACGTTCATAATCTCATCGTTCGTGATTTCGGGCGTTGCGCTGATCGTGTTCCTGATCGCGGAGTTCACGGTGCGGCATCCGCTGATCGAGCTGGAGCTCTTTCGCAATTTCAATTTCGCCGTATCGAACGCCGTGCTTTTCATTTTCGGCCTGGGGATGTTCGGAAGCACATTTCTTTTGCCGTTGTACCTTCAGAATGCGCTGGGGTATACCGCGTTTCAGGCCGGATCCGTTTTCCTCCCCGTGGGCATCCTGCAAGGTATTATGGCTCCGATTGCGGGCGTGCTGTCCGACAGGGTGAACCCCAAGTTGCCGGCAATCATCGGCATCACATTGCTTGCCCTGAGCCTCTACCTGAACGGATTCCTGTCGCTCCTCTCCGAGCATCACCAGATTATGCTGATGCTCTACATCCGTGGTTTCGCGATGGGGCTGGTTTTCACCCCGTTGAGCACGATGGCACTGTCAGGCGTCCCGCGTCACAAAATGGCGCAGGCCTCGGGGCTGTTCAACGTCATCCGGCAGGTCGGCGGCAGTTTCGGCGTCGCGATTATCGGCACCATGCTGACGCGGCGCGTGATCTACCATTCTGCGATGTTCGGCCAGGCCGTGAACGCCCAGTCTCCGGAGTTTAGTCGCGCCGCGGCGGCATTGGCGCATCATGCGCAGGTC
>DATJPR010000206.1:0-39935 GCA_035506295.1 Bacteroidota bacterium | reverse complement strand
TACCAGCCGTACTTTGATAACGATTGGACGGCTCTCGACGGCACAAACAACTACCATCTGAAATCCAATTCGGCCGCCAGCGGCAAGGGGTGGACACCGCCGGCATCGTGGGTGAATCCCTATTTCGGCACATCCAATCTTCCCGGCGATGCGAATATCGGTGCTCTCGGAACTTCCGGCACCGCCGCGGTTGCCCCGGGATCGTCAGGCGACCCGACCTCATTTGCGCTCAGTCAGAACTACCCCAATCCCTTCAACCCAACCACCGTCATCACCTACACCTTGCCCAGGCAGAGCGAGGTCACGCTAAAAGTATACAACCTCCTGGGTCAGTTGGTCTCGACCTTGGTCAACGAGACGCAAACTGGAGGGACGTACTCGGTGCAATTCAACGCCTCCAGACTGTCCTCGGGGACGTACTTCTATCATCTTCACGCGGGACAATACAACGATGTCCGCACGATGATGCTGGTGAAATGACTCTTCTGTGAGCCGGATCGATCCGGATGCGGGATAGGCTCCCGCATCGCGATCGACACGGCTTCTTTCATCTCTATCGCGAAAGGTCAAAGGATGATTCGACGCTCCGTCGGTATGATGATCTGTGCTTTGCTTCTCACACTGCCGCTGCAAGCACAGGAAAAAATCACCATTGCGCTCTGGGGAGACTCGCGGGAGAACCTTGATAATGCGTGTTCCAACATTGCCTCGATTCTGCTCCACGATATCAGAGACTGGGATGTGCAGATTCACACCGGCGATTTCACCCACCATGGGGCAGAGCAGGACTGGGACAGGACACTTGGGTTCCCCGGCGTGAAGGAATTGTACGTCAAGGATCGATTTCTCCTTTGCACCAGCAATCACGACGCAGAGGAGGACCACAGTTCCTATCCCAACAAGAAGACCACCTGGGACAAGTATACCAGGGGGGTTCTCCCCGTCAATGATGCAGATAGCACGACGCATTTCTTCGCCTGGCATCGGGGAAACGTCTACGTCGTGTTTTGCGATGCGTTCTTCACGGATTCCACCGTGATGCAGCATTGGTTGGATCGCTATCTCGACCGCGTCAAACCGTCCGATTGGCTTATCGGTGTCTGGCATGACCCTGCGTATGCGCTGACGTACAAAGAGGCCTATCTGCCGACATGCAAGGGTTGGCTCGAGAGCCTCGAGCGGCACGGTGGGGACTTCGTCTTCAACGGTCACGCCCACCAATATATCAGGACGAAACCGCTTCTTCCCGATGGGACCGTTGACGATCAACGCGGCATGGTCACCATCATCAATGGCACGGGCGGTGCCAGCTGGAAGGAACCAGCTCCGAAGGGACCGATGATTGCGTACACTCCCGAAGAACGATCGTTCCCCTGCATTACTTTTGCCACGTTTGAAGGAAATACCGCGACCATCAAGACCGTCGACGCCAGACCGGGTATGGGCCTTCGCGTCATCGATTCGTGGACCTGGCAACGCTAACGAAGGAAATCCATGCGACAATCTTCGACTCACTCTGCAATTGCCGTTCTTCTCCTCGCAATCGTGCTGCCGGCCTCAGGTCAACCGCTTCCGGCGCTTCATGACAGCATCCTCATCGGAGGGACGGGGGGATGGGACTATATCACGTGCGATACCAACGCAAATCGACTCTACGTCTCACATGAAGAACGGGTGGAGGTTGTCGACCTGACCACACGAAAGCGGATCGGCTCGGTTGAAGGCACGGTCGGCGTCCACGGTATTGTCATTGCGGGAAAGGGGTTCACCACAAACGGGAAGGATGCCACGGTTACCGTCTTTGATCCCGCGACGCTTCGAGAAGTGAAGAGAATTCCCCTGACCGGAAAGAAGCCGGACGCCATTCTTCTTGAACCGGTCTCGGGCCGGGTGTTCACCTTCAACGGCGGAAGCGGCAACTGCTGTGCCATTGACACCCAGGCGCTTGACGATGTCGGCACCCTTAGCCTGAACGGCGCACCCGAAAGCGCCGTGGCGGAGGGGACTGGGATGGTCTTCGTCAATATCGAAGACAAGAACGAGGTGGTAAAATTCAATGCTGTGAGTCTCACGATCGAGGAGCGATGGCCGCTCTCCCCTGGCGCGACGCCAACGGGGCTGGCGATTGACAGGATCAATCACCGGCTGTTCGCTGGGTGCAGGAACCAGTTGCTCATCGTCCTCGACGCGAGGACTGGATCCGTGGTGACGTCGCTCCCGATCGGCAAAGGCGTGGATGGAGTGTCGTTCGATGCGGATCGCCAGATGATCTATGTCTCCAACAAGGACGGCACTCTCGACATTATTCACCAGCGAACTCCCTGGCAATATGAGCACATTGCGTCCATCCCAACCGTGCCGGGCGCCAAAACGATGACGCTTGACGGACGTTCCCACCGGATATTCCTCCCGGCCGCCCGCTCAAGCGCGAACGGCGGACGTGGAGAGTTTCGCGTCTACATTGTCGAATAGGAGAGAATTGCCATGGACATTGTCTGGTGGTCAGCCGGAGTTCTGGTCGTAATATTTTACACCATTTGGATCGCAGAAACATTCACGAAGAAGAATCCCGCCGAAAAGGGATCCCAAGAAAACACCCATCGTTGAACACTGCCCGGACCTTGCACCAGCAGTCGTGTTTTCGTACAATCTCTCCATGGCTCCCTGGAACACGGCCTCCCCGGATAAATGGGTCGATCAGTACGCCGACTCGTTGTTCAGCTACGCAATCGTCCGCGTCAATGACCGCGAAGCGGCCCGCGATCTCGTCCAGGAGACCTTTCTTTCCGCTCTCCAGAATCTTGCATCATTCAAGGGGGAGAGTTCGGAAAAGACCTGGCTCACCGCAATTCTGAAGAACAAGATCATTGATCGGTACCGACGCGCCGCCACGTCAATGGTGGCATTGTCGGATCCAGCGGATGCGGCAGAGCTCGATCAATTCTTCGATGAGGAAGGCGAATGGAAATCTTCCGCCGGCCCGTCTGATTGGAGTGCCTCCCCGCACGAGCAATATCGGTCGAAAGAGTTCCATGAGATCCTCAGGAAATGTCTCGCAACGTTGAAGGCGCAATGGCGCTCGATTTTTACCTTGAAGTATCTCGAGGAAATGGACTCGGAAGAGATTTGCAAGGAATTGGGAATCTCTGCGTCTAACTATTGGGTGATTATGCACAGAGCGAAACTCATGATTCGACGATGCGTCGAAAAGAACTGGCTCCACGCCTGAGGCCGACATTGAAGATTATTCCATGCACTGAGGCGACGTTCCTGATTTCCAAAAGGCAGGATACCATGCTAAATACGCACGAGGCATGGGATCTGATTGTTCATCTGTTCGTCTGCAAGTTCTGCAGGAGATTTCTTGAGCAGACGAGACGTTTGGTGCGTGAATTCGGGCGAATACAAGCCAACGAGAGCCTTTCAAGCGATGAAAAACGGAAAATCCAGGAGATTCTGAACTCCGCGTAATGATCGCGGTTTTTCCACTTCTTTCTCAAAATCCCCCATTCTCCCCTTCTCCCATTCTCCCCTTCCCCCACTCTCCCTATCTCCCACTCTCCCACTCCCTTTCTTTTCTGTAAGGTTCCTCCCCCCGCCTCGTCTAACATCACGAAACCGCTGGATCACATCCGTCAACGAAAATTGGAGGGTATAGGAAGAATGGTCATACTCATCGGATTTGCTTTCCTCGCCGGCCTTGTGACGATTTTTGCGCCGTGCATCTGGCCGATCCTGCCGATCGTCCTGTCATCCTCGGCCGCCGGGACGGGAAACAAACGGCCATTAGGGATCACGATCGGACTCATGACGAGCTTCGCCTTCTTCACGCTCGCGATTTCCACCCTCGTCCACCTCGTGCATTTTGACCCCGAGATTCTCAGAACCGCAGGCATCGTAATCATCGGGGCGCTGGGCCTGGCAATGGCGATCCCCCGGCTCTCGCAAGCCATGGAGGCGCTTATCAGCCGGCTCAGCAGCCGGTCAGGAAGTACGCAAGACCACGGCTCGGGCTTTTTCGCCGGATTCGCTACCGGCGCTTCGCTGGGCATCGTGTGGTCACCGTGTGCAGGTCCGATCCTCGCGGCAATCGCTGCCCTTGCGGCGACAGGCAAAGTCAACGTGGACACCGTCCTCGTGACGTTGTCGTATGTCACAGGTGTCGGCATTCCCCTTCTCGCCATCGGGTATGGTGGACGGCAGCTCGTCACGCGCACGCGGTTTCTTTCCCGGTACACGGGCAGGATCCAGCAGGCGTTCGGTGTGGTCATGCTTCTCAGCGCAGTCGCAATGTTCACCGATTACGACAGAATTCTGGAGGCGAAGTTGCTCGACCAATTCCCTGTGCTGAGCCAATCCGTTAATGGATTCGAAAGCAGCAAGGCAGTCGCAGAGCAGATCGATGCGCTGAAGGGCGGACAACAGGCGACATTGGTCCGCGCAACGGAAGGGGACGCGTCGCTCTTCAACGCAAATACTCCCTCCCCGGAACTTGTCGGGATCAATCGCTGGTTTAATACGAGCTCAGCATTGAATCTGAATGATCTTCGCGGCCATGTTGTCCTCGTCGATTTCTGGACGTACACATGCATCAATTGCATTCGCACCTTGCCGCACCTCGAATCGTGGTACGAAAAATACAAGGACCTGGGATTGGTCGTCGTCGGTGTCCATACGCCCGAATTCCGCTTTGAGCACGATTCGAGCAACGTCGCAGGAGCACTGCAGCGGTACGCCATCACCTATCCGGTTGCGCAGGATAACGACTACGCTACCTGGAACAATTTCAATAATGCGTACTGGCCGGCGGAATATCTCATTGACGCGCGCGGGAACATTCGGCGAACACATTTCGGAGAGGGAGAATACGACGAGATGGAGGAAGCCATCAGAGCCCTTCTACAGGAAAGCGGCCGCGCGGTCACTGGATCCACCAGCAGCGTGCCGGATGCAACCCCTACTGCTGCACAGTCTCCGGAGACCTACCTCGGTGCGTCACGGAGCGAGTACTTCGCCGAGGGAGGGTCAATACCGGTGGGCGAACGGACATTCGTGCCGCCGGCGCAGCTGCGACGCAATTCATTCTCCTTCGGTGGCCAATGGAACGTGAAGAATGAGTATGCGGTGGCATCTCGCGATGCCTCGCTGAACTATCGGTTCCTTGCAGCAAAAGTGTTTCTCGTTCTCCGACCCGGCGAATCCTCCTCACCGCACGAGGTCAAAGTCTTCCTCGACGGCAAGCCGGTCACCACCGAAAACGAAGGCGCGGATGTGCAAAATGGTTCCATCACCGTCAACGCAGACCGCCTCTACAGTGTGATCGACCTCAAAGGGAAAGCCGGAGAGCATGTGCTTCGGCTTGATTTCGATTCACCGGGAATCGAAGCATTTGCATTCACGTTCGGCTAAGACCTCTCAAATCACATACTCTCACATACAGCATCAATCACTGGAGGATATCACATGAAAGGCATGATGGCTGCTTTGATCGTCGCGGCGGTTCTTACCGCAGGATCAGTGTCGGCGCAGATGGCCCAGGGCGGTTCTCAGGGCAACATGAAATCCGGGACGGCAAAATCAGATACACTGATGATGAAAGGCGGGAAACATCAGAAGATGAGCTCGATGAAGTCCGGGAAGGGGATGTCGAATACCATGATGATGAAATCAGAGAAGGGCTCGTCCAAAACGATGATGATGAAATCGAAAAAGGGGTCCTCCAATACGATGATGACGAAGTCGATGAAATCATCGCATAAGGACACCACGATGATGCACTAGCAGCATCATCTCAACGTCCCAGTCCCGGAGCCCCTGTCTGCTTATCCCTGCGAAGCAGGCGGGGACTCCCTGGGAATCGCCTTCCTGCGGCGCGCCTGGGCATTTCGCACGTGCATGATGGACTGCTGACTGTCTTCCGCGCCTGAGGATTCTTTGGGATTCCGATAAGAGTACGACCCGTCCGAACTCAGCAATCTGCCGCGGACCATGTCGGCCAACGGCGCAACGAGCGTCTCCCGGCAGATTTTCTCGACCGCCTCCCGATTGTCGACAGGAAACATCAATTCCACTCTGCGGTCGAGATTTCTCCCCATCATGTCGGCGCTGCTCAGGTACAGCTCCGGAGAGCCGCCGTTCGCGAACCAGAACACGCGGCTGTGTTCGAGATAGCGTCCCACCACGCTGACCACGGTGATGGACTCGCTGACACCTTTCACTCCCGGCCGCAACGAGCAAATCCCACGGATGATGAGATCGATCTTGACCCCGGCCTTGGACGCCTCATAGAACTTCCCGATGACACTCACATCGGTGAGGGCGTTCATTTTCATGATGATCTGTCCACCCCGGCCTGCCTTCGCATGTTCGATCTCCCGGTTAATCAGCGCAATGACGCGTTCGCGAAGTGTGACAGGAGCGACGGCAAGTCTCGTGTAGGCATTGCGCTTCGAGTAGCCGGTCAGCGCGTTGAACACTTCCGTCACATCTTCGGTGATGTCCGACCGGCAGGTCATGTAGCTGAGGTCGGTGTAGATCCTGGCGGTGACCGGATTATAGTTTCCCGTTCCCAGATGAACATAGCGGCGCAGGCCGTCGTGTTCCTTCCGGACGACCAAGGCCATTTTTCCATGGGTCTTGAGCCCCACCAAGCCATACACGACGTGAACGCCCGCGCGCTCCAGTTGCTTCGCCCATTCGATATTGTTCTCTTCGTCAAACCGCGCCTTCAGCTCCACCAGCACCGCCACTTGCTTGCCATTCTCCGCTGCCTCGACCAGAAGCGGGATCAGCGGAGATTCCTTGCCGATGCGGTACAGTGTCTGCTTGATCGCAAGGACATTCGGATCTTCGACAGCCGATTTAATAAACTGCACCACCGGTGAAAACGAATCATACGGGTGATGGAGAATGATGTCGTCGTGCCTGATCGACGCGAAGATGTCCTCGAGGTCCTCCTCCGACGGCTGTACGGCCGGGTGGAACGCTTCATCTTTGAGATCGGGCCGGGGGACTCTCGTGAGCGCCATGAGATGGCTCATCCCGAACGGCGGTGTCAACTCATAGACATCTTCCGCCATCACCTCGAGGTTCTCGACGAGGATCCGCTTGATGCGCGAAGGCATCGTTTTCTCGATTCCGACGCGGACGACCGGCCCGAAACGGCGTTGACGGATGGATTCCTCGATGGAATAGATAAGATCTTCCGCTTCGTCTTCCTGGATTTCGATGTCGGCGTTTCGGGTCACACGAAAGACAAACCGCTCCTTCACCAGCATGCCGGGGAAGAGCAGGTTTAGATTCTCCGCAATAAGATCTTCCAGCCAGACAAATCGGAACGTGCGGTCGTCGGCGCTCCCGTTCGGGATGGGAAAGAGTCGGGGAAGGACATCGGGGACCTTTACCCTGGCGAATTGCTCGTCGCCCGAAGGCGAGCCAACGACGACGGCGAGATTGAGGCTCAGGTTCGAGATGTACGGGAACGGATGTCCCGGATCGAACGCGAGCGGCGTGAGAACGGGATAGATCTCCTTCGCGAACACCTTCGTCAATGTCGCGCGATCGGCGTCCGAAAGCTCGTTCATCCGGAGAAGATGAATTCCCTCGGCGGCCAGACGCGGATGCAGGTCCTTCCAGAAGCAATTGCTCATGTCCTTCACCATCTTCGCGACGCGTTCGTGAATCTGGTGAAGTTGCTGCGACGGTGTCTGTCCATCCGGAGAATACTCGACGATGTCGGCGAGGACCTGCTCCTTGATGCCAGCGACGCGGATCATGAAGAATTCGTCGAGGTTGGAGCTGACGATCGAAAGGAATTTCACCCGTTCCAGCAGCGGATGGCGGAGATCGCTCGCTTCATCGAGGACGCGTTGATTGAACGCCAGCCAGCTCAGTTCTCGATTGATGTACAGCGATGAGTCAAGGGCGACCTGGCCCTGGGGCGGACGGTCGGTCGGCGTCGTTTGCCGACTTCCGTTCGCATGTGCGATCTGTCCCCGCTTCTTTGCGCGTTGCGAGGAGCGTGGGACATCACCGCGAAGCTGCGCGTCGCCTAGGAGAGATTGATCGTCGGGTGACATGGGCTCAGGAAGAAGTCTCATCCGCACCAAAAGTAATACTACAACATCACGCTTTATCCGGCCTGAGTCAAGTTAAGGAATCGTTACTAACGCCCCAGAACATGCAGAAATCGCTCAAAAACGCACGAAAGACGGGATTCCCACACAGTTCATTTGTCCGACAGCATCTGCGAAGGCGGAAGGAGCCACTCCAGGGTAGCGCACCGGCCATAGCGAAGACCGTCCACCGACAGCCGACACAGTCCCCCTTTCTTCATGGCGATCTTTGCACCCGGTTGCCCGGAGATAAGGACCGAGATCAGCGTGCTCATCGATGGCTCGTGACCTACCAGGAGAATATGGCGTCTCTTTGCGTGGCTCTCCGCCAGTTCACGAACAAGCTCGTCGAGACTGCCGCCCGGCTCGAGGTGGGTGGTGATGATGATGTCGCGCTTGAACTCCAACGTTTCAGCCACAATGCGTGCGGACTGTTTCGCGCGCCGGTACGGGCTCGACAGGATCCGATCGAACGTCACGCCTCTCGCCGCCAGCGTTTCCGCGATGCGCTTCATTTTCCTTCGGCCTTCCGTCGTCAACCGTCGGTCGGCATCGCCACGCGGCAGGCCGGAAACACGACGTTCCGCGATCCCGTGGCGCAGGAGATACAGTCTCATCTACCCCCTTCGGTTGATCTGCTTTGAAGGGCTTGCCAGAACCCTTCAAATTCGTTTGCTGAGGCAAGAAAAGAAGCAACGAGCTCTTTGTGTGTTTTCTCCAACGCATTCCGGCATGGAGCAAGAACCGCGGCAACCATCCTTTTGTGCCGCTGAGACCAGTCGAACAGGGACTCCATCAGAACTTCCTGGTCCTGGATCGCACCCATGCGTGTCTGGTATGCATTCATCGCCGGGAACATTGTCACCGGCACTCCTGGAAGCAGCGGTTGGAGCGCCTCCACCATGTAGCGAAATCGCTTGAACGAGATGCGGAAACGGTGAATGGAAGGCGTGCGTCCCGACATCGCCGCGTTCTTCAGCACGGAGGCCTGAAGATACGCCTTGGCAAGCGAGCCCATGGCCACGGCGACGGCCGCCCTTCCCATTGCCGGATCCGACAGCATCGCGATAAGCTGCTCACGAAATTGATCGATCTCCTGCTGCGCTCTCTCGAGTTCGATGTCCCGCAGCTCGCGTCGCGCCCGCTTCACCAGCGTCTGTTCGCGCAGCGCGAGCTCATTCGCATACGGACGGAGAGAGGGATAGGAGACGACAAGCTCACGGAGAGTACTCCGTTGCAGTTGAAGATCTCTGAGCATACCGAACGGACGAAGATGTCGCTTCAGCCGCCTGTGGAGTTTCGGGAGGGTTTTGCCGGAGAGAAGCGATTCGACGATGTTGAGATTGGCGAGAAGCCTTCGGGTTGCAACCCGGAGATCGTGGATCTGCTTTTTCGAAATCGCATGCCGACTCTGCGTCACGGCCGCGGAGAACACCAGCCAGCGGTCGTCCAACGCCTCCGCCAGCACCGATCCGATGTCCACGCCATGAAGAGGGTCGACCGGCGGGACCGACGGCACGTGTTGCGCTGCAGGTGAGGAGACGTTACTCCGCGACGCTGACCTTGACACCGAAAACCTCCTCGAACATCTCCCCTTTTCTCTTCAGCGCCCATTTCTCCAGCAGGAGATCCCCGTCTCCATGAAGCGCAATGGAAAACTTGGGCCGTTTGTATTCGACAGTGAACGATTTCACTTTCCCTGCATGCTCGTTGTCCATGGCGTCCGCAAGGCGCAGAATAGCTGCGAGCTTCGAAACGACAACGCGGTCCTTCGGAGAGAGCACGCGATAGGCATCATGCTGGAGCTTGGGCTGGCTCTTGCGGTGATACCGCGCGACATTTCCGACGATCGCCATCTGCAATTGGCTGAGTCCTACGACCGGCGTTGCCGTCAGCAGATACTGGGAATGCTTGTGATGGCCGGTCATGGTAACGAAGGCGCCGACGTCGTGCAGCAAGGACGCAACTTCCAGCAACAGCCGATGCTCGAGGGAAAGGTTGTGTAGACCGCGGGATTGGTCAAAGAGCTGAACCGCATACCCGGCGACGATCGAGCCGTGCTGCTCGTCGAAATAGTACTTCCGCCCGATTTGCAGAGCGGACGCCATGACCTGTTCCCTGCGCGGGAAGGTTGATTCCCCGAACAGCTCGGATGCCAGATCGATGAGGATGCCGTCTTTGAGACCAACCTTCGGAATGACGACTTCGTCCGCGCCGATGACACTGACAATCCGCTGCAGGATGATGGATGCGGGCACGATAACGTCGGCGCGATCGGGGCGAAGACGGAGCTGGTTGATCCGCTCTTCGATGGAAAGGTTCTGGAGCTTGCGGACGATCGTGTCCAGTTCCTGGCTTTCCAGCGTCGAGTCCCGGTCCTTGCCGAGCAGTTCTTTCCGGAGCCCACCCAGCGCCTCGATGTTTCCCCCCGTTCCGATGCAGAGCTGGACCTGTTTCGAGCCGATTTCTCTCTTGAGCCGCTGTTCCGTCGAGTCGACATATTCACGGACGAGCTGATGGAACATGCGCTCACCGCGCTTCTTGCCTTCGAGCAGCTGCAGCAGTCGAACGGCGCCCAGCCGATAACTTTCCGTTGAGACGATGCTTCCGTCGACTGCAAGCGTGACTTCGATGCTGCCTCCCCCGATGTCCACGAGAATTGCCGTGCGGTTCCTCAGATTGACGACCTCGGCGACCGCCAGGTGGATCAGGCGCGCCTCCTCCTCGGCCCCGATGACGGCGATGTCGATCCCGCAGGTCTGATTCACGCGGTCGACGAACATGTCCTTGTTCAGCGCCTCGCGCAGAGCGCTGGTTGCTACAGCCCGACTGAGAGTCACGCCGTGTCGGTCTATCTCTTCCTTGAACCTGGCAAGCGCCTGAAGCGCCTGATCGATCGTCTCGTCGGAGATTTGGCCCTTCGCAAACACATCCTGCCCGAGGCGTACGGCCTCACGGAAGTTGCCGACGATGGTGAATTTCTTTGCGCTCTCAAAGGCGGCGAGGGAAAGACGCAGCGCATTGGAGCCGATATCGATAGCTGCGAGAGTTGGCATAGGGTGGTGTGGTGTGCGGAAAATGTAGAGAAAACGGCGCCGAGTTCCAAACGGAAGGAACCCGCGCAAACACCAATTCGTCGTCAAATTCTCCCCGAGAAGAGAACCTGGCACCGCAGCGCGATCACAATGATTTAGCAATTTCGTAACCATTACGCAACCGTGAGGTAACACGAAAACAGCATATTAGGTCGCTGGGTTGGGTTCCGCTTCTTGCATGACGGGGGTTCCGCTGCCGATATCGATCGACGTTCTATCCGCGTTGCTTGTGATGGTCCTCACTTCATCGTTGGGGATCTGGTTTGACGTGCTCGGGTGGCGGTCGCTCTTCGTATCGTTTCACGAGTCCCCGTCTGCATCGAAAGCGATGGCTATTCATCTGGCGTCCGAAGCCGTCGCGCGGACGATACCCGGCGGTGTACCGATTGCGGATGGAATACGAATAGCGCTCGTTCACAGATCATCTCCCGTATCGAAGGTGGAAATCTTCACCGCGGCGTTCTCGCGCCGGCTGTTTCTGGGTTTCGCGCAGGGAGCATTCCTCACGGTGAGTTCTCTTGCCGGAATATCATTGATCAGCGATATGACCAGGGGGTTCCCCGGCGGAAACGCCATGGAATGGCTTGCACCGTCAATCGGTCTGGGGATGATGATCGTTCTTGCTACGATCGGGATTGCATCGGGCGGTGAAAGAACGGTGGTGGGTATCGCGACAGCGGTCCGGCGAATTCCATTTGTCAGGACCCGGCGATGGATCACCCGCCTCGCCGAACAAATGATCGCCGTCAACCATCGGATGCGAGCCATTCGGGGGTTCGGGTCCCGTCGCCTGTTCCGCAGTGCAATGCTGTTCCTTGCAGTCTGGATTCTTGAGGCGGCCGAAACGTATTTCGTCCTCCGGATTCTTGGTTTCAGACCAAGCATTGTCCAGGCGGGACTTCTTGAATCTCTCGTCGCGGCAGCCCGACTTGCAGCGTTCTTTATACCGGGCGGGTTCGGCGTCCAGGAAGGTGGATATGTGGGGCTTCTTGCGGCTCTGGGTTTGGCTACCGGGGCTTCATCGGCGGCCGTATTTCTCCTTCTGAAGCGTGTCAGGGATCTCCTGTGGATCCTCGGAGGATATGGACTCCTCCTGGCGTTCGGATTCCGAGCCTCACAACGACGTATCTCAGCGCGAACAACCTGAAATGCCAAAGAAAATCCTCTTCATCTGCGGTTCGATCAATCAAACAAAACAAATGCATGAGATCTCTCTGCATATGACTGATGCGAGCTGCTTCTTCACACCCTACTATTGCGACGGCCTGATGGAGGCCTTCCGGCGACTGGGCTTGCTGGACTTCACGATTCTCGGCGCTCCCCTTCGTGGACGCACGCTGTCCTACCTCGAATACCATGGATTGCCTGTCGATTACGAAGGTCAGAGGGGAGACTATGATCTTGTGGTAACGTGCTCGGACCTTATCGTGCCGAAGAACATTCGGAAGAAAAAGATCGTCCTCGTCCAGGAAGGAATGACCGATCCAGAGGATTTCCTGTACCATCTCGTTCGGACGATGAAGATTCTGCCCCGATGGTTCGCCAGCACATCGATGACAGGGCTGAGCCATCAGTACGAGCGGTTCTGCGTCGCAAGCGAAGGATATCGCGACCTGTTCATTCGCAAGGGCGTTCGTCCTGACAGGATCGTTGTCACGGGCATCCCGAATTTTGACAATTGCCGTCGACTGCTCAACAATGGATTTCCCTTGAAGCATTATGTGCTTGTGTGCACATCAGATTCCAGAGAAACCTTCAGGTACGAGAATCGGCGCCGCTTCATCCGGATGGCGGTCGCCATCGCGAACGGGCGACAGCTCATTTTCAAGCTTCATCCAAATGAAAAGGTGGGAAGAGCGGAGCGCGAAATCGCCCGCCATGCGCCTGGCGCGATCGTCTTCACCGACGGAAACACGGACGAGATGATCGCGAACTGCGAGGTCCTCATCACACGGTACTCGACCACGGTGTATGTCGGATTGGCCCTCGGCAAGGAATGCTATTCGGAGTTCGACATGGAGAGGCTGCACCGGCTTCTGCCCGTGCAAAGCGGAACGGCCGCTCAAGACATCAGCAAAGTTTGTCGATCCCTGTTGGAAGAAGGAGCCGGCGGGCAGAGGTCTCAACCGCTTGTGCGACGCAGATTCTTCGAATCATTGCTCCACCGGAGGGCGGCGTGAAATTTCTCGTCGTGGTGCAGGCGCGAATGGGATCCAGCCGGTTGCCGGGCAAAGTCCTTCTGCCACTCGCCGGAAGGCCGCTCCTGGCGCGAATGATCGAGCGCGTGCGCTCTGCGAAAACCCCGATCAATCTCGTCGTCGCAACAACAACCGCAGCAGAGGATCAGCCCATTCGCGATCTGTGTTCAGACCTGGGCGTTCATTGTTACAGCGGACATCCGCTCGATTTGCTCGATCGACACTATCGAGCCGCGTGTGATTACGGCGGGGACGTTGTCGTCAAGATCCCCTCTGACTGTCCGCTAATCGATCCCCGCGTCATCGATCGGGTCCTTGCCTGCGCCACCGAAACACCGGCACGCTATGATTTCGTCAGCAATCTTCACCCCCCGTCTTACCCTGACGGCAATGACGTCGAGGCGATGCCATTTCCTATTCTCGAGACGGCGTGGCGCGAGGCGCGGGATCCGCTCGACCGGGAACACACCACGCCGTTCATCTGGCGGCAGCCGGGGCGCTTTCAACTCAGGAACGTTGTGTGGGAGACAGGAAAAGACTTTTCTTCCTCGCACCGGTGGACCATCGACTATCCCGAGGACTATGCATTTATCAAAACAGTCTTTGAAGAGCTCTATACGCCTATGCATCCGATATTCAGCATGGAAGACATCCTTCACCTCCTCGAGGTCCGCCCGGACATCTCTGCCCTGAACGCCATTCACTCAGGGAAGTTCTGGTATCGCGACCCCTCGGCCATCTTGCATCTGGAAAGCGAACCCACGCGTGAGGTAGTGCGATGACACGAGACCGCATTGTTGCACTGGAGCAGACCGCGCTCAGGGTGCGCGAGCACATTATTCGCATGTCGACGAACGGCGGTTGCTTCATCGGCGCCTCCCTCTCTTGCGCGGACTTGCTGGTGTATCTCTACGCAGAAATCCTCAGGATCACGCCGGCGACAATTACTGATCCCGATCGGGACTACCTGTTTCTCTCGAAGGGCCACGATGTTCCGGCGCTGTACGCGACCCTCGCCGAGATGGGATTCATCGACCGGGAGCGACTGAAGAATCACTTGAAGGCCAACGATGCGATGTACTGGCATCCCAACCCCGCGATCCGCGGCGTGGAATTTCATTCCGGCTCGCTCGGACATCTGCTTTCTGTCGCGATCGGCGTTGCGATCGACGCAAAGCTTAGTTCCGGTCCAAATCGGATCTATGTGGTTCTCGGCGACGGAGAGCTTAATGAAGGATCAATCTGGGAAGGCGTTCTTGTTGCCAACGCTCGGCGACTGGACAATCTTGTCGCGATCGTCGACCGGAACCAGTTCCAGGCAAACGTGCGCACCGAACAGCTTGTCCCGCTCGAACCCCTGCGTGAGAAATTTGAAAGCTTCGGCTGGGGCGTCTCCCACATGGACGGCCATTCTTTCGAGGCCATGGACGCCGTGATGAAGGATCTCCCGCGGCACCACGGGCGACCGCATTGCGTCATTGCGAATACGGTTCGGGGCAAAGGGCTGCGAAGCATCGAGAATCGCGCCGACCGATGGTTCGTCGATTTCACGCCGGAGGAGGTGCAACTTCTGCTCAACGAGCTTCATGGCAAAGACACCGCGAAGCTCATTTCCGAAACGTTGATGGTACGCTGATCCATGACGTACGAAGAGATATTAGGCAAACGTGCCCAGGAAGATGAGCGGCTTATGGTCCTGACATCCGAGAATCGCGTTGCGATTCGGAATCTCCCTTCACTTCTGGGAGAGCGGTTCGTGGATTTCGGGATCGCCGAGCAAACGATGGTGGGCGCCGCGGCAGGTTTGGCGCTCCGGGGGAGAATTCCTGTGGTCCATGCCCTGGCCACATTCCTGACGATGCGCGCATTTGAATTTATCCGGACGGACGTCGGTGTCGCCGGTCTTCCTGTGAAGCTCGTAGGCGGTGTGCCCGGATTTCTCTCCGAAGCAAACGGCCCGACGCACCAGGCGATCGAGGATGTCGCGCTCATGCGCTTGATCCCGGGCATGATGATCTTCTGCCCGAGCGACCGCGAAGAACTTGCCCGCGGGCTTCCCGTGATCCTCGATACACCTGCCCCATGCTACATCCGTCATGTCACCCTTCCGCCGGTTGTCATTCATCAGGAGGAGTTCGCAGCGGGAAGGGCGGAGACTTTATCTGACGGAGAAGACATCACGATACTAGTGTATGGAATTCTGCTGCGCGAAGCGGTCAAAGCAAAGGCCGTTCTGGAAGAGCGGGGTAGGTCGGTGCGCCTGATCAATCTTCGCACCGTTGCACCCATTGACGAAGACGCTATCCTTCGCGCTGCGGCGGAGACGTCCGTTCTGGTGACGCTCGAAGATCATTTCCGTGTCGGTGGGCTCTTCACGGTGGTCGCCGAACTCCTCGTCAAATACCACATGCGCGCGCAGGTCATTCCCATCGCGCTGAACAGTCGATGGTTCAAACCGTTGTTGCTCGACCATGTTCTCGAATATGAAGGTTTTACCGGAACACAGATTGCCGATCGAATTCTCGAGGAACTCTAAATGGAACAGTCAGCATCGTCGAACCCAGGTTTTCCGGTTGTGAGGAATTCCGAGGAGATCTACAACCGGGCGGATGGGTTGATCCCGGCGCATACGCAAACACTCGCAAAAGGGCCCACACAATATGTTGACGGCGTCGCGCCGAAGTATGTCGTGCGCGGGAAGGGCTCCCACATATGGGACGTGGACGGGAATGAGTATTTGGACTACAACATGGGGATCGGACCGATTTCTCTCGGCTACTGCTATCCCGCCGTCGACCAGGCCATTCAAGAGCAACTGGCCTCGGGGATCACGTTTTCCCTCATGCATCCGCTCGAAGTCGAGGTGGCCGAACTGATCCGCTCCGTCGTTCCGGGCGCGGAAATGGTGCGTTTCAGCAAAACCGGCGCCGATGTCACCTCCGCCGCCGTCCGGATCGCGCGCGCGTACACGGGCCGCTCCGGCGTCTTGTGCTGCGGCTATCACGGATGGCACGACTGGTACATCGCAGTCACCGACAGAAGCGCCGGCATCCCTGCGCCGCTGCGTGATATGAGCTACACGTTCAACTACAACAACCTCCAGTCGGTGATGGATTCTCTGGATGATGACACCGCCTGCGTGATCCTCGAGCCCGCCGTCTTCGAAGCGCCGGCGGAGAACTTCCTCCAGAAGCTCAAGAACATGTGCAGAGAAAACGGAACACTGTTGATCTTCGATGAGATGTGGACCGGATTCCGCCTTGCGGTCGGCGGAGCGCAGGAATACTTCAGGGTGACGGCCGATCTCGCGTGCTTCTCCAAGGCGGTCGCGAATGGAATGCCCCTCTCGATCCTTACGGGAAGACGGGAGTACATGCAGTTGCTCGAACGTGACGTCTTCTTTTTTACGACGTTCGGCGGGGAAGCGCTTTCCCTTGCCGCTGCGAAGGCGACCATCCACGAGATTGAGACAAAGAACGTCCCGCAATTCCTCTCGCGCCAGGGAAAGAAAGTGAAACATGGATACAACGCTCTCGCCTCTGAGCTCGATATGGAATATACCCGGTGTCATGGATTCGACTGCCGGACAATCGTCACGTTTGATGCCGGCGCCGGGGATCCCCTTGAAATGAAATCGCTCGTCCAGCAGGAGCTGATCCGGCGAGGAATACTCTGGAGCGGTTTTCACACGATGAGCTTCTCGCACAGCGACGAAGACATCTTCCGTACCCTGCAGGCATATCGGGAGGTTCTCCCCCTGCTGAAAAAGGCCGTCGCCTCGGGGAACATCACGAAATTCCTGAGGGGGAAGCCGGTAGAGCCCGTTTTTCGCAGGACCGGAAACTTCAACACGAAACCCAAACGGAAAGCAGGATAAGAGCGGTGCCGGAAAAGAACAGGATGTTTCCCTTGCACGGCCGTATCGCAATTGTCACGGGAGCTCTCGGATTGCTCGGCAAACAACACTGCATTGCGCTTGCGGAAGCGGGAGCGCACGTCGTCGTCACTGATCTGGACCAGGAGGCATGCACACGCTATGCAGGAGAGTTGACGGCGCGTGGAGTCCCCAGGGCGGAGGGATACGCCCTGGATGTCACTGCGCCGGATTCCGTTCAAGCCGTCCGCGACCGCATCCTCCAGGACTTCGGTCGGATCGATATCCTCGTGAACAACGCTGCCATCAACGATATGGTGGAACATCCCCGCACCGCGGCGGAGGACTCACGGTTTGAGCAGTACCCCCTCGCGCAGTGGCAGCGATCGATCGACGTCAATCTCACCGGGACGTTCCTCTGTTCCCAGGTCTTCGGCACCGTGATGGCCGAACGCGGCGCCGGCAGTATCGTCAACATCGCCTCAACGTACGGGATCGTCGCCCCCGACCAGTCGCTCTACAGAAACCCCGATGGATCACAGCGCTTTTTCAAGTCCCCCTCCTATCCCGCCACCAAAGGTGCAGTCATCGCCTTCACGCGATACCTGGCGGCGTATTGGGGACCGAACGGCGTCCGCGCCAACTGCCTCAGCCCTGGCGGCGTGCAGAATGGACAGGACGAACACTTCGTGATGAATTATGCGCGAAGGACGCAACTCGGTCGAATGGCAACACCAATGGACTACCGGGGCGCGATCGTTTTTCTTGCCGGCGACGACTCGGCATACATGACCGGCGCCAACCTTGTTGTGGATGGCGGATGGTGCGCATGGTGAAAACGCAGCGAGATATCGCCCAACGGGCCCGCCGCATTCATTTGGTCCTGACCGACAATGACGGCGTACTGACCGACACCGGCGTGTATTATTCCTCCTTTGGAGAGGAGCTGAAGCGCTATTCTGTCCGCGACGGCATGGCGGTCGAATTGCTCCGCCAGGCGGGCATCGAAACCGGCATCATGACCGGCGAAGAATCGGAGAGCGTGCGGCGCAGGGCGGAGAAACTCCGCATCCGCCACGTGTATCTCGGGGTGCGTGACAAGCGACGGCAGCTGGACCTTCTTCTCGCGCAAACGAAATTCTCACTGAGCCAGATCGCGTACATCGGCGATGACGTGAATGACCTGGGGATACTCACGGCGATCGGCGCGTTCGGCCTGACTGCCGCGCCGGCCGACGCCGTCTCTGCCATCCGGCACGCGGTGCAGTTTGTTTGCCGGACACGTGGCGGACAAGGCGCGTTCCGTGAATTTGCAGACCATATCCTGGCGCTCCGGGAGCCACGCAGTGACGACCGACGCAGGAGCGTGACGCCCGGAGCCATTGTCACCTATGGGAAGGACACATGATGGGAAATGTGGTACGAATCGGAAACCGGCTTGTCGGCGACAATCAACCAGTGTTCGTGATTGCAGAAATCGGCATCAATCACAACGGAAGCCTTGCGATCGCACGAAAGCTGATCGACGGCGCATGCCTCTCCGGTGCCGACGCGGTGAAGTTCCAGAAACGCACACCCGAATTGTGCGTGCCGCGCGACCAATGGGAGATTGAACGTGATACGCCCTGGGGCAGGATGCCCTACATCGAGTACAGGAAGAAGATCGAATTCCGCGAAGATGAATATGCCGCCATCGACCGGTATTGCCGCGAGCGCGACATTCTCTGGTTCGCCTCTTGCTGGGACGAGGAGGCGGTGAAGTTCATGGAACAGTTCTCTCCGCCCTGCTATAAGTCCGCCTCTGCCTCCCTCACCGATACCAATTTGCTGCAGGCGATGCGCGACACGGGACGTCCGTTGATCGTGTCGACAGGGATGTCCACCCGCGAAGAAATCGATCTCGCCGTGAACAGCATCGGCACGGACCAGCTCCTGATCGCACACTCGACGTCGATGTATCCCTGCCCTCCGCACGAACTCAACCTCAAAATGATCCGGACGCTGAAGGATGCGTACGATGATTGCCCGATCGGATATTCGGGACACGAAGTCGGGCTCGCCCCCACCTGGGCTGCAGTCTCGCTGGGAGCCACATTCATCGAACGGCACATCACGCTCGATCGGGCAATGTGGGGAAGCGATCAGGCCGCTTCCGTGGAAGTGAGCGGCTTTATGCGCCTCGTGTCGAACATCCGGGATATCGAACGCTCGATGGGCGACGGCATCAAACGGGTCTACGAAGGAGAAATCGAAAAGCGCAGGACTCTCCGCAAGATCACCGACGTTCGAGTCCAGGTGCCTCGTGTTGCGGTGTCCGGCAATGGCCATTGAGGTTCTCTCCCCTGTGGTCATCTCGGCCGGGGCCTTCCTGTTGATCGGGCTCGAGCGGATCTTCCCGTATGATCGCGGACAGAAGGTCCTGCGGGAGGGATTCTGGACGGACCTGATCTGGTACACCTTCATCCAGAGCTATGTCCTGGCCATGATCATCGGGGCGTTGATACGATGGATCGATGCCAGTGTGCCAGCGGCGAAGTCCGCGCTGGTGTCCTCCTGGCCGATTGGTCTTCAGGTTGTGTTCTTCCTCGTTGCTCACGATTTGTACATCTATCTCTTTCACCGTTGGCAGCATCATTCGAGCATCCTCTGGCGCATCCATGAAGCGCATCATTCGGTGAAGGACGTCGACTGGCTCGCCGGATCCCGGTCGCACGCCCTGGAGATCCTGATTAATCAAACGGTGGAATTCCTGCCGATGACGCTCCTCGGCGCTTCCCCGGAACTCCCCCTCGTGAAAGGGATGATCGACGCGGTCTGGGGAATGTACATTCACTCGAACCTTGATGTCCATAGCGGCCCCCTGCAATACGTCCTGAACGGCCCGGAGATGCATCGGTGGCATCACGCCCGGGAGATCACACACGGGGGAGTGAATTTCAGCACGAAGCTGGCGATCTGGGATTGGCTGTTCAAGACGAACTATCTTCCCCGAACGAAACCGGCAGGCTACGGGATTGGCGACACGCGATTTCCTGCAGGTTACTTCTCGCAGCTTGCGTATGCGTTCCGCCCGTTCCGTGATCCGGAGAAACGCGAATCATGAGGATCCTGCTGCTCATGCTCCTTGCTGTCGCAGGATCCTCTCGCCCGGTTCCATCGATCCCGGGAGATGAGGCGTTCGCCCGCGGGGAGTACACGGCGGCAATCGCACAATATGATTCGATGCTCGCGCTACCGATGGATTCGGCCTGCATCTATTGGAGACTTGCCCGCGTGTCCGTTTGCATGGGAGATGCGGCGCCCGATGATCGCAGGGAATCCCTCTACCGGAGGGCGGAAACGTATGCCCGGACGAGTCTTCGGATTGACTCCATGTCGTCCGGGGGACACACATGGCTTGCCGCCGCACTGGGAAATATCGCCATGTTCGTCGGGGGAAAGACCAAAGTCCGTCTCTGCAATGAAATCAAGAGACACCTCGATCGGGCGATCGCGCTGGATTCGACTGATGATGTCGCGTACTCGATTCTCGGGTCGTTTTACATGGCGTTGGGAAATGTGAGCTGGTTCGAGCGCCAGCTGGCCGCGATCTTTCTCGGCAGTCTCCCGGAGGGCGGTTATGAAGAGGCACTGGGGGCGCTCGAGAAAGCGATCGAGCTCGCACCGCGCGTTATCCGACATCATTTCGAACTTGCGACGCTGTATCGGGCCATGGGAAGAAACAACGACGCGCTCCGAGAATATGAGGTCACCGTCCAGCTTTCCCCCGTGCTGGCATCGGACCCGCGGATGCAGGAGCGTGCAAAAGAATGGATCTCACAACTCGGCGGCTGAAGATGAGAGACACTGCGTCGACAAACGTCCACGAGCTCCACGTTTCCGCTGATCGGCATGTGCTCCCGGACGAATCGCGCTCCGGGGAACGCGCATCCGACTCGAGCGCGCCGACGATGGCATGGGTTGTTGCGGCCGATATGGGCCTCGGCCATCGCCGCGCCGTGCATCCGTTCCAACATATCGCAGAGGAAGAGATCATCTCCGTCGGTGAAAACGACTCCGCCACGGAAAGCGAAAAGAAACTGTGGCGGCGACTCACTGGCATCTACGAACTTTTTTCCCGCGCGAGAAGCATCCCTGTGATCGGGAAGCCCATCTTCGGCATTCTCGACCGATTCCTGAAAATCCCCACCTTTTATCCGATCCGAAATCTTTCCGAGAGTACGTTTCAGGTCAATCTCCTTCACGCATTCGTAAAGGAAGGCCTTTGCAGCGGCATGCTGGAACGAATCAAATCGAAGACCCTCCCACTCATTACGTCCTTCTATGCGCCTGCCATTGCGGCGGACAACGCGGGCGTGGAAAAGATCTACTGCGTCATTTGCGACGCTGACCTTAACCGGGTCTGGGTTGCAAAGGAGCCGTGGGAAAGCAGGATCGAGTATTTTGCCCCCTGCGGCCGTTCCGTGCAGCGTCTGAAAAGCTACGGCGTGCCGGACGAGAGGATTTTTTTGACCGGGTTCCCCCTGCCCACGGAGCTTCTCGGCGGCAGAGAAATGAAAACGCTGAAGGCCGATCTGGGTCAACGGTTGTTCTACCTCGATCCGCGGGGCCGCTTTCGGTCACGCTTCGGAGCGTCTGTGGAGCAGTTTCTCGGCGCGGAGAACTGCGTTCCAAAGCACGAGCGCGTGTTGACCATCACCTATGCTGTCGGAGGAGCGGGAGCGCTGAAGGAGATCGGCAGGCGTATCGCCTTGAGCCTGCGGGAGAAACTGATCGCAGGCGAAGTACGGCTGAACCTGGTGTCGGGCACAAAAGAACATGTCCAAAGGTACTTCGAGGACGTGAAAGAGGAGATCGGCGCGGAGGCCGGGAATCTTCATATTCTCTGCGCCGATACGCCTCAAGAATATTTCGATCGGTTCAACGCTCTTCTGCGGGAGACTGACATCCTGTGGACGAAGCCGAGCGAGCTTTCCTTCTATTGCGCGCTCGGGATCCCGATCATCATGACGCCGGCGATCGGTTCACAGGAGAAGTTCAACCGGAAATGGCTCCTCGATATCCAGGGTGGGATCCGCCAGGAGAAGCCGGACTATGTTCACCAGTGGTTGTTCGATCTCCTGCGAAAGGGTCGCCTGGCCGAGGCGGCATGGTCCGGATTTCTCAAGGCAAGGAAGCTCGGCACGTTCAAATGCCTCGAGGTGCTGCGCACGGGAACCATGAGGCCTGAAACCTCACCGATCATGCGTTGAGAGGAGTGCGATGAAAGCGACGATCCTTCTCTGCTATCTCAAAACCGGCGGCGGACATTATGCGCCTGCCCGGGCCATCGAACAGCACCTGCGCTACGCCTACCCCGGAAGCGTGGAGCCGATTCTCGTCGATGGATTGGAGGGAGCAGGATCGATCCCCCGGCGAATTCTTGAAGACGGCTACCGCCTTGCACAGTCAAGGGCATTGTGGGTGTATGAGGCTCTCTACGGAGTAACGAAGATACGCCCGGTCGCGCGGGCCAATAGCGCGCTCGTGTCGCGTGCATTGCGTCGATCTCTTGAACAGACGATCCTTCGGACGGTTCCCGACGTCATCGCGATATTCCATTTCTTTCTTATCTCGCCTATTCTGGACGTGCTCCGGAAGCATCATCTCGAGGTCCCGACGATCACCATTGTCACCGATCCATTCACCGCGCACCCGTTCTGGTTCCTCCGCAAGGACCAGACGATGGTGCTCTTCAGCAACGAGCTGAAACAAACCGCCCTTCGTTACGGGTTGTCGGAGGAGCAGATGCAGGTGTTCCCGTCCGTTCTCGACGAGCGCGTGACCTCGGCGCGATCGCACGAGCCAGCCTGCGATGTTCGCAGAACGATGGGATTCTCCGATGATGATCGAATCGTCCTCCTTCTTGGTGGAGGAGACGGGATGCCCCGGGGATTGAAGATTGCGAGGGCCATTTTCCGACGGTTTCCGAAGACCGCCGTTGTCCTGATCTGCGGCAGAAACGCGCGGCTGCAGAAGAGAGCTGCCGAATTTGCCCGTCGTCATCCCGAGCTTCGTCTGCGCGTGCTGGGCTACGTTGACAACGCCCCTGACTTGTTGAGAATTGCAGACGTCGTGATCACCAAAGCAGGCGCTTCAACGCTCATGGAAATTCTCGCGCTGGGGAAGACCCCCATCGTCACACGATATATCTGGGAACAGGAAAAGGGGAATGTCGATTACCTTCTGCGTTCACATCGAGGGATCTTTGAACCCCGGTTGCGCAAGCTCCCGGGTGTTCTGCACCAGCTCTTCGATGGCTCGGGAGACTTCCATGCCATGAAGGAGTTGAACAGTCGCCAGCCGCCTGAAGTGGGAACGGGGCAGGTCTCAGAATACATCTACAACAGAATTCAGGGGCTTGTCACCAACATGCCGGCGTGAGTGTACACAAGACGCCGTGCCGAGGACGATTTTCGGGGGGAAGCATCGACGCCACGATGGACGAGGAATTTGGGGGGAACTTGCCATTGGAGTGACCGCCAAGGCAGGGGCGTCCACACACATGGAATTCGGACCGACTGTCAGAGAACGCCCATCCGAACGCCAAGGAGAAGAAGAGTCACTCGATGTATTGTTCAAACACCCGGCGGAAATGGAACCCGTAGATGGCTAGGGTGATGGCCGTCGAAAAGAGCCGGGGCCGTCGGATCAACGTCCAGAAGAAGAGCCTCCAGTAGTACACGCGCTCTTTCCCGATGACGCCCAGGAGCAGCATCGACTTCGAGAGGGCTTTCAGGTGGGCGAAACGAAGAGACACTTCGTGTCGCTGCCGGGTTTCGTGGTTCTTAAGAAATTCTATGACTCGTTTGTAATACTCCTTCGGTGAGTAGATCGTCGCAAGGATTTTCCGGTAGCCATCAAGAAGCACTTTGGAGTTCATTTTCGGGACGAAGTTCATCGAGAAGTCCGTGTTGTTCCCGGAGAACGTATTCAACAGCCTGTTCTCCTTGCCCAGCCGCCGATGGAGGCGCGAATTGATCGGCGCATTCAGCAGGCCTACCATGGCGACGACGATACCGCTTTCCTTAATGAACCGGATCAGCGTTTCAAAGATGGTTTCCGGATCGTGGTCAAAACCTACGATGAAACCCGCCTGAACCTGCAGGCCGGCCTTCTGAAGAGTCCGCACGCTCCCCAGAAGGTCTCTGTTCTTGTTCGGGATCTTCTTGCATTCCTCCAGGCTTTCCGCGTTTGGACTTTCAATCCCGACGAATACTTCCTCAAATCCCGCCCGTGACATGAGATCCATCAGTTCCGGATCATCGGAAAGGTTGAGCGAGGCCTCAGTTCCCAGGGTAAACGGGTGCCGTTTCTCTTCCATCCACGAGATAATCTGTGGAAGAACCTCGTTCTTCAACTTGTTTTTGTTTCCGATGAAGTTGTCGTCGACGAAGAACACATGGCTCCGCCAACCCATATCATACAAGGCGTTCAACTCGGCGACGACCTTGGCCCCGGTTTTCGTGCGGGGGAGGCGCCCGTAGAGCACCGTGATATCGCAGAATTCACAGTCGTACGGACAGCCCCGCGAATACTGGACATTCATCGTTGCATACTGACGGTGATCGATGAGCTCCCACAGAGGCAGAGGAGTCGTGGAGAGATCCGCCCAGTCGCTTGTGGTGTAGAGCTTCCTTGGCTGGCCGCTCCGGAGGTCGTCGAGAAAAAGAGGGAGCGTGATTTCCGCCTCGTTCAAGACAAGGTGGTCGACTCCGGGAAACTCATCCGGCCGTGCGGTGAAGAGAGGTCCTCCGGCGACAACCTTCCGACCGGCTTCATTGCAGCGGGCAATCACCTCCCGCGCAGAGTCCGCTTGCACGGACATGCCTCCGACAAACACATAGTCAGCCCACTGAAGATCATCAGCGCCGAGTCCTGTCAGGCTGAGATCGACCAATCGCTTCTGCCAGTCCTCCGGGAGAAGAGCTGCAACGGTCAACAAGCCGAGGGGAGGCTGACCGGCCTTTTTCGAAACGAACCGGAGTGCGTGTTTGAATGACCAGAATGTCTCCGGATACGCCGGACTCACGAGGAGAATATTCATGGAACCCTTTCAACAGTACAGCCTGCCGGACATTTGATGGATCGCTGGAAGCCATAGCAAGTTACGCAGCCAAAGGAACTGCCACAATCGATCAAAAGGATGAAAAGGGAGTGATACTCTGGTGATACCGCTTGGCCAGCCTCCTAGCGTTGAACGGAAAATGGAATTGATGCACCGGTATCGCCCCACTCGAAGCTTATCGTGCCTGCATGGTCGTGAGAATCAATCGTAAACGTAAATCGCTCTTTCAGAGCCGGGAGATGTTTCACCGTGAGCGGCAGGCGCGCGAGATCCTTTGACTCGTCATAGACCGTCCCCCATTGTCCATGCTGGCGGTTCACGATCAGAAGCCAATCGTGTGCTGTGGGAAGCGTGAACAGCGAGTACGTCCCCGGAGGAACGACTGTCGCCCCGAACATGAGTTCCTTGTCGGTCACCAGTTGCGTTGCAGCGTTTGCGCCCGTGCGCCAGACTTGATCCCAGGGGACGACCCCTCCGAAGATCTTGCGTCCTCGCGCCGCGGGACGCCCGTAGTCAATGAGCAGATGCGCCCCGCCAATTTCAGCCCGCACGGTGTCTCGCGGGGACAGGGTTCCGAGAGCTCCGCTGGATTTTTCCCGTTCGGAAAACTCCTTTGCCATCATCCCGACATCGAGTCCCTTCACGCGCTCGGCGACAAACTTGTCGGTCGTTGCCGACATGTCAAACTTCTCCACATCACCTTCACGGTTCACGGTCGCCTGAATGGGACTGAAGTCATTCTCGGGGTTCGCAAGATCGAGCTGACCTGGAGGATTTCCTTTCACTTCGTACTTCAAGACCTGTCTGCCCGCCAGTACGCCGAATTCCCGGCCGTTCCCCTTCTGCTTCGCATGACGCAGCGCCATCTCCCACGGCGCGATAATGTCTACAAAGAGCGGGATCGGGTGACCTTGTGCGAAGGTCACAGAACGCCGTGTCATGGTATCTTGCTTGAATGTCACCTCAATACTGTCCCCTCGATAAACGTAATCGCGCTCGCCCGTCACAGGTCCGCCGACAGGATGGAGAGTTACATGAAAATGCTGGAGTTCGCCGTCGGCTCCCAGCTCGGCTTCAAAGTCGCGGACGATCGTCTTCGGGCTCCGGGTGACGCTCGTCCCCCTTAGCCCGTGAGAGGAGAGCGAGTACTGTTCAACGGCAATCGTATCGCGGCCGAGCCTGACGACAAAGTGCCCGGTAGTGGTGTTCTGGGCGAACAAAGAGAGTGATGCCAGAGCGATCCAAACTGCGGTCATTACAAAGAATCTTGTCATTGCTGCCCCTTTCAGACTTCGTATACACACGGGTTACGCCGATGACGCTGACGTTCCGTCAGGGTAACAGCCCGCGTTGGGGGACGGTTCCCGGAGGGGAAAGGGGGAACGGGGCGTGGTTCTCCCGGAATTTTGCTATATTATGGCAAGGTAGTTCACCTCGTTCTTCTCCATTTCTCACCAATAACATCAAACCGGTTAGAACATGATTGTTACGACTGCAAAACTCTTTAAGCATGCCTATGGACGCTACGCTGTTGGCGCCTACAACATCAACAACGCGGAACAGGCCGTCGGGCTTTTCCGGGGCCACGTCGATGCGGGCGCGCCGTTCATCGTCCAGATTTCGAAAGGTGCCCGGAAATACATCGGCATACCGATGATCGAGGCCATCATTCGCGGCGCCGAAAAGATGTTCCCGGCCGCGATTTTCGCGGTGCATCTCGATCACGGCGACGAAGCCACGTGCTATGACTGCATCGATTCGGGTTTCTATTCGTCGGTCATGATCGATGCATCGCATCATCCGTTCGCCGAGAATGTCGCCTCCACCAAACGCGTCGTGGAGAAAGCTCACGCGAAAGGATTGTCCGTAGAGGCCGAGATGGGCATGCTGGGCGGCGTCGAGGAACACGTCAAGGTCGACGAAAAGAATGCGCGGCTCACCGATCCCGACGAAGCACAGGCGTTCGTGAAGCAATCCGGATGCGACAGCCTGGCCGTCGCCATCGGGACGAGCCATGGCGCCTACAAATTCACCGGGTCGCAGGGATTGCACTTCGAGCGGATTGAAGCCATCCAGAAACTGCTCCCGGGGTTTCCGCTGGTACTCCACGGCTCAAGCTCTGTGCCGGCCGAAGAAGTGAAGCGGATCAACGCGGCGGGCGGCGGGCTCAATCCGTCGGCGAAGGGCGTGGACGACAACCAGTTCCAGCGGGCGGCAAAGCTCGGCGTCACGAAGGTCAATATCGACACCGACGGGCGGCTGGTGTGGACGCGCGTCCACCGGGAGTTTTTCCGCGACCATCCCGAGGAATTCGATTTCCGCAAGCACGGCACGGTATTCATGGATGAATACGCGAAGTTCATTGTGGCGAAGTCGCAGAAGCTCGGATCGGCCGGGAAGCTCGAAGAGATTCGCAAAAGCCTCTAGCCGCGTCGGTTGTTTCCGAAGACACGCTGCACCCTTTCCTTGTGGTCGGCATGACGGCGTGCTGAGCATGCCTCATGCCGGCTGCGAGTGCGTCCTACTCCTAGCCCACCCTTAGCAAGAGGAATACCAGGATGAACCTCCGAATCGGAATTATGTTTGCTCTTGCGATTGTCCTGAGTGCAACGGCATTCGCCGGAGAGCCCGACTACACGATCAAGGCACCTGACGGATGGAAGAAGAGGACCACCTCTTCGGTGCCCGAGCATTACATGAAGAACGGCGTGAGCATGATGTTGACAATCGACAGTGCACCTCCCCAGGCCAAGACCCTCGACGCGTATGTCGAGTTCGCAAAGCAGCAGCTCGAAACGGCATTCAAGAATGTCCAGTTCGAACCCGTGACCAAGCTCACCATCAACGGGAACGACGCCCGGGAGTTGAAGTACACCGGCGAAGTGAGCGGGATGAAGATGAAGTATGATGTCGTGTATATCGCCAAATTGCCGAAGGTGTACACGATGACCGCGGGCGGACTTGCGACCACGTTTGACGCGATGAAGGCAGAATACGCAGCGTTCTTCAACTCGTTCAAATTCAAGTAAGAAGCAGACTTCCGTCTTTCACACCGGGCCTTGAGCGGGTGCCGAGCACTGCAAATCGGACACTTGTCCAAGGCCCGGTTCTGTATTCGGGGATGCGAATGGCGGGAGGACAGCTCTGTGAAAAGAGGTGAATCCGTGAGAAGTCTAACACTCTCACCCTGCAACTCGATGCAATGTGCCGCGTACACTTCAGTATTCAGTTCTCACGGTAGTTACTGCGCTTGAGGTTGTTTAGGCCTGCAGTGGCACAGACTCTCGGCTAACAAGCAGTAATTGCACCCGGCTTCGATTCTTTTCATATGACATGAACCCCTGCCTTCGACTCTCCATGAAAGGAACTGGAATCATGAGACGCTATGTCCCCTTGCCATTCTTGACCTTCCTGCTAATCTTCGGTTCGTCGATCTCTTTCACCGTGCATGCTCAGGAAGAGCGTGCAATAAGTGATTCGATCTACTCCACTGTTCTCAAAGAACAACGGTCAATCAAGGTTCTTCTGCCCGAGGCCTACAAGGCCGGATCGACCGATAGGTACGAGGTCATTTACATCACGGACGGGGAATGGGCAATGTCTCCGTTTTCATTTATCTATAAATTCGCCCAGGACGAGAATTATGTTCCTCCGGCGATAATTGTGGCAATTCCAAATCGGTATATCGACAAAGCAAACCAACGCGACAGGGATTTCCTGCCGGTCCATGTCCCCGAACCTGCAATCTCAGGCGGGGCAGACAATTTCTTATCCTTCATAAAGAACGAACTGATCCCATACATCGACAGCAAATACCCAACGAACAAGTCGAATTCGATCTATGGACATTCTTATGGAGGTCTGTTCGCGTTGTACGCCTTACTCACCGAGCCACAGGTATTTGAATCGTTCTATGCGACCGATCCTCCGTTCGGTTGGAATAGCGATTATCTGATGAAGATGGCCGCCGAGAAACTGAAGACTCTGCCGGCAGAGAAGACTTTGTGGATCGCCGGTAGGTCTGAAAATAGCGATATCGGCCGCTTGGATTCGATTCTTCGACGTGTAGCACCCGAAAACCTGCATTGGAAAGCAGAGACTTATCCGAATGAAAAGCACAACTCCGTGCGGCTGAAGGCAATGTACGACGGAATCAAGTTCGCCTACTCGGGGTATTCCAATTCTCCACTCATCTTTCATCCGATGAATGGCATCATGCTCAGAGGCAATCGAATTCCGATCTTCATCGTTGACAAACCCACGGAAGTGAGATATACCCTCAACGGAGAAGAACCAACCAGGACGTCTCAGGAGGCTGGCCAGGTGGTAATCCTGACCGCTCCGGCTCATCTGGTTATGAAATCATTTTCTGCCGGTGGCAAATATGACAAGACGGCGAGAGGGAATTTTGAACTCGGTGAGGCGCTCCCCTCGGTTCCCAAGCCCGAGAAGATTAAGGCCGGCGGGCTGAAGTATTCTTATTACGAAGGGGAGTGGGAGAAACTGCCTGATTTCGCGAAGCTGAAACCTGTGAAGACCGGTGTCGCCGACAGTGCCTTTGCTCTGAAGGACCTTCCGGCGAAGACGAACTTTGGGTGCGTGTTCGAAGGCTACGTCGAAATAGTCAAGGACGGCTCCTACATTTTTGCACTCGTCTCCAACGACGGCTCAAGATTGTTTCTCGGAAACAAACTCATCGTCGACAATGATGGTGTTCACTCTGCTATGAGCATACAGTCATATGTGCTTCCACTGGAGAAAGGTTTCTATCCAATCCGTATTGAATACTTTCAGAAGAACCAAAGCGGAGTGTTTCAGTTGCTGTACTTGAATCCGGATACCGGGACAAACCCGACAGCCATTCCTTTTAGATATCAATGCTATCAGGAATAGCTGCTATCATCTTCATCGCGGCCAACCCTCACGGAGAAGGGTCATTCACCCCTTCTCCGTCCCGGAATTTCCTACCTTTGTCGAGGATTAAGAATTGGGGAGATTTAGTCGCACAGCCTCGGGAACGATATGCCTCGACTCACCATAGACAGATCATTGAAGGCCTATCTCTCTTCGCCCTACGACCTGCTTAAGGACAACCGCATCAAGCTTCTGTTTTCCGTCGCACTTCCCCTCATCTACTTCCTGTTCCTTTGGTTCCTCGGGCCTTTCGGATTGGCCCTTTTTCCGCCTGCCGTCCGACTCACGCTCATTGGGTCTGTCTGTGTTGCGGGCTCCGCCATCTTTGCTTTCCACCTGTATATTCTCCAGAAGATCTTCATCAAAACCTATAATGTGGGAACAACAGCGCTTTGGTTACTCTGGATCCACGCAGTCGTTGCCGTGAGCAATTTGACGATATATAGCCGGGTCGCCGCCGGACACACATCGATGAGACTGGTCGCCGTTGATTCCTCGAATTTCCTGGCTTCATTCCCTTCCATGATGTTTCAGACATTCCTTATTGGACTGCTGCCGACCGTGATTGTGGTCGTGCTCTACAACTCCTTCCTTCTCAGGAAGAAGATCACGGTCGTAAACGCAATTAACACCGGCATCAGAGAATCTCTCAATAGAGTTCCCGAGATGACTTCCCTGTCCTTGTACGCATCGAACCTCCGGGAAGTGATCACGGTTACTGCGGAGTCGCTGACGTACATCACATCACAAGAGAACTACATCGACGTGCACTGGACGGAGAACGGCCGTGAAAAGCACGGTCTGCTCAGGAGCACCTTATCGAAGGCCGAGAAAGACATTGCCAGGCAATGTGAGTTTATCAAGCGGTGCCATCATGGGTTCATCGTGAACCTTCATCGTGTGACGTCTCTCGCTGGAAACGAGGCCGGATACAAACTTCAAATCTCCGGCTCGGACCTACCAATCCCCATCTCGAAAAAGTATAAAAAGATCGTGTTGCAGTCCCTCCGTCGCTAGGCGCCCTCCAACTGTCCCATCATCTTTTCAACGATCCCATCATTGTTGCTACGAGCACGGGTCCCCGTATATATTTGAAAGAGTAAGTTCTCAAATATCGCGGAGCTCTCATGAAAACGCCCGCAGTTCTCCTCATCGTCGTCTTCGCGGCGTGCATACAAAATCGGTTGAACGCACAGCCCGGTGATTCCCTTCGGACTGATACCTATCTCATAACACACGTCTCCGTTGTCGATGTTGAAAAAGGAGAGATTCAGGAGAACAGGACCGTAGAAATACGAAACGGTCTGATCGCGCGAATCACTCCCCGATCCGGAGGAGACGAAGCATCCCGTCACACGGTCATAAACGGTAAGGGGCTCTTTATGATCCCGGGGTTATTTGACGCGCACGTTCACTATTACGACGAGGCGGTATACGGAAAAATGATGATTGCCTATGGGGTTCTTTTCGTAAGGGACATGGGCAACTCCACACCGGCGGCGCTTGCAGTGCGCGAACGGTTGAACAGTCGGAAGATCCTTGGACCGGAGATGATTACGACCGGATCCATTCTTGATGGTGATCCGCCGACCATTCCACAGATTGCCATCGGATGTGCGACGCCGGAAGCGGGCAGAGAAGCGGTGCGCAAACAGGTCGCGGCAGGAGTGGATCAAATCAAAGTGTACAGCGGCTTAAGAAGTGAAGTCTTCCTTGCCATCGCGGATGAAGCCGGGAAGCACGGGATCAAGGTGGTGGGCCACGTCCCCGAAGCCGTCTATATCGAGGATGCAGCAAGGGCAGGGATGAAAAGCAGTGAACATCTCTTCGGATTCGGCAAGCTGGTCGCGAAAGCTCTCGGCGACCCGGTGGACTTCTCCACGAGGGGCATGGGGACAGACATTCCCTATTTCCTCAGGTTGAAGGATGTGCACACTGAAGAATTCCAAGCGGCGCTGAGAAGGATCGGCTCGACAGGGATGCACGTCTGCCCCACTCTGGTTGTTTTCAAACACGGTGCGCATTACAAAGAAATCTTTTCCGGCAACTATCCGATGCTGGAGTATACTTCACCCATGATGAAAGGATTCTGGAAGGCACTGTGGGGAAGCCAGCCCGAGAACGGGATCGTGCAGAAGATCCTGCCGGCCATGGAAGAGGTGGTCAAACAGCTTTCCGTGAATGGCATGCCACTCATGGTGGGGACGGACCTCCTTTCTCCCGGGGTGATTCCCGGGTATTCGGTGCATGAAGAAATGGCGTTGTGGCAGGAGGCGGGCCTCTCACCGGCAGAGATTTTAAGAAGCGCCACTATCGTTCCCGCCAAGTTCATGGGTGTTGACAATCGACTGGGAACCATTGCCGAACGGAAAACCGCCTCTTTCGTATTGTTGCGTTCGAATCCCTTGGAGGACATACGAAACGTCGATCAGATAGAATGTGTATTCTCCCGTGGTCGCTACTTCTCCCGTGCTGATCTGGACAGACTTCTGCAAGACGTGAAGAATCAATGCGCCGGCACCAACTAATCTCAATATTCTTCAGGCATTTCTCCGTCGGCATTGGTACGCAAGAAGGGCGATGGAGGGATACTCGCAGTCGGATGTCACGCATGCTCAGAAGGGTGGGGAAAGTGAACCTTCCGGCTTTTGCGCCGACTTGAGAGCCAGACGTCTATGAGACCTTCTTCAAGAAGACTTCCATGAGAACACAACATCGTGTCTGGTGCAGCGTGTTGCTCGTTGTCTATGCGTTCACCATGACCGCAGCGTCTCCCCTGAGAAAAGGAAATGTAGAGAGGATGAAGACTCTCGGAGGGAAAGAAATAACTGCGGCGGAGATCGATGAATTTCTAAGAGCCGAAATGGATTCGTTGAATGTCAAGGGCATATCCATTGCTATCATCAATGATGCAAAGGTCGTGTATCATCGGGCTTTTGGCATAGCTGGCATCACCGATTCCAGTTCTCTGCAAATGATAGATGATCAGACCCTATTTCAGGCAGCGTCTCTCTCCAAGCCGGTATTCGCCTATTTTGTCATGAGATTGGTAGAGAAAGGAGTGTTAGCGCTAGACACGCCATTGTGCAAATACTTGACCTACCTGGATATTGATGATGACTCTCGCTGTCAGACAATCACGGCAAGAATGGTACTTAGCCATACAACAGGTTTTCCCAATTGGAGGCCGAAGTACAACGGGAAGTTGAAATTAGAATTTACTCCGGGTGCAAGATTTTCGTACTCCGGCGAGGGGTACATGTATTTAGCGAAGGTCATTGCACACCTCACGCATACCACGTTGTCGAATTTGGATAGCGTATTTCAGCAGGAAGTCTGCAGGCCGTTGAACCTCAAGCATGCATACTTCGGCATGAACGGCTATGTGGCAAAACATTTGGCAAGAGGGTACGACGGCGATACCATTCACGAAGATATAGACTTCATAAGGAGTTTTAATTCGGCAGGAGGCTTATGTACCGAAGCTCGGAGCTATGCAAACTTTCTGATTGCGATAATGAAGGGCAGAGGGCTGAGAAAGAACAGCATGGATGAAATGCTTAAGGCACAAGTGCAACTCCCTGATGACGACAACCAAAGGAAATATTCTGGTGCTACCGAATGGAGTCTTGGATTTGCGAGGATACCTTCAAGGTATGGAACGAACCTGGCACATGGAGGAAATAATTGGGGCTTCTCATCATCTTTTTTGATGAACAAAGAGAAGAAGTTTGGGTACGTCTTTCTCACGAACAGCAATTCATGCCACTCTCCCGGATGTCTGGAGTTGTGGCGAAGATTAGAGCTCTTCCTGATAGATCATGCGCGGTAGTTCACGTGAGGATGAACTACGATGTCGTATGCATCCCAAACCAGACGAAGGTATGCACGATGACCGCGGGCGGACCAGCGAGCACGTTTGACGCGATGAGGGGCGACTACGCGTCGTTTTTCAACTCATTCGAGTTCAAGTGAGACTCTAGAGCAGCGGATCGGTGGGCATACAATCCGGGCCTTGACCGGGCACCGAGCATACCTGCTCGGCAAGGTGTTCATGGCCCGGTGCTATTGTGTCGGGCCTGCTCAGAAAAGGTCAGGGTGAGAAAAGAATCAACATCGGGAGGCGGCATCTCGAAGGGAGCCCCCGCCCTCCAAAAATCTAAATTCTAAAATGTAAAACCTAAAATTGTTAATGTGCCCCCAACGAGATTCGAACTCGTGTTCCAAGCTTGAAAAGCTCGTGTCCTGGGCCTCTAGACGATAGGGGCGTTAACAATTTAGAATTTAGAGTTTAGATTTTAGAATTGGAGTTTAGAATTTGAATGATCGGGTGATGAATCGCGGGTTCACGACCGGGACTTCGCGGTCTTAATTGATCTCGTGAGTATCGCAGTGAGTTGATGGCCTTCATCACGAAGGCTGAGACATTCATCTTTACGGATCAAGTCCAACGAACCGAGGAGCTCCAGCCAGTATTCAGATTCGTCGCTCTCTTCCTGCGCAATCGCCAGCTTCGCGATGAAATCCGCACGGGATCGTGCTCGACATGCCGCACGATAATTCGCCCCGATCGATGTGGCTGAACGGATCAACTGTTTTACCAAAACGCCGGCAACCGCCGTCGTCGGCACTCGCTCCACTGTCCGCAGAACACTCAGCGCGAATTCCTTCGTGCGCTCCTTGAACTGCTCCTCAAAGTCCATCCGAGAACCTCCCTGCGAGAGAATACATCCACTGCACTTTCGCGGGATGGCCTTCCCCTGAAACCCCAAATCTAAAATCTAAAATCTAAACTCTAAATTCTAAAATTCGTAGGCCCGGCGCGAATCGAACGCGCAACCTACAGCTTAGAAGGCTGTTGCTCTATCCGTTGAGCTACGGGCCCAGCTGTCAAGGCTGTCGCCAAAACGAGGATCCTCGTCCCGACATAAGAGTTCGCTCTATGATCCATCCACGTCGAACTCTCTTCGGGGCGCAACTTAGAAGGCTGTTGCTCTATCCGTTGAGTCCCGTCCCGACCGCCACCTGCGGTCGGGACGCGGATCCTCGTCCCGACATAAGAGTTCGCTCTATGATCCATCCACGTCGAACTCTCGTCGGGACGGGACTACGGGCCCAAGCTGAGGAGACCGCCAGCCAAAATCAAAGGCGTCGTTAAATATACGCCTTTTTCGGCTCTCCTTCAAGAGAATTGGCGCGATTCAGGGTGATTTGGGGGGTTCCGGAAGGTACCGCTCGCGGATCTTCTCCATCGCCGTGCTCGCCGAATTGAAGGCCCAAATGATCGAACCTCCTTTCATGCCTGCACTCAGATCTCCGATAAGAAACAGGCCCGGAACGCTCGTTTCATGGTTGTCCATCAGGTGCGGCTCATCGCCCAAAAACCGGATGCCGATCGTCTTGAGAAAGTTCTTCGGAGTCGTTCCTCCCAACGCGTAGACCACGTACTCAAACTCCTTCTCGACCCCCTTTGGCACCTGAAAGGCCACGCGAGCAACTCCGCCTACGTCGCTGATCCCCTTGATGTCGGACCCGCCGAGGAACTCGACCTCCTTCCTCGCAATCAACGCCTCGATACTCTCCCTGTTGATCTTGTTCATCCGCGAAAATTCCGTCTTGCGGTAACTCAAGGTCACCGTGTTCCCCTGCTGCACGAGATACTGGCAATACTCCGACGCGGAATCGCCTCCACCCACAACCAGCACACGCGACTTCAGGATCTCGACGCTCGTCACATCGAAAAGCACTCTCTCCTTTAGCGTGGCCGGCAAGCGGTACGCCGGCTTGTTAGGCTTCCCAAGAATGCCGATGGCGATCACGACCACCTTCGACTCGTAGCTCGCAACGTTCGACGTTGTTGTGAACCGCTGGGCTTGAGCGTCCTTCGCGATCTGGTAGACATGCTCCCCGTACCGTACTGTGACCTGATGCGCCCGGATCGCCTCATCCAGATACGACAGGGTCTCCTGCTTGGTCGAATCGGCAAGGCACATGACGCCGGTGCAAGCCGCCTCGAACCCCTTGTAGTTTGCCGTCACGAGTTTGTTCTCCGGATAATACTTCTTGATGGAAAACGAATGCTCCGGCGATTGCTCGAGCACAAGCACGCGGTCGTGCGGAACACCGGCGGCGCATGCTTCCACCGCCATGCTGATCCCTGCCGGTCCGGCGCCGATGATAAGAAGATCAATCATAGATGACGTCTGAAGGAGTAAGCAGTATGGAGTATGCAGCAGGCAGACAGCGGAGGTGGTTTTGGCAAGAGAATAACAGCGCTGAGAGTAGGACGCAGAAGGTAGAAAGTCTCAGATCCTTCCCCCGCCGATTCCGCGCTCACCCCCAGACGTGCGCTTTTCTCAGCTTGGCATCCAGGGATTTCGCGTTGCCGCTCACCCGCTCCAGAGACCTCCAAAACTTTGGGCCGTGATCCTTCACCTGGGTGTGTACGAGCTCGTGCAGGATCACGAAATCGATCAACTCGTCGGGCAAACGCATCAACTGAATGTTTAAATTGATATTGTTCGCCGTGGAACAGCTCCCCCAGCGCGTGCGGAGGTTCTTCAGGGTCAGGCGGCCGAATCGGAAGCCGAAACGATGAGCAAGCTCGCGTACCCGGTCCGGCAGGTAGCGCCGAGCCTCGAGTCGATACGCCGAGGCAACCCCGTCCCGCATCGCCTTCTGCACCGTCGCGCTTTCGAGGCTCAACGTCCGGGGATAACACACGCTGATAACGCCCCTCCGCACCTGGATATCCACGGTGTCGATGTCGTCGGGATGCGCTTCCAGGATATGCATGCGGGTGACACGCCGGCCGGTGTTGGCCGACCGCGTCAGCTCCGCCTCGCGGTTCCGTGCCATGACGAGATGCCTCGTGACCCATGCACGGTGGCGCTCAACAACCTCCAGCGCGGATCGATAGCTCGCATTCCAGGGCACGACCACGACAAGCCCCATGAACGGCTCGACGCGGATGCTGAAGCGACGGGCCTTGCGCGATCGATGCAGGATGACCTCGCCGATCCCATCGACGTTTTTCACAACTCTCGACGACCGCATTACTGCAACATCTCCCTTGGACGGACATTCGCTCTTCTACGTCCAGCCCCGCGCCGGGGAGTACCGGTCCAGGCTGCATCCTGCATCAGAGGTTGACGAATGGAAGCTCAGTCGGCGTTCATCGCGTGAAAAAGCGCCGTGCCGATAATAATGAATGCGAGGACCCCGATCGCAATGCCGACGATGACCCAGATGAGCATGGCTTTCGCCCAGTTCGCCTTGCTGGGGTTGGTGCCGCTGCCAAATGCCCAGACGAGCAGGACGATGATGTTGACAATCGGAATTGATGCGACAAGGATCGTAAGAACCCAATCGCCGACGCCGACAACCGGCGATGTCAGTGGCGTCGCAACGAACGCGTGCTGCGACGGAGGTTGAGACGGGCTCATCGGAGGAACGGTGCCTGCCTGGTCCATCGGAGAGACCTCCATTGTGAGTGAAAGGTGGATACCGCTGAATCCGGGCTTCCCGAGTATACGAACTATCGACCGCGAAGGCAACCGCTACTGGTCCGACCACGGGTGCCCGAGCCACGATTCATAGATCGCCTGCTGCAACTTCGTCGGCTTGTCGACCTTGTGCACTGCGTACGTCGGAACGGGATCCTCGATCAGGTGCACCGTAGTCTCGCGGAGCTCGTTGTGATGGAACAGCGCGATCCTGATCGAGTCGCCTGCAGCACGGTCGGCAATCCTTGAAGCGTAGTCTTCCGCTCGCACACGCCAGCCGTCCACCGCGAGAATCTGGTCGCCGCCGCTGATCCCTGCTTCGTATGCCGGAGAGCCTGCAACGATGTCCTCCGCTGTCGCAACGCCGTTCTCTTCCCCGACGTCGAGACCCAGCCATGCATGTTGCGAACCTTTCACAGGAGACAGAGAGAGGCCGGCATACGCCATCTCTGCTTCCCAGGGAAGGGCCGTTGTTCCGAAGATGTACTTCTCGAAAAACTCTTTCAAGCTCGTCCCGCCGAGCTCTACTGCCGCGGCTTCGAGATCGTCAACGGTGTATCCCCTGCTCTCCGGCGGAAAACGCTTGTACATGAGGCGCAAAAGATCGTCCAGGGAAGTTCGATTCCCCGTTTTCTCCCGCAGTTCCAGATCGAGAAGAAGGGTGACCGCCGATCCACGCTCATAGAAATCCGATTGGAAATTGTAGGAGTCTCCGGCAGGCTTGTTGAATTTGATCCAGGCATCAAAACTGGACGCGGCGACAGATTGTTCGGCATTCCCGGGCCGCCGGCGATCGTATTCAACCCGGCGGGCAAGACCCCAGAGATACGACGTTACGGACGAGAGCTTGCCGCGCACCAGAAGGAGATTGTCGAGATACGATGTACCACCTTCGGCCAGCCACAACTCGCGATAGTAGTTCTCCCTCGTCCAATCGTAAGGATGCATTCCTCTCGGACGCAGTCGTTTCACGTTCCAGGTATGGAAAAACTCATGCGACACCAAACCCATATGCTCGCGTCCGGCATCAGGAGTTCGGAGAGGACTCTCCCGGATATCGAGAACGCAGGAGTTGAGATGCTCGGTCCCTCCACCTCCGCCGGGCAATGCACGCACCAGAAACACGTATCGTTTGTACGGCAGCCCTCCCCAGTACGCCGCATCGATCTCAATGATCTGCTTCATCCACGTGATCATCGAATCGGCGTCGATGTTGGTTCGACCTGCAAGTGAAAGGACATGCGACACGCCGTTGACACTGAAGGTATAGTCCCGCTGTGTTCCGAGCTCCATGGGGGAATCGGCAAGAAGATCGTAGCCCTGCACAACGAAATGATCGGGCTCGCCGGGCACAGGATCCAGGCTGGTGGTCACATGCCACCCGGCAAACGGATGCACGATGAGATCCAGAGGGAGGTCGCGGAACTGCTTCACGTACATGAAGACGGCTGTCGCGTCGATGAACCCCTGCTCGTCATTCAGATTGCGTGTGCGGAGATAGGGCTCGTCGGCAAAGAGCAGGTAGGAAACCGTAATCGTGGAGGCTCCCGCGGTGGTGATGCTCCAGGTTTCCTTGTCCGACTTTTCCCATTGCAATGCCCGCCCGTCTCCGTCGACGGCGGAGAACCTCTCTACACCGCCGGCAAAGTCGAGGATGACATACCGGCCGGAGCGCCACGCCGGGAGCACAAGATCGAGAGCCTGGTCTCCCTTCGGGATCCCCTCGATGTGAATGGTGATCTCAAAGAGATGGGTTGAAGGATGCGGCATGCTCACCGAGTAGGTCAGCCTCGGCGTGGCCAGACAGTTCGCCGCAGTTATCAGAAGAGGAAGGATCCACATCGGCCTGCACGTCATGGGGCTCCTCGAATTCGTTCGGTGGGTATAATACGGAGGAAGGTCCACACATGAAAGACGAGGATGGCGGGGGCCAGAAATGACAACGGCGCCTTTCAGAGGCGCCGCTGCCATGAATTTTCAGATCCATGCCGCTATTTGGCGAAGACCATCTTCCGCACGAACATCTTCCCTCCGTGTTCGGCAACCATCCGGTACAGATAAATGCCGCTGCTCAGGCTCGTGCCGTCGAACTTCACGGTATGCACTCCCGCCTGCTGGTCGGCGTCAA
>DATJPR010000205.1:0-91967 GCA_035506295.1 Bacteroidota bacterium | reverse complement strand
GGAGGAATCTTTCTTCGGGGGTCTATTTCTATCGTCTGACTGCAGGATCATTCTCCGCGGTGCGCAAGATGCTCCTGGTCCGGTGACAGGCTCATTCTTCTTGTCCCCCGCTCCCAATCTCCTCTTCTCCCCCTCCGCGGTGGCGCGGGCGAAGTGCAGGCCTTACTCCCCGCCCTTCCCGTTGCGCAACTCTGAATGCAACGTGGCGAGGATTCGATAAGGGGTGGGACGAGTAGGTCGTCGACATATTAGATATTCCCCTCCTGCAGCAATGCGGGAGGGGATGATTTTTGCCCGCCTCTCCGCCATCGAAACTCCTTTGACCGTGAGCCTGGCTTGGGTCTTTTCCCCTTGCACGTTTCATTTGCAATTCTTTCCTTATTTTACTCTCCACGGGAAGGTATCGTGACCCCGTGAATCCCTGACACACGTCGAACGTCCCGAAAGGCTGGCATGGTCGACCGGATCTCGCGAATTCTGGAACGCGCTCTCCCTACCGGCGTGGGAAAAGCAGCCGGCGCTCTGCTCGATGAACTATCCGTGTATTCGGTGTCTGTCATCAATGGCGCGAAGGCCGCGCGCCAATACAAAGGATCCACCAATCTGAAGATCCAACTCGGATGCGGCCCCCGGGTGAAACCCGGCTGGGTGAATATCGACCTTGCAAAGACGGCAGACGTCCGCATGGATATGCGGCGGCGGCTTCCGTTTTCGGATAATTCCTGCGCCGTCATCTACTCCGAACACTTCCTCGAACACATCGACTACCCGGGCCCGATCACGACGCTTCTCCAGGATTGCCTCCGCATCCTCCAGCCCGGCGGACTGTTTACGTTCGCCGTCCCCGACATCGACATGGTCCTTCGTGCATACGTCAACGGCGGCTCGCCGGAATACTGGGAAGCCCAGCGCAGATGGGGACCGGCATGGTGCTCGACGCATGTTGAATTCATCAACTATAACTTCCGTCAGGATGGCGAGCACCGGTTTGCCTATGACGCCGAGACGATGACGAAACTCCTCTCCAACGTGGGATTCGTCAATATCCGGAAACGCGAGTTCGATCCGGCACTCGATAGCAAGGACCGTATCGTGGGCTCACTGTATATGGACGCGAGGAAAACCTGAGGCCCACCACGCAGTGCGTGGAATACCACTCCCCGGCACACTCTGCATTCGTTCTGCAGTTCTTTCATGTCTCCCCCGACGGTGATCAGCGCAAGCTCACCGTAGAGTTCGAACCTCTATTCGTATTGAATTTGTGAGCTCGTCATGTGTTATCGATTCCTCTTTCGCGTCTGGATAGCCTTCGCGTTTGTGCTCCTCCTTGTAACCGGGGCAGAGGCTCAAACGAGCGTTGTGACTTCCCTTGATGCGACCGGTCCCGGAACACTCTGGGACGCCGTTCAGTCTGCTCCCGACGGGGGAGTGATCACCTTTGACCCGAAGCTCGCCGGTTCCATCAAGCTGAACAGCACCCTCATTGTTTCCCGCGATCTCACCATCGTCGGCCCTTCCGACAACGGCATCGAGATCAGTGGAAACTCCTTCCACTCAAGCATCGTGAGAGTCGATCCGCTGTATGTCCTCCGGCTCCGGCATATGACCGTGAACGGCGGGATGAACGATCAAGGTATCGCCAATGCAGGGGAGCTTCATCTTGACTCGTGCACGGTCATGCAATGCTTCAGCGACACCCTGAACCAGCAGCGTTTCCCCGGCGGAGGGGTCTTCAACACGGGGCGTCTGTTCGCTGAGTTCTCCTGGTTTTCAGCGAACACGCCTCAAGCAGTGGCCAACAGAGGATGGGCGCAGTTGACCAACTGTACCTTCGCGAACAATCAGGGACCGGGTGCTGCCATCTACAATGACGGGGTCCTCGACGTATCCTCCTGCTGCTTCATCGGCAATCACAACAATGGCGCATACCTCGGCAGCGAAACGCCCGGCGGAAACCTTGTCAATGATTCCACCGCGCGCCTGGTGAACTGCACGATCGCCAACAACTCGGTGATAGGGGGCGTGTTGCCGGCTGCGCAAAACGGCACCGGGCAGGACATTCGATTGCCCTCCTTTGGTGGCGGGATCTATAACACCGGATCGATCTACATCGACCACTGCACGATCGTACGCAACACCGTGGACCTGCCATCATCCTCCCCACCTTCGTCAGGCGGCGGAATATACAACGCAGGTCTTCTGACGCTCGAAAACTCGATCGTTGCGGCGAATGGCAGCACGCCACAGGACTTCCAGTTGCTGACCGATATTGATATCTCCGGAAAAACGACCGCGGGGGGACACAACTTCATCGGCGAGTTGATCACGAGTGACCCGGTCCTGGAGGATCCAGGCGGAATGAACCTCTTTGGCACGCCGAGCCAGCCGCGCGATCCGTTGCTGGGCACGCTCGCCGGTCACGGAGGAGCAACCGACGTCTTCTCGCTGCAGGCGAACAGCACCGCCATTGACGAGGCTCAACCCGGCGACACCATCACCACGGACCAGCGTGGACTGCTTCGTGGGGCCCTGCCTGATATCGGCGCCTATGAACGCGACCCGATGTTTTCCACCGTGCCGATTGCCCCCGTTCGTTTCAAACCCGTCGACCGGAACACTTCGATAGATACTCCTCTCACCGTCTCGTGGACTCCGGGGTCCGGAGCCACGAGTTTCCGGCTTCAGATCGCGTACGACTCGGGGTTTGCACAACTCCTGGTGGATACCAGCGGACTGGATGACCCGACGTGGACGGGAACGGCGATGCCGCAGGGAACGATCCTTTTCTGGCGCGCTGCAGGCGTCAACCCCCTCGGACAAAGTCCATATTCATCGATCGGGCGGTTCCGCACGGTCGGTCTTCCGGGAGCCGTGCAGCTCCTGACGTCGTGTGGCGCGATCGCAGATTCCGGCTACGTCACATTGTTGTGGCGTCGTGCTGATCGTGCCATATCCTACGACGTCGCGATGAGCTGGACGCCTGCCTCGACCAGGGATTTCACGACGGCCGATACAAGCATAACGCTCGGTCTGGCAGCACAGCATGTGACGTACACCTTTACGATAACGGCGGTCAACGCCGATGGGCGCGGGCCATCTGCTACGTGCCAGGCAAGTGTCGATACTCTTCCTTTGCCATCTGCTCCACCGATGATAGCACCTGGCGATCGAGCCGTCACGCCTCTCCCTATAACATTCCGATGGAACGATAACCGGCGCGCGAAGAACTACGCGACAACGTCATTTCATTTCCAGCTGGGGCGAAGTGCATCCTGGGAATCCTCATCTCTTCTCGTGGACACCTCGTTGTGCTGCGATTCCTCGATCGTCATCGATGCGTCATCCCACCCCCCGTCGTTCCTTTCGGGATCCTCCTACTACTGGCGTGTGTGCTCGGTGATCGAAGGCGAACAGGGAGTGTTCACGAACGGCAGCGTAACGATTGTTCCATCGACGTTGCTGATCTCGCCCGGAGCGGGAACAACATTGGATTCATTGCCGCCACGGCTCACGTGGCAGGTCCTGGAACCGAACAACGTGTATCGCGTGCAGGTTGCCCCCGACTCCGTCATGGCACAGCCTGTCTTTGACTCGACATCGATTGCCGATTCGACCTGCGTCCCGCGCAATCTTCACTCGCGCAACACGTACTTCTGGCGCGTTCAGCCGAGCGGTGGCTCGTTGATCGGGTCATGGACCTCCGTCAGCTCGTTCTCCGTGGGTGATACCATCGGGCCTCCACCACCTCCCCCCCCGCTCCCGACTTCATACGTCCTCTATGGCAACTATCCCAACCCCTTCAACGCGACGACGAAAATCCGGTTCGCCATTCCAGAGCCGGTGGAGGTGTGGTTGCGGGTTTATGCGGTGGATGGAAGACTTGTCGCAGAGATTTTCCATCAGATGCTCCCTGCGGGAAGCTACTCCATACCCTGGGATGCCACAGCGCTTGCATCGGGGGCGTATTTCCTGCAACTCCGTGCCGGATACAATGTGATGGTGCACGCCGCGATGCTCCTGCGATAAACGACCACATTCTTTTGAAATTACTCATCTCTGTTCCTCAGTCCTTCGATCAAATGAGCACCAGCCAGCACGAAGGTTTGCAATTTGGGCGTGACTTTTGTTCCATGCTTTGACGAGACAGGGGGAAGCATGAAACATCTCTCCAACGTTTTCATCGCGTGTCTCCTGGTGACCGGTGCCAGGGCGCAATCGATCGACGTGAACTTCTCAGTGGATGCGTCGCATGATACGGCAAGGATAAGCCCGTACATCTACGGGGCGAACGCCGATGCCGTTGAGCAAGGAGTCGGGATCACGGCGCGACGTTTGGGCGGGAATCGCATGTCGGGATATAACTGGGAAAACAACGCCTCCAGCGCGGGCTCCGACTGGCAGCAATCGAGCGACGACTACATGACGTATGTCTTCGGGATCCCGTACTCGCGCGAGTTCATCCCGGGGATCACCCTGACGGCGTTCCATGACACGTCGCTTTCCCACGGGGACTATTCTCTCCTGACCTTGCCTGCGGCCGGATACGTCGCGCGGGACAAGAATGGTACCGTCGACAGCGTACAGACCGCTCCCTCGTACCGATGGAGACAGGTTGTAAACTTCAAAGGCGCCCCGTTCTTCACCTCCCCCGATACCGCCGACGGAAATGTCTATGTCGACGAAGAAGTCAACTTCCTTGTCAACAAATACGGTCCAGCATCGGGGCCGACCGGCGTCCGTGGCTATGACATCGATAACGAACCGGCGCTCTGGCCGAGTACGCACCCCCGGATTCATCCCAAGCTAACAACGTGCAGAGAGCTGATCACGAAAGTGGCCGGAGCGGCCGCAGCGGTGAAGTCGGTCGACCCGACCGCGGAAGTCTTCGGGGGCGTGTTTTACGGGTTCCTTGCATACTACAATTTCCAGAACGCGCCGGACTGGAGCTCCCTCAGCAAGAATTACGAAAACTATGCGGCCGCATTTCTGGCCAACATGCGGGATTCATCAACCGCGGCAGGGAAGCGCCTGCTCGATGTTCTCGATCTGCATTGGTACCCCGATCTGACGCCCGCAGTAACGAACGACAACACTGATTCGAACACCGTGTATAATAGAATAGAGGCGCCGAGGACATTGTGGGATTCAGCATTTGTCGAAAGCGGCTGGATCGGGCAGTGGTTTCATCCGCAGAGTGCCGCGATCCTCCGGAAGACGCAGCGCATCATTCGACAGCAGTACCCCGGGACGAAACTCTCGGTGTCGGAATTCTATTACGGAGGAGCTGCGGATATCTCGGGGGCGGTTGCCATCGCCGACGTGCTGGGGGTCTTCGGCAGTGAAGGGGTATACTTCGCGTCTTACTGGGGACCTGTCACCGGCTACACCGCCTCAGCATACCGCATGTATCGGAACTACGATGGTCATGGAGGGACCTTCGGCGACGTGAGTCTCTCCGCTTCGACTTCCGACAACCCCAACAGCGCTATCCATGCGTCGCTCGATTCGCGAAACGAGGGTGCGGTGCATGTCATTGCCATCAATCGCAGCATGCACAAAACGATCAACGGTCACTTCACGTTCGCCTCGACGCCCCAGCTTCTCTCGGCCGGCGTGTACGCGGTGCAGGCGGGCAATACGCAGATCCTTGCTCTCCCCGGAATTGCCTCCATTCAAGGCAACCAGTTTTCCTACGAGCTTGCACCGATGAGCGTCTATCATTTTGTGATCGCAACACAACCGGCGTCCGTGGCAGGCGCACCGGCAGCATCGGCGTTTGCGCTGGAGCAGAATTATCCGAACCCGTTTAATCCGACGACTCGCATTAGCTTCTCCGTAGGTCGAGTCGTCGCCCCGAGCGGAGTCGAGGGGCCTGCGTCAACCAACGTTCGGCTTGTCGTGTATGACATCCTTGGACGAGAATTGGCGGTGTTGGCTGACGGCAGATATCCGGCCGGAAAATTCACGTTCACCTTTGATGGAAGTACTCTGGCGAGTGGCGTCTATTTCTATCGATTGACGGCGGGAAGCTACACCGCAGTGCGGAAGATGGCTCTCCTCAAGTGACGTACGGGCTCGGTTTTCTTCTCACTGCGTCTCACAGGTCCAAAGTCCCCGGGTCTCAAGGTCCATCCTCGCCGGTGCCTTGGATTCGCGTCAGCACATGTGCCACGATGCGATCGCACCGGACCAGATCGAAATGATAGACGCCGGCCGTCTGGTATGCGCTATCGATGCTTTGCCGCAGCATTTCTTTCGCCCTGCTCAGCCGCACCTTGACGTTCGCTTGGGTTATCCCCAGTGATTCACTGGTCTCCGCGATGCTCATCTCCTCGATCTCCCGCATCACGAAGACGGTTCGGTACATCGGCGGCAATGCATCGACCGTTCGCTCGAGAATAGATCGCAATTCTTCGTTCAATACCGTCTCCGCTGGATTTCCACTCCCGCACGTTCTCATCGTGGCTTCGACACTCTTGCGGATGGCCGGATCATCGTCGATGGAGACGACCCGCTGCATCTCCCGCTGTCTCCGTAACGCCTCGTTGATCACGATTCTTGTCAACCAGGTGGAAAACTGCGACCGGCCCTCAAACGCAGCGAGATGTTCGTAAGCGATAATATATGCCTGCTGGACAGTCTCCTCGGCCTCATCCGCATCGTGCAGGTACGATCTGCTGATCCTGAACATCCGTTGGTTGTACCTTCGCATAACGATCTCATACAGCTCTTTCTCACCCCCTAGCACCCTTGCAATGACCTCCTCGTCGCTGACGGGATCGAGACACTCAGCGGAGATCGACGCGCGCGCGTTCTTCACGTTGTTCCTGCCCATGGTTCCATCATATTAGAGTGTGCTGCTGCCAAAAGGTTACAGCGCAAAATCCTGTAACCTTTTCCCCGTTCGGTCCTCCAATCGGTAAACAACTGATTCCCGTAATTCATTGCAGGAGGACATCTCATGAGCACCGGAGCGGAAAAGGCAATCTCGTTTCCCTCGGCACATCCATCCACGGCAGGAGCAGGAGCCCGCGCGGCTGAAGCTTCGGGCGACAGGACTGTCGTTCGAATCTTCACGCTCCTCCGCATCACTTATGGTCTCGTGCCCATCGTGGCCGGGCTCGACAAGTTCACGAATCTGTTGACAAACTGGGAAGGATACCTGAATCCCCGAGTGCTGGCTATTCTTCCACTGAGCGGCCATGCTTTTGTGTCCATGGTGGGGGTCGTCGAGATGGTCGCCGGCGTCCTGGTGCTCTTGCGGCCACGACAAGGGGCATTCGTCGTGACGGCATGGCTGGTGGCGATTGCTCTAAGCCTTATCACCAGTGGCAGATACCTCGACGTGGCAGTCCGAGATCTGGTTATGGCGATAGGGGCTTTCACCCTTGGGAGTCTCGCTCCCCTTGCAACGGCTCACCTCTCACATACCTGATCCCAACAACATCAATGGATTTTTTCGATGGAGGAAGTCATGAAACAGATTTCAGGTTGGCTTGCACTGTTGCTTTTCTTTGGAGCAACGTTCTCCGGTCCCGCTTCCGCGGCCACACCGGTAATGGCCCGGTCCGAATTCCAAAGTGCAATGCGCAAGCTCTGGGAGGACCACATTACCTGGACGCGGTTGTATATTGTGAGCGCCATCGCCGATCTGCCTGATGCAGAGCCGACGGCGCAAAGGCTTCTGGAAAATCAGGTGGACCTGGGGAACGCGATCAAACCGTACTACGGTGACGCCGCGGGCAACAAGCTCACGGTGCTGCTGAAGGAACATATCACGATCGCAGCAGACGTCATCGCCGCCGCGAAGGAAAATAATGCTGGAAAACTCAACGATGCGAACAGCCGGTGGTATGCGAACGCTGACGCGATCGCGGCGTTTCTCAGCAGCGCGAATCCTCACGCATGGCCTCAGGACGAGATGAAATCCATGATGCATGAGCACCTGAAGGCTACTACGGCAGAAGTCGTCGCACGCCTGAAGAAGGACTGGCAAGCCGATATCACTGCCTACGACAACGTTCACAGGCAGATTCTGGGGATGGCCGATATGTTGAGCCGGGGAATCGAAAGTCAGTTCTCGACAAAGTTCAACTAGCCAGCAGACAGTGGACTGCGGACGGTCACCAGCCCCATCGGTCTCTTGTCCGCCGTCTACTGTCCGTTGAATTTCCGCCTACAAAACCCCAAGCCCAGACACTGCCCTCTGCATCATCCGGATTTTCTTCTCGTGGCTAACTATGGCCAATCCCTGCGCTTCTTGGGTGGAGGATCCAGGTTCTTCCTCGGAGTTCCAGCTAAAATCTTTGTAATTCTGAGGAATCGCCGAAAAGAAGACCTCCCCATCGTGGCACCCTTGTTGCGCATTCTCGTATGAATTGCAGCGGGCGACCGTTATCCCGGGCAGCGGAAGGCATCCGTTGAATCGCCTGGGGAGACCTATATGGCAATCATGCTCCATGTCACAGAACGCACCTATCCATGCCGACCGACCGGGTGCTGGTGAACTCCACCCACGTCCCTCCGCCATAGACTATCACGATCTCCTGTTCGGCGTCGGCGACATCGTCTATAGTTTCGATCCCAGTACCGATGAGTATTTGTATGCCAGTCGGAGTTTCGAGACGCTCCTCGGCTACACTTCGGAAGAAGTGCGTTCCATGGGGGGGAGAAAGGCGTTTCTCCTTCAGGCTATTGTGAAGGAGAAGAGCGACGGTGCTCTCAAGATTCTCGAAAAGGGAATGGCCGTCGTCGACACGTCCATTCATTGCGATGAATGGTGGTTCCGGCGCAAGGACGGCAAATTCGTCTGCCTCGAAGACCGTTGGTTGCCGATCATGGACAACGGTCGGATTGTGAGGATCGACGGGATGATGCGGGATATCACCGATCGGAAGCACGCCGAGGAATCGGTGCAAAACGATCGGATCCTCCTGCGCACGGTCATCGACAATTTGCCCGATCCCATCTATGTGAAAGATCTCTCAACGCGCAAGATTCTTGCCAACCCCGCCGATCTTCACAACCTGGGGTGCTCGAGCGAGAGTGAGGTCATCGGGAAGGACGACTTTGCCTTTTTCCCTCCGGAGATCGCGGACCGATTCTACAAGGACGATCAGACCGTCCTCAAGACAGGGGAACCGGTGATCAACAGGGAAGAGTACTTCCTTGACCAGAGTGGGGGAAAGCACTGGCTGCTGACGAACAAACTCCCGCTGCGGAACGAGCAAGGTCAGACTGCGGGGCTCGTCGGCATTGGGATTGACATCACGGAGCGCAAGCGTGCTGAGGATGCGCTCGCACGGCGAAACGAAGAACTCGACCGCGCGCGGCAGGTGGCGGAGGATCAGGCAAGGGAGCTCGAAGTGCAGGCGGACGACTTGCGTGCTGCGCGCGAGGCGGCGCTGGAAGCGTCGCGCTGCAAATCGGAATTCGTCGCGAACATGAGCCACGAAATTCGCACCCCGATGAACGGCATCATCGGCATGACGGGACTTCTGCTTGCCACGGGACTCACCCCCGAACAACGGGAATACGCGGAAGTCATTCACAAGTCCGGCGAAATCCTGCTGAACATCATCAACGACATCCTCGATTTCTCGAAGATCGAGGCGGGGAAGCTGGCCATGGAGCATCTACCGTTCGAATTGCGGGAGGTGCTTGAAGAAACGGTCGACCTGCATGCCCAGGCAGCGAAGGCGAAAGACCTGGAGCTCACCTGCTTCATCGCCCCGGAGGTCTGCACCTCCCTCTTCGGGGATCCCGGGCGCATTCGCCAGATTGTGACCAATCTGCTCGGCAACGCGATCAAGTTCACCGCCAAGGGCGGCGTTCACGTCGAGGTCAGTCCCAACGGGGGATCCGGCAAGGAGTGTTCGATCACCATCGCCGTCCGGGACACCGGGATCGGGATATCGCCGGAGAGTCAGAAGAAACTCTTTCAACCGTTTACGCAGGCGGACGGAATGACCACGCGCCGTTTCGGCGGGACGGGTCTGGGGCTCACCATCTCCCGGCGCCTTGCCGAGCTGATGGGAGGGACCATCACGATGGAGAGCGAGGAAAGGCGCGGCAGCACCTTCCGGGTATACCTGAACCTGGAAAAGCAATTGACGGTCCACCAGACGGCGCCCCTCCCCGAGATCGGCGGGCTCAATGTGCTTGTGGTGGATGACAACGAGACATCGCGGATGATTCTTCACCATCAACTCACGTCGTGGAGAATCGATCACAGCGTGACGTCCGGGGCGAGGGAGGCTCTTGCAAATCTTCAATCCGCCACGCAATATGGGCGGCCCTTCACGCTGGCGATCCTCGACATGCAGATGCCCGACATTGACGGCATCATGCTTGCGCGCATGATCAGGGAAGATGCCTCCATAACACCGCTGAAGCTTCTCATGCTCTCGTCCAGCGGCGAAGCCACGCGCGATCTCATGAAGTCCGTCGGCCTCGACGCGTACCTGAAGAAACCGGTCAGGCAATCGGCCCTCCTGGACTGCATCGCCAGTCTCGTAGGCGTAAGCGAGATAAGGGGAAAATCAAAATCTGCGGCTGCCGCAGAGCCCATTCTCCTGATCTCTGCGACGCTGCAGAATGTCCGCATCCTGGTCGTCGAAGACAACGCCGTTAACCAGAAGGTCGCCAAGCGGATGCTCGAAAAAGCCGGATGCCAGATCGACATCGTTGGGAACGGCTTCGAAGCCATCGAAGCGGTGGAATCCCTGCCGTATGACCTGGTGTTCATGGACTGTCAAATGCCGGAGATGGACGGCTTCGAGGCAACGGCGCAAATTCGAAAGCGGGAGCGGGGAACGACACGACTCCCCATCATTGCGATGACGGCGAACGCCCTCACCGGAGATCGCGAACGGTGCCTTGAAGCAGGGATGGACGACTATATCGCGAAGCCGGTGAAGCCCGCCGACCTGTACGCGATGATCACGAAATGGCTGCCGGCAACCAAGAAGGCAGCGTCCGCCTCGTAGCCGCCGACCGTTTCGCGGAAGCGAAGATTCCCACGCATTGGGTCGCGTGACTTTCCCGGGGTTTCTTCGTATCATAAAAGAAACCCCGGGGCGGCCATGGCCTTCAGAATCTGCATCGGCGTACTCACAGCGGTGTTACTGGCGGGCGCGCTGTTCACCTTCTACAATTTTGCCGGGTCTCCCACCGATGAAAATCTCTTCAGCGACCTTCCCGGTCATCTCGCCTTCCGCGCGACCGTCCCGGCGCTCGTCGGGACCTGGCAGCCGCTCAGCACCATAGGACGTAGCGAAGCCGGGAAGTTCACCGATACCGTCCGGACCGGTGATCTTCTCGTTCTCCTGAATGGTCGCGGCGTTCCCTCTCTCGATCGGCTTAGAGCCATCCGCTTGTCGCTGACCGCCGACTCCATGGTTTCGCTCTATCTGATCCGACCCTATCCGCGGCTCGGGAGCATGATCCGCGTTTCCGGAACCGCCATCAGCGAAAGTCTCTTCACCTATCTTCCGAAAGGGGCGCTTGTTGTCTCCGTCACACCCGGAGGGGCATCGGACAGGGCGGGCATGCGCGTCGGAGACATCATCGTGCGGATCAACGGCGAGACGTTTACCGGAGCTGAGGACGGCGACGTACTTCTCCGTCGCGCACAAAGCGGACACGTGATCGTTTACGACGTCCTGCGCGACCTTGCGCCAATGGCCCTTCCAGTGACGCTGGCACGATTCGGATTTCCTCTTTCCTTGCTTATTCTCAGCCTCAGCGGACTTGCCTTCATGGGTGTCGGGGCATTTGTCGGCCTGCAACGGCCCAGGCTTCGTGCTGCTCAGCTCATAGGTCTTGGAGGCGTCTCTCTCGGGTTCGCACTGGCGATTCTCGGAATTCGACGCGAGCCTGACCTGAGCGTGGTCATCGTCGCACGATGGATCGCAATGGTTCTGTCGCTCTATTTTGGGCTTGCGTTCACCTGGCACGGTTCGCTCATGTTCCCGACCGAGAACAAAGTGGCGCTCCAGAAGAGATGGCTTGTTCGACTCGAGTATCTGCTCGCGGGGGCCCTTTCGGCGCTGATGATTGTTCTGAGTGCACAGGGAACGATGCGCGGTTTCCCGGAAGTTCTCCTGCTCGGGTCGGGGCTTCTGGTCCTTGGCCTCTACGGGACCGTTGTCCGTTTTGCCATGCGTCGCGGTCTCGATGCGGCGGCACGGGAACGCAGGCGGATCATGAAACTGACGGGCTACGGGGTCGGGATCATTAATACCCTGCTCTTCATCGTGTTGATCTTCACCAACAATTTCGATCAATGGGGATTCGTCGGTGTCCCGCTCCTGCTCCTTCCTCTTGCCATGCTGTATACCATCGGCCGCTATCGTCTTCTCGGGATGAACCTGAGAATCAAACGGACGATCCAGTATGTGCTGACAAGCGTTCTCTGGGCTGTGGTCGTACTCAGTGCAGGCCTTACGCTGTTGACCTATGCGCTCAGCCTGCCTCTCCGATTTCCGCTGGTGACGATCCACGGTCTCTCCATCGAAGTCAACGACGCCTCTCTCCTTCCCGGACAGTCCAATGAAATGGAGCGTCTGATTTTCGTCTGCATCGGCCTGCTCGCCTGGGTGGTGGTGGCGACGGTGAGAAGGCTCGGTCAGGGAGAGATAGATCGGCGGTTTGACCGGACGCAATATGACTACCGCCGGGCGTTGGCCGAAGTCTCCGCAGTGCTTTCAACCAATCTGAGCATGACCGGCCTTGGCAAGGGGATCGTGGCGAAGCTCGTGGATCTCATGAAACTCCGGCGGGCGGCGGTGTTCTTCTTCAAGGATGAGAAGATCTGCTGCTGCAGAGAGGCGCAGGGGGAGGGGATGGAGAATTGGGGCGAATTCTGTCGGAGCAAGGAGACGCTTCTTGCGGCGGCCGTGGGTCAGGCGGCAGGACCGCTGGCAAGCGACGGTCTTCCCGCTGAACTACGCGACGAATGCGGGAAATATCAGTTCGAGCACATCATTCCCGTCCGCTCCAAGGACAGATTGATCGCCGTCCTGGTTCTCGGGGAAAAACTCTCTGAAGCGCCCTATACCGCCGAGGACATCGATTTTCTTTCCTCCGTCGCGCTGCAGGCGTCTGTGGCCATCGAAAATGCTTTTCTGTATGAGGAACTCGCGGAGCAGGAACGATTGAAGAGGGAACTGGAAATCGCCCGTCGTATCCAACTGGCGTCGCTTCCGCAAGTGACGCCGGCCGTGCCCGGGCTGGACATTGCCGGCCGGTCGCTGCCTGCGCTGGAAGTGGGGGGAGACTTTTTTGACTACCTCCCCGGCGGGGACGGATCCATGACCATCATCGTCGGCGATGTCAGCGGAAAGGGAACATCCGCCGCGCTGTATATGTCGAAGATGCAGGGCGTGCTCCGGTCATTGCATACGTTCGTCGACTCTCCGCTCGATCTCTTCCTCCGTGCGAACTCATTGCTGGCGCAGGGGATGGAAAAGAGCTCGTATGTGACGGCGATCGGGGGGAAATTCGACGCGAAGGCTCAGACGGTGAGCGTTGCTCGCGCTGGCCATCTGCCGCTTTGGCATTTCGATGCAAGCACAGGAAGGACGGAAAAGCTTGTCCCGAGGGGATTGGGGCTCGCGTTGGATCAGACGGAGAAATTCGCGACCGAACTCGAGCAACGATCCTTTCCGTGCCGCGCGAATGACGTGTTTGTGTTTGTTTCCGATGGGATCACCGAGGCCATGAACGCACAAGGCGAGGAGTACGGGAATGATCGCCTCGATCAGGTTATCGCATCGAATTCCCGGGCCGGCGCGGAAAACCTCAAGGATGCGATCTTTGCGAGCGTGCACGCGTTCGCCGGGTCTGCGGTGCAACACGACGACCAAACCGTCGTGGTAGTGAAAATAGGATCCCTCCCATGAAAACAATCCCTGTTGTTGGAGCGGGAATCGTTCTCAGCGCATTCCTGCTCTCCGGTTGCGTGGTATCGGAACAGGTCTACCTGCAGGATGCCACCATAACCGCGCCGACCGGCCATCTGCCGGTCCGCGTCGCACAGGATGTCGAGCCGGGAAAGCTGACGATCTCCCCGTCACTCACCGTGTCTTCCCGAACCACCACGGACGCCAGGGTCCCCGGCCACAGCAAAGTGGGTCCTTCCGGCGCTTACGTCGTGGACACGGTGTTCAACAGCAACGGGACCGTGGAGTTGCATCCAGGAACGAACGCGTACCCGTACACGGGGACAAATCTCCACTGGAAGACTCCGTCCATCAACGCGATGCTCTCGATGGACTACACGCTGAGCAAATCTGTCGCGCTCGAGGGTGGCCTCTGTTACGCGTCGGGCGAGGGCGTGGACCTCTGGGGCGGGCACATCGGCCTCGGCCTGATGTCGGAAGGGGAAGTCCTCGGGATGCGGATCAGCACCGGTTTCCAATGGACCCCGGCGTCCTACGATGTGAACACGGCAGTCGAAACGACCATTCAGCCGCTCTTCTCCTCGGCGACCAAAGTCTACACGACATTGTACAACGATGTGGGATCGGGGAGCCCGTTCGGCTGGTATGCAGGAATGACCCTGAACACGCGGGTCCATGGATGGTGGGCTCAGCCGTTTGTCAATATCACGTTGTCGAAGGAGCGCTTTTTTTCGTATGAACCGAGCCACCTGGTCATCGTGCGGACAGGGTGGACCACCGTCACGTCAAGCGCAAACTCCACTGCAGAGGCTTCCGCGGTCCTGGTCCTCCTCTCCCCGGGCATTTCCTTCTCGGTGGGACCTGCCCAGCGGGTGCTTATCGGTGCACGGTGGGCGTTCGCTCCTGATATGGTCAACCAGGACGGTTCGGCCATGCCAACGAGGATGTGGTTTGCGCCTTTCATCCAGATCGATCTTGGCCTGTGATGCGGTGGTTCGGCAGGAAGTGCTACAAGAGTAGGGAGTAAGGAGTAGGGGGTAAGCAGAAAGCAGCAGGGCCGTTGTTCCCGTTTTCTCCTTACTGCGTACTCCCTACTGCCTACTCCCCGATGTCCATGGCAAAAAAGGCGACCGAATGCTCGATCGCCTTGTGCTTTGCAGACTGGCTGTCATAGTTGCTCTTCAGGAAACGCCCGCAGGTTTCTCCTCCTGCTTCTCATCTCCCTTTGATTCCGGAAGGATGGCGGTGAACTTCAGCTCATCCTTCTTCTTGTTCACCCGCGCGCGGATTCTGGTCCCTTCGGGATAATTCCCTTTGAGGATCTCTTCGGCGATCGCGTCCTCGACGTAGCGCTGGAGCGCCCTGCGCAGGGGACGGGCCCCGAAGGAGGGATCAAACCCCTTGTCCGCGAGGAATTCCCGCGCCTGCTTGTTCAACTCCACCGACACGCCCATCGCACTGACGCGCTTCATCAGCTCGTGCATCTGGATGTCGATGATTTCCAGGATGTGTTTCTTCTCGAGCGAGTGGAAGACGATGGTGTCGTCGATCCTGTTGAGGAACTCCGGATTGAACACGCGCTTCAACGCGTCCTCAATGGTGGACTTCATCGAACCGTGGTCGGCCGTGGGGGACGACGTCCCGAACCCGATTCCTCCACCCCGCTTCAGATCGCGCGTGCCGATGTTTGAGGTCATGATGAGGATCGTGTTCTTGAAATCCACCTTGCGCCCGAGGCTGTCCGTCAGGACCCCGTCGTCGAGCACTTGCAGGAGGATGTTAAACACGTCCGGATGCGCCTTCTCGATCTCATCCAGCAGGACCACGGAGTAGGGTTTCCGGCGGATTTTTTCCGTCAGCTGTCCGCCTTCCTCATATCCCACATAGCCCGGGGGCGCGCCGACGAGGCGGGAGACCGAAAACTTCTCCATGTATTCGCTCATGTCGATGCGGACAAGGGCCTCTTCGGTGTCGAACAGATACCGCGCCAGCGCCTTCGCCATTTCCGTTTTCCCGACGCCGGTCGGACCGAGGAAGATGAACGAACCGATCGGACGCCGCGGGTCTTTCAGTCCTGCCCGGGTCCGGCGGATGGCCTTCGACAGCTTTTCGATTGCTTCGTCCTGGCCGATGACCTGGCATTTCAACGCTTTCTCCATCTGGAGCAGCTTCTCGGATTCCGACTGCGCAATTTTGCTCACCGGTATTCCGGTCATCATTCCCACGACGTCGGCAATGTGCTCTTCCGTCACGTCGTGGACGGCTTTCTCCGATTGATGCTCCCACTCCCGCTTAGCAATCTCCAGGTCGTTGAGCAGCTTCTTCTCGAGGTCGCGCAGGCGCGCCGCCTCTTCGTAGTTCTGGGACTTCACGACGCTGTTCTTGGACTGCTTGATTTTCTCCACTTCGCCTTCGAGCGCCACGATCTCTTTCGGCACATGAATGTTCGCGAGATGGACCCGTGCGCCGGCTTCATCCATCACGTCGATCGCCTTGTCGGGGAGGTAGCGGTCGGTAATATAGCGGTCGCTCAACCGCACGGCGGCATCGATGGCCTTGTCGGAATAGCGTACGCCGTGATGGTCTTCGTACTTGTGCTTGATGTTGGAAAGGATCTGGATGGTCTCGTCGACCGTCGTGGCGTCGACCATGATCTTCTGGAAGCGCCGGTCGAGTGCGCCGTCCTTTTCGATGTACTGCCGGTACTCATCCAGCGTCGTTGCGCCGATGCACTGCAGCTCGCCGCGAGAAAGCGCGGGTTTGAACATGTTCGACGCGTCGAGCGATCCGGAAGCGCCGCCGGCGCCGACGATCGTATGCAGCTCATCGATGAACAGGATGACGTCCTTCGCCTTTTCCAGCTCGTTCATCACCGCCTTCATCCGTTCCTCGAACTGACCGCGGTATTTCGTCCCCGCGACGAGCGCCGCGAGGTCGAGCGTCACCACCCGCTTGCCGTGCAGAACCCGCGAAACTTTTTTCTGCACGATGCGCATGGCAAGCCCCTCCGCGATTGCGGTCTTTCCGACGCCGGGCTCGCCGATCAACACCGGGTTGTTTTTCTTTCTCCGACTCAATACCTGCGCGACCCGCTCAATCTCCTTTTCCCGCCCCACGATCGGATCGAGCTTGTCCTCGATTGCCAGCCGGGTCAAATCGTGGCCGAAATTGTCCAGGACGGGGGTCTTGGATTTTTCGGGCTTCTTTTCCGGGGCAGGCGTGTGGGCCGGGTTCGAGGGCTTGCCGCTGATGATGTTGTCCAGCTCGCCCTTGACGGTATCGTAGTGGATGTTGAACTGATGAAGAATCTGGGCGGCGATGTTATCGTCGTCGCGCAGCAGAGACAGCAGCAAATGTTCCGTGCCGATGACCTCGGATTTGTAGAGCTTCGCCTCGAGGTACGTGATCTTGAGGACCTTCTCGGCCTGCTTCGTCAGGGGGATGTTTCCGATGGTCAGGGTTCCGCCAGAAGTCCGGACTGTGTCTTCGATCGACTTCTTGAGCTTGTATAGGTCCACCCCAAGGTTCCTGAGGATCTTGACGGCGATCCCTTCCCCCTCCCGGATCACTCCGAGAATAAGATGTTCCGTCCCGATGTAGTCATGACCCAGGCGGAGTGCCTCCTCGCGGCTAAGGCGGATGACTTCCTGAACTCTGTTGGAAAAATTCCCTTCCATGCTGATGCCCTATCAAATTTGACGCAACGCTTGGAATCCTGCTGCTACACAATCAACACTCGACGGTTCCTTGTGGGTTCCTCGGCCAATTTCGGCTTTCGGCCGCCCGGTCTCTGTCGGTGCCCTTGAACTTCTTCATTTCCTGCAGCAACCTATGATCAATATAGAGAATACTCCAAACCATGTCAATGATCGAAATCAGGCGGAAAGATGATCTTTTCGGCGATTTCAGGGAGGCAAGATGAAGCAAAGAAGAATCGCGCGTTGCTTCGGCGATGAAGCTCCCGGCGGAATTACATCAGCCGGAACTTCCCGCCCTGGTAGATGATCAGGACGCAGGACGCGATCCAGAGAAGACCGGTGATGAAGATCACCCGGTCGGATGTCACGAGATTGGTCGGATTTTCGGGCTTGGTCGACTGATACGTGAGAAAGAGATACCGGAAGATCCCGTAGCAGACGAGGATCGTCGTGTAAATAAGTTTCTCCGTGCCGAACGTGTCCACGGTCCGCGGGGCGACCGTGTACAGGGCATAGGAGATGACAGCGCCGGCGGCGGTGATCGTGATCATCTGATCGAGAAACGAAACGTTGTATCCCGAGAGCACGGGACGTTTCCGCTCCGGGTCCTCATCCTCGATGCGGAGGATCTCGGCCCGGCGTTTCCCGAAGCCAAGAAACAGGGAGATGAACAAGGAGCAGAGGACAAGCCAGCTGGAAACGTTGACGCGGATCGCAAAAGCTCCGCCGATGACCCGCAGCATGAATCCGGCGGCAATGATGAAGACGTCGAGCAACAGGACTTGCTTCAGACGGTAGGTGTAAAACAAATTCATCACCACGTAAATCACGATGACCGTGATGAATCGGACGTCAAGCGTAATCGTCAAACCGAGTGCAACAAGGAACAGGGCGCCGCCAAACCAGAGAGCTTGTTGTGACGTAAGGGCGCCCGATGCCACCGGCCGGTTGCGTTTTTCGGGATGCAGCCTGTCCAGAGGCGCATCAACCACGTCATTGATCGCGTAGACGAAGCTTGCGGCAGCGTTGAAGGCGAGGAAGGCCTGGAGAGCCAGGAGCGCCTGGTGCATCTCGAAAAGCTGACGGGCGAATATCAACGGGGCAAAGACGAATGCATTTTTCGCCCACTGTCGGGGACGCATCAGTCGAAGGTAGGAGGATAACACTGTGGCTCTCCGGTAGCAGTCATCGTATGGTTGGAAAACCTTTCTGAAAAAGCAACCTTCAGCATGATATCTATCGGGTGATCGGCCTTGTGAGACACCCCCTGTTTCGGTATCATTCAGGGCAATCCCATGCTCGTTTGGTGAGAGTGCACACTTGTTGAGGCATTCCCGATGACCCACATTGAACAGCACAAGATGATCCTCGAACTCAAGGACTACACGCACAAGATGAACAGGCGAGACCTTGAAGAGTTTGATATGTTCGTGAAGCGGGACAAAGACGATGAAGACCTTGATAATCATTCCCGGAGCCGGCTCAAAGAACTGTACGATCAGTATGTCCCGGCGCGGCTGAGGAATTGGTGAGAGGGGTTTTGTGCCCAGCGTGAGCGATCCAGAATTGAGTCCGGAGAGGATTCTGGCGGCGTACATGGCCGGTTACTTTCCGATGGCGGACTCGAGAAATGGCATAATTAGGTGGTTTTCGCCCGATCCCAGGTGCATCCTCCCATTGGAGGGATTTCGGATCCCCCGGAGCCTCCGCCGGACGATTCACCGATCTGTGTTCTCCATCACAGTAGATAAATGTTTTCCTTCTGTCATTGAGTTGTGTGCGTCAAGGTCCGAGACATGGATCTCGGACGAGATCATCCACGCCTATACCGTTTTGCACCGGCGTGGCTTTTCACATAGCGTTGAAGCCTGGTTTGAAGGAGAGCTGGCAGGCGGGTTGTACGGTGTTGCGATTCGTGGAGCGTTTTTCGGTGAATCGATGTTTACGAGGATATCCGATGCGTCCAAGGTGTGTCTCGAGTTCCTTGTCAGGCATCTGGTGGCTCGTGGCTTCGTTTTGCTCGACTCTCAAATCATCAACGATCATGTCCGACAGTTCGGGGCGGTTGAGGTTGCGAGGGAAGACTATTTCCGGCTGCTCCTGGCGGCACTGGAAAAAGACACGAGCTTTTGCTAAAATGCACTGGTGCCTCTTCCCACACCCTCTCCCGATCATCACATGCTGCAACGCCTAAAGGAGTTCTCTATGTCTGTGCCTCGTGGGAATCACAAGGTCGAGCGGGTGACGATCACCCTGTTTCCGACTGCAGAAGAACACAGCTACGAAAACGTGCCGACGACGTTCAGTACCATCAACCGGTCCTATGAATGGCGGCGATCGAGTCATATGCGTTATATGATTGTGCCGAAACGGATCTCCAGCAGGGAGGTGTTGATCGACTTTTTTGTTGAGCATCAGGGGAAACTTCCGGCCGCAATCAAGAACACCCTGAATCTTGTCGAGAGCTTCGTGCAGCATAAGATTGCGTCAGAGTGGAAGGGCCTGAAGCTGGGGGGGCTCAGCCGACCGACGAACGCAGTACCGCCGAACCGTACCTTCGTGCGCGGAACCATTGAGGAGATGCTCGGAACGAAATTGGTCCGATAGCGGTTGTTCTGTTGTCTATGCCATTGCCTCTCTCCCCTGGCATGCGGGTTTGCCCCTGTTCACCGGCCTCCTGCATTCCGGTCTTCTTCATGCAGTAGAACAACCCGACGTGAGGATGCGCCATGCCGGCACCGGTGACCACAACCACATCAACCCGCGAGTTTTCACCAACACGACAGGGAAAGGTCCGCGATATCTACGATCTCGGCGACCGGCTTCTCGTGGTCGCGACGGACCGCCTCTCGGCGTTTGATGTCGTGCTCCCGGACGGTATCCCTGGAAAAGGAGAAGTCCTTACACGTATCTCGGCGTTTTGGTTCCGCCGGATGCGGGACGCCGTGCCCAACCACCTCATCAGTGTCGACCTTGCGGATTTTCCCGAGCCTTTCCGTTCCCGTCCGGACCTGTTCGCCGGAAGGAGCATGCTGGTCACGAAAACTTCGCCGCTCCCGGTGGAGTGCGTCGTCCGCGGCTACATTTCGGGATCGGGGTGGAATGACTACCTGAAGACTGGTCAGGTGTGCGGCATTGCTCTTCCTGCCGGATTGCGCGAGTCGGACAAGCTTTCCACGCCCCTTTTCACGCCTTCGACAAAGGCGGAGCAGGGGGTCCATGACGAGAACATTGCGTTTGATGATGTGGCCCGATTACTCGGCAGGGAGACGGCGGCGCGGGTCCGCGATCTCACCATCGAACTCTATCGGCGGGGAGCGGAGTATGCATTGACGCGAGGCATCATCATTGCGGATACGAAATTTGAATTTGGCCTGCGCGAAGACGGCGAGGTGGTGTGGATCGACGAAGCCCTCACGCCTGACTCCTCGCGCTTCTGGCCGGTGACATCCTACACGCCCGGCGGGCCGCAGCCGAGTTTCGACAAGCAGTTCGTACGGGACTACCTTCTCGCAGTCAAGTGGAACAAGAAGCCACCAGCACCGAAACTCCCCCCGGAGGTTATCCAGACAACAACACAGAAATATGCAGAAGCGCTGGAGCGCCTGACGGGCGAGCATCTCTCTTAGCCGCCCGGTTCCTGATCCAACGGCGGCTTCACTGCCGTTCTTCCCCCCGATCTTGAACACCATCCCCCGATTGTCCAAATACTAGCGTTACGCAGCAGCGCAGAACTCTGTTCTGAGCCGGGAGGAGATATCCCCTTCCGGGCAAACGCATTCTTGCCGCAGGTTAAAGTCAGCCTTTGAGGAAATGTTGCATTTCATTGGAAAATTAGGTAAGTACAACCGATGTTCCACCGTCCCTGCTCAGAACCCTAATCTTCCCCCGCCATCCAGGTAAGGCGCACAACGACAATGAAACCTCAATTCGATTATGAGAGCATTCTCGAGAGCTTCAGCGGCGGTTTCTTTGCACTCGATGCCGAGTACAGGATCGCCTATTGGAACAAAGCTGCCGAGCAGGGGACCGGCCTGCAAGCGTCGGAGGTGATGGGGAAGCACGTGTTCGACGTGTTCCCCAACGCGCAGGGCGCCGAGATCGGAGAGTTATACCGTCTCGCAATGGAGACGCGGACATTTCAGAGCTACGAAACCGCGTACAAAGACGAACGCTTCGAGGCGTGGTTTGACGTGCGGATGTATCCTGCACAGACCGGACTCGCGGTGTTCTTTCAGGACATTACCTCCAAGAAACGCGAGCAGCGGCAGAAAGAAATTCTCGCGGAGATATCCGATGCCGTGAATTCCTCCCGACATCTCGACGAGCTGTGTGTCCGTGCCGGTGAGAAGATTGCGCTGCTCCTGGGAATCCCCTCCCGGCTTGTCGCCATTTTCCTGTACGATGCCCGGGGGAACGAGATCCGATTGGTGGCGCCTGCATTGTCGGATGTGGAGTTCCCGACGAGCGTGGTGCACCAGCAAGTCGACGACCGGTGCACATCGCCCGCGGCGCGGGCGGCCTTGACGAAGAAGACGCAGACCAGCGATGACCTGTCCCAGAGCACGCTGGCTCCGGTTCTCGCCGACGAGGTCCGTCGCCTGGAGTTGAAGTCCGTTATTGCGATTCCTCTTGCCGTGCTGGGAGAAGCGCAGGGAGTGCTGGAAGTGCTCTCTATCAAGAAGGTGGATTTCGTCGGGTCGGAAATCGAGATCCTCTCCGCCGCCGCGAGCGACCTCGCGAACGGAATGAACCGCAAGCGGCTGATCGACGAGCTGAGAACCAAGAACCTCGAGCTCGAGGCGCAGACGCAGAAGACGCTCGAAGCGAGCGACACGCTCAAGAAATTCCTCGCAACGTTCTCCCATGAGCTGCGTTCCCCGCTGAATTCGATCATCGGGTTCTCCGACCTCCTGACACGCCAGTTCGAAGGCCTGCCGCCGGAGACGATCAACGAGTTCATGAAGAACATCAACATCAGCGGGAGGCATCTCCAGCAGATCATCAACGATATTCTCGACCTTTCGAAAATCGAATCAGGAACACTCGATCTGCATTTTGCCGCCTATCCCAGCGGGTATTTTGAGGAAGCGGTGCGTCGCGTGCTCGCAGCCGCCGTCGAGGAGAAGAAGGTGGAACTCTCCTTCGCCTTCTCGCCCGACATCGAGTCCTTTGTCGTGGATCAGACCAGGTTCAAACAGGTGCTGATCAATCTCGTGTCCAATGCCGTCAAGTTCAGCCACCCCGGCGGCAAAGTCACGGTCTCGTCCTTCCGTGTTGGGAACGACCTGCAGTTCACGGTGAAGGACGAGGGGATCGGGATCGCGCAGAATGATCAAGCGAACCTCTTCAAGCCGTTCCGCCAGGCTTCCGCCGGACGGGAGATGAACCGGGAAGGGATCGGGCTCGGACTCGCCATCACGAAGAAACTCGTGGAGCTGCACGGAGGTTCAATCTGGGTCGAGAGCGAAGTCGGCAAAGGGACTTCGATCGCCTTCCGGATCCCGCTTATCGTCGATACAGCATCGGAGCGCGCGAGCCAGGCAGGCATGCTGCTCGAAGCGCTCGATCGCCAGCACCGATCGAAGGAACTCGGGGAGAAGCCGCTGGCCCTTATCGTGGAAGATTCGCCGCAGGCAAGCGAGCTGCTGAAGATGCATATCGAATCGGCGGGCTATCGCACGGCGGTCGCACCGAACGGCGTCGACGCCGTCGAGATGGCGAAACGCCTGCGCCCGAGCGTGATCACGCTCGATCTCATGCTCCCGGTGAAGGACGGCTGGCAGGTCCTGAAAGACCTGAAGCGCCATCCGCTGTGCAAGAATATCCCGGTAATCATCGTTTCGATTGCCGACGAGAAGAATCTCGGGTTCAGCCTCGGCGCCGTGGATTATTTCGTGAAGCCCGTCAACAAGGACGAGCTTGTCCAGGCGCTGGACCGCGTCCATTTGATCCGTCGATCGAGCGAACACAAGCCCACGGTGTTGGTCATCGATGACGACCGGGCGGCGACGGATTTGGTCCAGGTGATCCTGGAGAACGAAGGGTACCGGGTGTTGAAAGCCTATGAAGGAACTGCCGGGGTCGAGCTCGCAGCGCGGGAACGGCCTGACCTCATTATCCTCGATCTGATCATGCCCGAGATGTCAGGTTTCCATGTGGCTCACCAGCTGAAACAGATCCCGGCCACCCGCGGGATTCCTATCATCATCCTGACTTCGATGGATCTTGACGAGGATACGCAGGAACAGTTGAGCGAGTATGTCACGGGCCTGATGAGCAAGTCGTCCTTTACCAAACGCGATCTTCTCAGAGAAATTGGCAACATCGAAAACGCGCGCTGGCACTGAAGGCATACCCCGGGCGGAAGAGAAAGAATCCTTTTGATTGCACCCGGGAATTCCCGTATATTATGCCATTGAAGTTCGCAACTTATCCCCTCCAAGGATCGTTTCATGGAAAAGGAAACTGCTCCTATCGCGGAAACGAACGGGGCCGGTGCTGACGCCGCAAAAGAGATGCAGGAGATGAAGATCAGCATCCGGCAGCTCGCTCACGATATGAGCAATCCACTGGGAACCCTCCGGATGGCGGTGTACTACCTGGAGACTGCCAAGCCGGAGGAGAGCAAACGGGGAGAATATTACGCGATGATGGGGAAAAACATCGATCGGATCGAAGGCCTGATCCGCTCCCTTCGCATCATGGCCGGCTCCCCCTCAGTTGAGAAGGATCAGAACGACGGTTCTCTCTGAACCGACCTCCTATGAAGCGTGCGTTCCCCTTCCTGCTTCTCCTCCTGATCGCAGGGGGATGTCAACATGACCGCCGCCTCTCCACGCAGTCGCAGCCCGCGCTCGAAGCCTACCGCGCTGGCCTGACCCAATCCGAACAGTTTGATTACACCGGGGCGAAGTCTTCGTTTGAGCGCGCCGTCGCAGGCGATTCTCTCTTCGCCATGGCCTGGCTGCGGCTCGGCCTCGTGCACCTGCAGATCGAGGATTTGAGCCGCGCGACCGAGTGCGTGGATCGTGCTATGGCGCTCTCTGCAGACGCTTCGAAGCGGGAACAGCTCTTCATTCGCATGTGGTACTATCGTCTGCATTTCAACGCAGGCGCCGCAGCCGCCACGGCCGACTCCCTCGCGATGCTCTATCCGGATGAGAAGGAAGTCTATCTCTTCCGGGGCAATCTCTATGAGCAGGCGAAGAATTTCGATGCGGCAATCCGCTGCTATCAAAAGGCCGTGCAGGCGGACACGGGGTATGCACTCGCGGTGATGACGCTGGGCTATGCGTATTCGAACATCGGCGACAGGGACAAGGCGATCGCCCAGATGCAGCGCTATATCCAGCTTGCCCCGAAGGAGCCGGATCCGCGGGCCAGCTATGCAGATATCCTCGTCCGCGCCGGAAGATTTGATGAAGCGCTTGAGCAATACCGGCAATCCCTGCTGATCAAACCCGACTACTGGTATTCCGTGCGCGAGATCGGCAACATTGACGCGATCAAGGGGATGCTTCGCGAGGCTGAGACGCAGTATCACACATCGTTCGGCATGCTTCCGCGGAACCGTCAGCTCGAAGCAACGGAGTCGAGCGTGGAGGGGAGGCTCGCCCTCTTGCGCGGGAAGCCCGAAGAGGCTGCGGCGCGGTTCCGTGACGCGCTCGCCGTCGACACGTTGAACGTCGATGCCGCCTTCGGCTATGTCCATGCGCTGGCGCGGAGCGGGCGGGTGGCAGAGGCCGGCGACGTGCTCCGACGGATCCAGAGCGAACTCGGCAGGAGGGGACTGCTCACATCTCCGTCGATGGCCGGATACTATCTGTCGGCGTCCGTGGTGAGGATGTACGGCGGCGACCTGACCGGCGCCCTGGTCATGTGTGACAGCGGCTTCGCCTATTCCACGACGCAGGCCCGCGCTGCCATCTACCGGCAAATGGCCGAGGTCAATCTCCGCCAGCATGCCTTTGACGACGGCCTCAGCGCCTGCGAAGAAGCCCTCGCTCTCAGTCCGAACTCCCCCGATATTCTTCTGACCCTCGTCCGTCTCTATGCTGCCAGCGGCGACCATCGGCTCGCCGGGGAAATAGGCAGGCGGCTCCTGGATTTCTGGAAGAACGCCGACCCTGATTTTGCACCTCGCAACGAAGTTCTCAAACTCCTCAGTCAGAAGATCTCGTAAGAGATCTCTGTTCGGACCACCCTATGGGATTCCTCTGCGGCATTGTCGGCCTGCCGAATGTGGGCAAGTCCACGCTCTTCAATGCCCTCACTGCAGGTCATGCAGAATGTTCGAACTATCCGTTCTGCACGATCGAACCGAATCTCGGGATTGTGCCCCTGCCTGATCCCCGGCTAGATGGACTCGCCAGCATCTACCGCCCCGAAAAGGTGGTTCCGACCACGCTGGAGTTCATCGATATTGCGGGGCTTGTGCGCGGGGCGAACAAAGGGGAAGGGCTCGGCAATACATTCCTCTCGCATATTCGAGAAGTCGACGCGATCGCCCACGTCGTCCGTTGCTTCGACGACCCCGCCGTTATCCACGTCGATGGCGATGTGAATCCCACACGCGATATCGAGATCGTCGAAACTGAGTTACTGCTCAAAGACCTCGATGCGGTGGAACGACGGTTGAGCGAGATCATTCGCCATGCCCGGAGCGGAGACAAAAAGGCGCGGCTCGAGGCGGAGTGCTGGGAACGACTCAAACACCATCTCGGCGGGGGACGGCTTGCGCGTTATGCCATTCCCGCCAACAACGAAGAAGTCCAGTGGCGGAGGGAACTGCATCTGCTGACCGACAAACCCGTGATGTATGTATGCAATGTGCCGGAGAGTGATGTCGGCAGAGGTAATGCGTACGTCGAAAGCGTTCGTGCGCATGCCGGGAAGGAGAGCGCACCCCTTGTGCTCGTCAGCGCCGCGATTGAAGCGGAGATCGTCGGGCTGTCACCCGCCGATCGGAAAGAATTCGTTGACGCCCTGGGACTGAGCGACTCCGGTTTGGATCGGGTGGTTCGGTCGGGGTATGCGCTGCTCGATCTTGTAACGTTCTTTACGGTGGGAACGAAAGAGGTCCACGCGTGGACGGTGAAACGGGGGACGAGCGTCCTTACGGCAGCCGGGAAAATCCACTCCGATTTCGAACGTGGATTTATCTGTGCGGAAGTGATGAAGAGTGATGATCTCCTTCGCGTCGGCGGGGAGCATCACCTTCGCGAGACCGGGACGCTGCGCGTCGAGGGGAGAGACTATCTTGTACAGGACGGCGACGTCATCCTGGTGCGGTTCAACGTGTGATCCGCCGTCATGCGATCCCGAGCCGCTTTCTGGCCTCCTCCGACATCATTGCCGGAGTCCACACCGGGTCCCACACAATCCTCACATCGGCGTCTTTAACCCCGGGAAGAGAGAGAAGTTGGTCCCGGATGCTTCGTGAGATCATGCCGCTCATTCCGCAGCCGGGTGCGGTCAGCGTCATTTTCACTCCCACCCAATCGTCGATGATTTTCACTTCATAGATCAACCCCAGCTCGACGACGTTGACGGGGATTTCCGGGTCATAGCAGTTTCGCAACGCCGCGTACACCTGCTCTTCCGTGACCGTGGTTGCGCTTTGACTTTCCATAGGATCTCCAGACTTCATCGTTGTTGAGTCAGTGCCTACAGCGAGAGATCGTCCCCTCGGCTCATCACGCGCCCGGTCCGCGGTGGAGCGGCGACGTGAAGCCCGCCCGCCGCGATTGGACGCAGACGTCACAGCACGAGGCCTTGTGCGTGCGCCTCCGGAACGCTCCCCGGACCATGAGAACAGCCGTCACTGCGACGATGCTGATGGATGCGACGGATTGCCAGTTCATCCCTATCCCCCCAGTCCCAGGATCAACCCCCCGCGGTACACGGCATACGTAACGAGGTACGCCAGGGCTGTCATGTAGCCGATCTGGAAAAGAGGCCAGCGCCAACTATTCGTTTCCCGGCGCATGACGGCAACGGTCGAGAGACACTGCATTGCCAGGACGTAATATACCATGATACAGATCGCAGTCAAGACGCTGAACACGGGCTTCCCCGTGGCCGGATCCTTGTCTGCCCGCATCCGGTCGCCCAGGTAAGTCCTCTCCTGTTCTCCCTGGGCTGTGTTGATGCCATAGATTGTGCCCATGGTACTCACGAACACTTCGCGTTGCAGGAGCGAACTGACAAGGCCAATCCCGATCTTCCAATCGAACCCGAGAGGCTTGATGACCGGGGCAATGACGCGTCCGGCCATCCCGGCAAAGCTGTGCTGAAGATTTTCGGACGGAGCTGTGCCCGGCGTCTTGGGATACGTGGCAAGGAACCAGAGGATGATGGAAGCACCGAGGATGATTGTTCCTGCCCGCTGGAGAAAGGCCATCGCGCGTTCAATCATGTGAAGGACCACCGATTTCAGCGAGGGGATCTTGTACTGTGGCAGCTCCATGAGGAAGACGGGTGGGGGGCTCTTCAGAAATGTCTTCTTGAACAACCACGCGCTCGCGAGAGCCGCGACCAGTCCCAGGAGATACATGGAGAGGAGCGTGATGCCGGCAAGCGAGAACAGGCCCAGGACGGTCACGGGCGGGATGAATGCAGCGATCAACAACGTGTACACCGGCAACCTGGCGCTGCAGCTCATGAGCGGGGCGACCAGCATCGTCGCAAGCCGGTCCTTTGGACTCTCGATCGTGCGCGTGGCCATGATCCCGGGGATCGCGCATGCGAACGAACTCAGGAGCGGAATGAACGATTTCCCGTGGAGACCGACCTTGCCCATGACGCGATCCATGATGAATGCCGCACGGGCCATGTAGCCGCTGTCCTCGAGGATCCCGATAAAGAAGAAGAGCAGAAGGATCTGGGGGAGGAAGGAGACAACGGCGGAGACGCCCCCGATGGCGCCCTTCACGATGAGATCCTGCAAATCCCCGGGGGGGATCAGGCCGGCGACCCCCAGCCCGAGAGCGTCGAAGCCGTCGTGAATCCAGGTCATCGGCGCCTGGGCCCAGGTAAAAATAGACTGGAACAACAGCGCCATGACGCCCATGAAGACGACCATTCCCCAGAACGGATGTGTGACGAATGCGTCGATCCTGTCACTGAGGTTTCGTTCGTGGGATCCGCGCTGCTGGACCGCTTCCCTGCAGATGCGCCGGATCCACTGGTAGCGGGATTCCACGAAGACCGATCGCCTGTCGAAGCCGAGGAAATCCAGCTTCTGATGATCGCGATGCACATGCCTGCGGATCTCGTCGACGTAGCGATGCTCTTCATCGATGCGAACGCTTTCTCCTGACAGCAGGCCGACCGCGGCCTCGTAGGCGTCGGCGCCGTCGATGCCGTGATGCTGATGCAACAGGGCCATCAGCTCGTCGGTTTCCCGTTCCACCGGCTCCGGCAGCCGCCATTGATTGCCGCGACCGCTCGCTGTCTGTGTTTGTGCGATGGCCGACTTCAGTTCCTGGATTCCGCCGCGTTTCGTGGCGACAGTCGGCACGACCGGCACGCCCAGCTCTCTGGCAAGGATCCGTGAGTTGACCGTGATGCCTGCGTGTTGGGCGGCGTCGACCATATTCAGCGCCACCACGAGAGGAATCCCCCGGTCGAGAAGCTGACTCACGAGATAGAGGCTGCGCTCGAGGTTGCATGCATCGACGACGCAAACGACGAGTTGGGGCGGCGGAGTGTGGTCCGTCCTACCGAGAAGCACGTCGACCGCGATTTGCTCGTCGGGCGAGTTGGCGGTGAGGCTGTAGGTTCCCGGGAGATCGATGAGGAGGACCGGGGGGCCGTCGGGCAGCAACAGGCGCCCTTCTTTTTTCTCGACGGTCACGCCGGGATAGTTGGCAACTTTTTGACGGAGCCCGGTGAGGGCGTTGAACAGCGTGGTCTTTCCTGAGTTCGGGTTGCCGATGAATGCGACAACCCTCGAAGGTACTGCCTCTCCCCGTCTCCTCATCCTCCAGCGTCGCATGGATCCTCTGATTTCCGAAGTCGATGATCTCATGCAGACACGTGGTGAAGACGCGGGGTGACAAGAATCGCGCGTGCCAGCGATTCGTCGATCCCGATCCGCATATTATTGACCACGCAAATCATGTTCCCGTTTGCGCGGAGCAACGGGAGAATGGTTGCATTCTCGCAAATGCCGAGTTCCCTCAATCGCGTCGAGACCCCCGGCACGCTATGCCGAAGCCTTTTGACGATAACATCACAGCCGATCGGGACCTCACCGAGCGTTGAACATTGATCGCTGAACTCCATGAAGACTATTCCTTTTTCTTGCACCGCGCACAGAGGCCGAAGATCTGGACCGTGGAACTCTGCGCGGCGAAATTCTTCTCCGTGCAAACCTCGTTTTGAATCCGCTCCAGCCGCTCATTCACAAATTCGATGATGTCGCCGCATTCCAGGCAAATCATATGATGGTGATGCGGTCGGCCGAACGATCGCTCGTAGCGGGAACTGTTTTCGGTAAAACGGTATTTTGAGACGAGACCGCAATCCTGAAGAAGATCCAGGGTGTTATAGACGGTGGCGCGACTCACCTTGACCCCGTTGGAGACGAGACGATAGAAAAGACCTTCCGCATCGAAATGTCCCTGCGTTGCCATGACCGCATCAAGGATGGCATTGCGCTCCTGAGTGGCACGCTTGTTCCCAGTGCTTTTGAGATACTTCGCGAGAATATCGCGCGCAGCTTCTCCGTCCATCGTTTTCCTTATTTAGATTTAGTCCAAATCAATATAAGGTATCCCTCCGATCATGTCAATACCCGCCATGCAGGTATCATGATGCGCGAGAATCGAGCGAATTACCTTGATTTTTTGGAGAGATTTCGCGTTCTTTTGTGTGTACGATTGAGCGCAAGAATCGAGTTCGAAAGTAGATGAAATCGACAAGGAATCCGCACATCAGAGGCAAGGAAATCAGCCATTCGCCGATGGCGAAGAATATTCGGGTTGATGCACTTGTCGATTCGTATTTTCAGGCGTACAACGCGGCGCGACTCCGCGAAGGGTGCCAGCTTTACGCCGGGAAGATGTTGGAGAGGGATGTGTTCATCGGCATGAGCCTGACCGGGGCCTTGACTCCTGCCGGACTCGGCTCGTGCATCGTTCCTCTGATGAAGAGCGGATTTGTGGATTGGATCGTCAGCACGGGGGCAAACCTCTACCACGACACGCATTTTGCCATCGGACATTCGCTCCATCGTGGAAGCCCCTTCATGGACGACAGGGTCCTCCGGAAGCAGGGCGTCATCAGAATTTACGACATTCTCTTCGATTATTCGGTCCTCCTGGATACGGATGAGTTTTTTCGATCTTTGCTCAGGAAGGAAGAATTCCAAAGAGAGATGGGAACCGCGGAGCTTCATTTCCGGCTTGGACGGTACGTCGCGGAACGTGAACGGGTCCTTCGCATCAGACACAGCTCGGTTCTGGCCACCGCGTACCGGTGCGGCGTGCCTGTCTACACGTCATCCCCGGGCGATAGCTCGATCGGGATGAACATCGCAGAAACGGCGCTGGCCGGATTCAGAAACAGGATTGACGTCCTGCTCGACGTGAATGAAACGGCTGCGATCGTGCTGGAAGCGAAAAGATCCGGAGGGAAGAGCGGAGTTCTCATTTTTGGTGGCGGGTCGCCAAAGAATTTCATGCTCCAGACAGAACCCCAGATTCAGGAAGTGCTGAATATCGATGAAAAGGGGCACGACTTTTTCCTGCAAATTACCGATGCAAGGCCTGACACCGGTGGTCTCTCGGGGGCGACACCCTCGGAAGCGGTGAGTTGGGGAAAGATCGATCCCGATCAGCTTCCCGATACGGTGGTCGTCTACCTCGACTCGACGGTCGCGATGCCGATTCTCACCTCGTATGCGCTTGGGCGACGAAGGCCGAGGAAGCTCCGGCGTTTGTATGACCGCAGGGAAGAGCTGACACAGAAGTTGCGATTGGAGTATCTTCGAGCGCAGAAAAAGAAGCACTAGGGACGTCCTTCTGGATTTCAGGGACAGAATCGCCACCCCATCAACCAAAGGAGGTTGCAATGAACCGCTTACAGGAATTGAGGGATCTTCTCGTGACGTTCGAGAAGGACTTCTCGAAGTTCTATGAGAAAGGGAACAAATCCGCGGGCACCCGCGTCCGCAAGCACATGAACGAGCTCAAGCGGAAGGCGCAGGAAATCCGCAAAGAAGTTCAGGAAATCAAGGCGAAGATGGAAGGGACGCCCGAGGGTTCGGGAGAGTCGGCGCCGAAGGAATAAGCTCCTGAAGAACGAAAAAACCCACCGATGGTGGGTTTTTTCGTTCGCTGTTACATCTGTTCCGCGATGGTTCGTTGGGCGCGACGGATAGCTTTGAGTTTCTTCATGCGCTTCTTCACGGAAGGTTTTGTGAAGTAGGCGCGCTTCTTGAACTCCTTCAAGACTCCTGAGCGCTCATACTTTTTCTTGAAACGCTTTATCGCGCGATCGATGGGTTCGCCCTCGGCGACCACGATGCCGACCATTCAATCCACCTCCTTCCGGTCAATCCATTGTAGCAATTCGTTCAGCGTCTGGCTCCGCGCTTATTCCAGGCTTTCCGGCGCGACGCTTTCGAGCAGCCGCCGTTCACCTTCGCGTTCAAACTTCACGACAATCGCCCTGCCTCCTCCCGACGTCCGCTCCTTCGAGACGATCTTGCCGATATCGTCAAGCTCGGAGTGAAAGATGGCGTCTCCCACACTGTAGGTTTTGTCCGGACGGTATTCCGAACATGTCGCACGGTCCAGCTTCTTGCGGGACTCCTCGATTTCATGCTGGAGCGATTCCTGATCGATCAGCATGGCATGCCGGCACCGCGTGCAGCGATACCAGGTTTTTGATGGTTGATTCTCGACCGTGCCGACACTCTCCATCTTTGTGGTTCGGTCACAATGGGTACAATGATGGAGAATACTCTTTCCCTTTGCCATCCTTACCTCCATGAAAATGAAGAAACCTGCCCTTGGTGTGTCCGGTCCGGGGATGAACGGGGAGCCTAGCGGCACTTCTGAATGTTAAGATACGAAGAGCCGCCTAGAGAGTCAAGATGGGGACTTGCGATTGAATTGACGGGTGAGTATCTTTGATCCCTTGTGACCGTTTTTCAGGGCCCTTAGCTCAGTTGGTTAGAGCAGCGGACTCATAATCCGTCGGTCGCAGGTTCAAGTCCTGCAGGGCCCACCGCCAATCGTCTCTTTCCCCGCTTCAGCAATCACCCTTGTGTCAGAAGAACCTCCTGTGCCTGCGGAAAGTTCATTGTTCCTCTTTCCAGTCGCATCAATCCGCACCGCCATCCCGGCCGCTCGATAAGGGGCGACCGGTTGGAAGGTCACCTCCGTCCGCCCTCTCTGTGTCTTCGCAAAGAGAGGAGTCTTCAAATGACTGACCGGACCCCGCTGCTTCCTGCGGTGCGGGTGGCCACTTTTGTACACGTGCGGAAAAGGCCGGCCGTTTCACATTGTCTCCCTCCAGTTTTCCCCACTTTTCGCCGATTTCACCTTCTCCCATTGTGATTCAACCACTTACCGCTGCTGGCGTACTCTTTGTACATCTTCTCTTTGCATAAATATGCCATTTCTCTGGTGGGAGCCATATGCGAATACTGCTGGTGGATGACGAAAGCGGCTTTCTGAACGTCATGGGAGATGTCCTGCGGGATGCCGGTCATGCCGTAGTAGTCGCGACGGACGGCAAAGTCGCTCGCGAGCTGCTTGAGGAGGAGAAGATCGATGTCATTATGTCGGACGTCTTCATGCCCACGCTCGATGGCGCGCGGTTCCACAGCTACGTCCGGGAATTCAGTCAGAAGACCGACATTCCGTTCATCTTTATCTCGGGGTACGATGACGAACGAACGCGTTCGCTCATCGTCGAACCCGACAAGGATTTCTTTTTCTCGAAGACAACGCCTGTGGACACGATCCTCAGACTTCTCGACTCCCTTGAACGTACGGCGCGGATGCAGTCAACATGAGAGTCACAAGCGTTGTTGGAACCACCTCGCGGTTTGAGGAGACTTGAATGCCGAATATGGATAACTCGGTAGTCGGGAAGGGAGTGGACGAACGGAGCGCGAAGACAGGCGGAAACGGTGCCAGGCCGTTCATGGCCTCGTTTCTCGACCATCTCGTCCGCAACGCCATCGTTCACGCGGACGTGGCACAAAAAGCGATCGCTCTGAAGCAGCAGAACCCGGCCGACCGTCGAAGCGTCACTGAGATCCTCCAGGAAGAATTCAAAGTTCCCCGCGACGTGCTGCAATATCAAATCGCCCAGTTCTACGCGTTCCGCACCATCGACCTCAACGACCGGTCGCCCCGAAAGCTCACCATCGCCGATGTGATGAAGCTTCTTCGAGGGCTGCCGGAATCGGTCCGGACGATCGCGTTGCGCCATAAGATCCTTCCGTATGACATCGTCGACAGCCAGGCCGACAAGCTCGTCATTGTGACGCCGAATCCTTCAGATCGGGAAGTGACGGAAGTCGCCCGGACGTTCCCCTTCAAGAAATTCGAAATCTGTTACATGAAGGAACGGGAATGGGATGAGCTGTACAAGTCGATGTCCACGGACAAAGTTCCGCAGAAGCAGGCGCAGGTCATCACCGATGTCCCGCCGGAGATCATCGAGCCTGACCTCGATGCCATCCTGGATCGCGAGATCGCGCGCGCACAACTCGCCCCGCTGTTCGAGAAGATCCTGAACGAAGCGATCAAGGCCGGCGCGACAGCGGTGCATTTGATCCCGAGGACGGTGCGCAGGACCGACGTGGAATTCCGCGTCAACGGCGCGTTGTCGCACTGGATGTCCATCGATGAGGTTCGTGCGGAGGCCGTTGCCGCCGCAGTGAAGGCGCGTACGCCGGGGATGGACCGGTATGAACGCCTCGCCGCACAGGAAGGTCACATCGGCAAGAATATCGACGGCCGGTCCGTGCACCTTCGCGTCACCTCCGTGCCGGTGGCGTTGCGTGACCATCCGGGGAAGTTCGAGGCGGTTGTCGTGGAGGTGAACCAGGAACCCGAAGCTCTCTATTCGCTCGAGGGTTTGGGCATGCCCGAACCTTCCGCCGCCGCCTTCCGTGAATATCTCTTCCGCCACACAGGGTTGTTCCTGATCACGGGCCCTTCCGGTTCGGGAAGATCGACCACGATCGCGATGCTCGTGCGTCTCGCGATGGCGGCTAACGTCCGCGCGATCGCTCTCGAGGGCGCTTCTTCGTGGATGATCGAGGGCGTCTCGCACGTCCGGCGGACGCAGAAATTCAGCAAGTCCGGTTCGCTCGACATGCTCGATCGGACCGACGCGGACATCATGTTAATTGGAGAACTCACGGATCGAGACGTGGCGACCCGCGCGCTCCGCCTGTCGCTTGAAGGGCGCCAGATCTTTGCCACGATGTCCGCGCGCGATACCGCTGGCGCGGTCGTCTGGCTGCAGACGATGGGCGTTGACCCGTATCTGATGTCTCGCGGGCTCTCGGTGATCCACGCACAACGCCTGGTTCGCCGGCTCTGTCCGAAATGCAAGACCGTCTCCACTGCGGAAACAGACCGGCTTGCACGACTGGGAATGCAAATGCCGGGCGTGCCCCTCTACAAGAATGTCGGTTGTTCCGAGTGCCGGCAAGGGTTCGACGGCCGGGTCCCGCTGCACGAGACCCTCCCGGTGATCTCGCAGGTGCAGGAGCTTATTCTCAAGGGAGGATCGTCAGAGGAGGATGAACTCCGGGCGGCCGTGCGCGCAAATGGAGGAAGCACTCTCGTCGAGGCGGCCGCAGATATAGTGAAAGCAGGCTTGACAACGCTGGAAGAAGTCTGGTCGGTGTTGACCTAGCCTTTTTCTTGAGCCCTTTTCCCATGTCAGCATGGGCGGGATGCGCCGAGAAGAAAAAACTTCATCGGAAAAATTTACCCCCAACGAGGACATATTCTGCGAGTATTGACGCGAATCGCAGAAATTTCAAGGTCAGTGTGACCTGCAGCATTCTCGAGGGCCGTGGCACAGGTCTTGAAATATGGATTTCAGAGTTCATGAGCGAAGCGCGACAATACAACAATATTCCTCTACATCCAGCAACATCATCAATCATCAATTCATAGGAGTGCGTTATGGGACAGCAACAACTTCTGCTCATCATCCTCGGCGTGATCGTGGTCGGTATTGCGGTCGCCGTTGGTATCACCATGTTTTCGGACAACGCCGTCAATGCGAACCGCGACGCGGTGTCGAACGACCTGGTCAACCTCGCTGCGCGTGCGCAGCAGTTCTATCGTCGCCCGACGGCTTTGGGCGGTGGCGGCAACAGCTTCGTCGGACTGACTGCTGATGCGGCTGGTCTTTCCAAGCTGACGAACATGCCGGGCGGTGCAAATGCGAACGGCACGTACACGATTACCACGGCCGGTACGGCGAACCAGGTAACGATCCAGGGTATCGGGACGGAAACCGCCCCTGACGGCAACAAAGTGACGCAGCAGATCTTCTGCCGCGACGCGGGTCGGCCGGACAGCCTTGTGGTCGTCCACTAACTGAACTGGAAGGCGGGTCTCCGGAGCCGGAGGCCCGTCCGATGTTTCACGCTGAGGTCATGATCCATGGGTAACCAACAGTTGTTAATCATCGCCATTGCTGCCGTCGTCCTGGCCGTCGCTGTTGCCGTCGGTGTGACGATGTTCCGCGACCAAGCGGCGTCGAGCAATCGCGATGAGCTGGAAATGGATCTTGCGCAGCTCGGGGTACGAGCTCAGACGTATTTTCGCAGGCCGACAACCCTTGGTGGCGGCGGTGGATCATTCTCTGGGCTGACAATGCAGAAGCTCACAAGCCGGGTGAACAATCTGAACGGCAGTTACTCCCTCGATCCGGATCCCGTTCCGGGAGGCACGTCCTTCGTCAAGATCACCGGGATTGGGACCGAAGTTGCGGACGATGGGCAGCACGTCAAGGTGGTCATGCAGGTAATGCCGGACAGCATGTTCACGGTGGAAGCAGAAGGACACTAGGCACTTGCGGCCTGGCAGCAGGCCGGACGATGTACAGCACAACAGGGGGGCACTGCGATCGATGGGCGACCGTTCGGCTGGGTGGGGGATCCGGCCGAAGCGAAAGGCCGCGTAATCGTCGGGTGCCGCCCTGTGCGCGTTTCATCAATGTGTTTACCACTCAGACGGAAAGAGCTCATGGAATACAGGATCGAAGGTATTTCGCTTGCAGGGAAGCCCGTCCAGGGCGTGATCGAAGCGGAAAACGGCCGACAGGCCAGGAAGAAGGCGCAGCAGCTCGCCGTGCAGAGGAAATTCAAGCTCGTGCAGATCCTCCGACGGTCGACGTTCCTCTACAGGGTGCAGAGGGGAACGGAGAAACCCTTCACGGGAGAACAAAAAGCGTTCACCAAGGCCGAGGTGCAGGAGGCCCTGGTGAAAATGGGATACCGGGTACTTTCCGTCCAGAAGCGCTTCATCGATTTCAAGATGAAGCCGCCGGCGGCGGAGATCGTCACGTTCGTCCGCGTCAGCGCCGACCTGATCAGGCAGAAGCTGCCGTTCAACGAAATCATGCAGCTGCTGGTCAACGACATCGAGAACCGGACGCTGCGGGAATCCATCAAGGACATCAATACCGAGCTGAAGCAGGGGAAGGACAGTGAAAAGGCCTTCATCAAGCACGAGAGCGTGCTCGGCCGCTTCACCGCGCACATGCTCGGTCTGGCCTCCAAAAGCGGTAACATGGCGGAGATCTACGACAGCACCGCGCGTTTCCTGGAACGCCAGACAGAGTTCAGAAAGAATTTGAAATCCGCGTTGATCACGCCGATTGTCACCCTGTTCGTGCTGTTCGGCGCCGTGGTCTATTACGTAGGATACATCTTCCCCGCGACAGCGGGATTGTTCCGCAAGTTCGGCATCGATCTGCCGCCGATGACCAAAGCGACGCTGGCGATCAGCGACTTTCTCACGGCGCATATTGTGATCATCTGTTTCATGATCCTCATCCCCACCGTGCTTCTGGTGCGGTTCTTTACCACGGAGAAGGGGCGATTCATCCTCGACCGGTATTTGTGGAACGTCCCCGTCATCGGCAATTTGATGCACAAACAGTCGATCGAGATTTTCTGCCGCGTGTTCTACGCCCTGTACTCGGGCGCGGGAGAGAACATCGAAGTCATCCGTCTGGCTTCCGAGGCCTGCGGGAACAAGTTCATGGAGAGCCGCATCAAGTCCATCGCGATTCCCTTGATGATCGAGAAAGGCGCCGGCATCACGGAGGCGTTTGAAGCCACGGGCGTCTTCACGAAGACAGCGATTTCCCGGTTCCATTCGGGCGCCGAAACCGGTACGGTGAAGAACACCGCCCTGCAGCTTGCGGAATATTATGAGAAGGAGACGACGTACAAGATGCGGAACGCCATCGATTTCATTCAACTCATGATCTCGATGGTGATTATGATCGTGTTGACGGCCCTGACCATCGTCTCATCCGAGACCGCGACGATCCGGCCCAAGAACCCCGGGATGGGGGCGCTGACGCCGGTCGTGCGCGTGCACGAAGACGTGCGACTCACGTAGGGCGTCGTCTTCCGGGTTCGGCTTCCCCCACATGAGCACATGATCTCATGGCAAATCTGGACATAACAGACAAAATCGGTTTCGCTCTCCTGAAGAAGGGGATCATCGACTACGAGACGCTCGAGAAATCCCTGCGCGTCAAGGATTCGGAGGAGAAAAAGAACCGGCGGAATCTCGGGCAGATTCTTGTCAATGATTTCAACGCAGACCACGATGCGGTGTTCCGCGAAGTGGCCGACCTGTACGCGTTCCGCGAGATCTACCTCGCCGACGAGAAGATCGATCAGACACGGATCGACTTCATCCGCCGGTATATCGAGGCCCTGCCGCAGAACGTCCGCGACATGCTGACGCAGACGCGCATGCTGCCGCTGCGGTTCGACGAAAAGCAGCCGGACAAGCTGATCATTGTCGCGGCGGACCCGACGGACCGTCAGATCCCGCTGATCGCCCGGAACTTCGGCGCCAAGAAGTACGAGGTCGCCTACTGTCGGATGAAGGAAGTCCAGGCGCTCATCGAGCAGGTTGTTCCTCCGGAGAACGAGTTCCTCAAACAGCTCGAATCGTCCGATGTCGGTATCCAGGTCAAGGAGGACGACGAAGGGAACGTCGACGAGGAAGCGCTCGAAGCGGAAATCACCAAGAGCGCGCTCATTAACCTTGTCGAAGGCGCGCTGGTGGAGGCTGTCCGGCAGGGCGCAAGCGACATTCACATCACCGCGAAGGAAGGAAACCGGACCGAGTTCTGGTTCCGGATCGATGGAGCGCTCCGTCTCTGGCATGTGCAGGAACGCACGATGCCGGAGGCCGTCGCCGCCGTCGTCAAAGACCGGTCGAAAAATGTCGACCGGTTCGAACGCGAGGCGGCACAGGACGGGTTCATCCAGCGCTCGATCGACGATCACATGATCCGGTTCCGCGTCTCCATCCTGCCGATGGTCGGCGTGGAGTTCCGACACAAATTCGAAAGCATCGTCATCCGCGTTCTCGACGACCGGAAAGTCATCACCGACCTGAACAAGTTGGGATTGGGTGGACCGGCGCGCGAGTTCTTCGACAAGGCGATCGCCAAGCCGCAGGGCATCGTGATCCTGACCGGTCCGACCGGAAGCGGCAAAAGCACGACCCTCGTCGCCGCTCTGCATCAGGTGATCGATCCGTCGGTCAACGTTCTGACGGTCGAGGATCCGGTCGAGTACATCATCAGGGGCGCGCGTCAGCTGAAGATCGGCCCGAAGATGAGTTTCGACGACGCGATCAGGGGCATCCTGCGACACGACCCCGATATCGTGCTGGTGGGAGAAATGCGCGACAAGATAACGGCCGAGATTGCCATCAAGCTGGCAAATACCGGTCACCTGACATTCTCCACACTTCATACCAATGATGCGCCAAGTGCGGTATCCCGTTTGTACAAAATGGGGATCGAGCCCTTCCTGATTGCGTATGCGATCAATATTATCGTGGCACAGCGCTTGATCAGAACTCTGTGCAAGGCCTGTAAACGGCCGATCCCGCCGGAAGAGCTCGACCGGGACTCGTACCTCAAGTTCGGCCTGACAAAGGAAGACCTCGATTCACACACCTTCTACGGAGCGGCCGGGTGCGACAAATGCAACGGCGGGTACAAGGGGAGGGCGGCAATCCACGAGGCGCTTTACTTCACGAAGGAGATCCGCACTCTGATCATCCGTTCAGGGAAGGAAGTCGATGAAGAGGCGGTACGTCAGCAGGCGATGAAGGACGGCATGTGGACGCTCAGGCGGGCTGGGATCGAACGCATGCTCGAAGGAACTACCACGCTCGAAGAAATTGCTTCGGCGACAACCGACGACTGATCAGGAGGGAATCTCATGGGGACCGGCCAGACCCTGCTTACCATTCTCGCCCTTGCGCTGCTGGGGTCGCTGTTCCTGACGAACAACAGGAACACGCTGGACCAGCGCCAGGCTATTGAGAGCGCGGAGTGGGAAATCGTCGCTTCATCGCTTGCGACGTCTATCGTCGAGAAGGCGACGTCCCTTTCCTTCGATCAGCATACGATCACCGGCGACGTCTACACACCCAATGACCTGAGCACCACCCTCGGCCCTGATGGGACGGAAGGAACTACCCCGGGTTCTGATGCAAAGTTCAACGACATAGACGACTACAACGGATTCCAGAAGACGGTCTCGGGCGACACGCTCGCGCTTCCCACGGCGAATTTTCTCATCAAGGTGAAAGTCCAGTACGTAAACCTGAACCTCGGGACGAGCACGATCGATACGTCATCGGTGAAGACGTATCATAAACGTCTCACAGTGTGGGTCACGAGTCCGAGCATGAACGATACCGTGTCGTACCAGACTGTGTATAGTTATTGGTACTTTCGATAGAGGGATGCCATGGGCAGTCAAACAATCATGGATATCATCGGATCCATCGTGGTGTTCGGGTGGCTTTTCCTGATGACGCTCCAGGGGAATGTTGCCAACAGCGAGAATATCCAGACGCTGAAAGGGGATCTCCTCGTCCAGGAGAACCTTGTGGAGGTCACGCGGTTGCTCGAATATGATTTCCGAAAGATCGGCTTCTGTAATGAGCCGAACAACCTGCCCGACCCCACGAAGGCGATCCTTGCCGCCGACACCAGTTCGATCAAATTCCTGACAGACGTTGCCGACAACGGCGGGCCGGACGGAAACATCGACAGCATCTACTACTATCTCGGTCCGGCGAGCGAGCTTTCGATGACGCCGAATCCGAGAGACAGATTTCTCTACCGCAAAGTGAACGTCGTCCCGGCGAAGGGTGCGAACCTCGGAATAACCTCATTCAAGCTCAAATACTACGACGCCTCGGGGAATCAGATTCCGACGCCGGTTTCTGCAACAAACCTCCAAAGGATTCAAACGATCCAGATCACGCTGAGTGTCGAGAACGTGTACGCCTCAACGATTTCGGAGACGGCGCCGCTCAACACGCAATATTCCTCGGCATTCTGGCAGCAGATGCGGATGTCGACGCGAAATTACAGTAACAGGTAAGAGGGAATCTTATGGGGAAATCTGCGCTCATTCTTGTCATTGGAACAATCCTCCTCTTTCTTCGGACGGGAAAGGACCTTTCCGACACGAGCGTGCAGGCGTATGACAACGCCATGGACTACTACGAGGGAGCGATCGCCCGAAATATCGCCATATCGGGCGCGAACATCGCGGCCAACTTCATCTTTCTGAATCCGCCGAAGATGAACGGGAACCCGTGGTGGGACGGTTACACCTCGCCCATCTCCTTCGACGGAGGCACGTTCACCGCATCGGTGGATTCAACGTCGAGCGTTGACCCGCTCACCGGCGAACGCCGGCTCACGATGCGCTGCACGAGCACGTACCGGGACAGCACGTCCACTGTCAGGGTCATCCTTCGTCCCAGCAGTTTCTCGAAGTTTGCTCTGTACGCGGGAACCTCGGCGGCGGCGGTATATTGGGCAACGGGCGACTCCACGCTTGGTGGACCCGTGCATGTCCAGGGCACCCTCACAACGCACGGTACGCCGTATTTCGGTGGAAAAGTCACAACATGGAAGGGCGTGGACAGCACATCGTGGTCGGGACATCCTATTTTTAATGCTGGCGAGGAAGATGGGGTCAGCGTTCCCATCAACAAGGATTTTTCTACATTGATCGGCAAAGCAGCGACAGGAGGGAAGACTTTTTCAGGGAACAATGATGTCTACCTGAAATTTGCGGGAGACTCCATCAAGTATCATCAGGGGGCTGCCGCCGCGCCGGATACCACGATGCTTGCCTCCGCCTTTGCACCGAACGGCGCCATCGTATTGAAAAACAGCACCGGCGTCATCCACATTCAGGGGGTGGTCAAGGGGCAATACACCGTCGGGGCAGTCGACACCACGAGCCCCAGTCGCGGCAAAATCGACATCGAGAACAATATCACGTACGATTCGGATCCGCGAACGAATCCAGCGTCTACCGACATGCTCGGCATCGTGGCGAACAGTGACATCACGATCATGGACCATCATACCACCAACGGGAACAACGTGACGGTCATGGCCTCGCTGTTCAGTGACACCTCCACGGTGAAGATTGAAAACCTCACAACCCGCCCCCTCGGGATTCTCACCACACTCGGCGGCTGGACGGTACAGGATTTGGCGGCGACGACGGACTCAGGGATTTCCCACGGACTCTCCGTTCGGATTATCTACGATGAACGTCTCCGGACACGGTCTCCCCCATTCTATCCGACGACGAAAACCTACGAGATTCTGGCCTGGTACGAGTAGATCTGGACTCACCGAAGCAGGGCCAGAGATCTCTGATAATCCGCCCCGGGGACGGCACACGATCGATGTCCCCGGGGCATTCTGTTTCTCCCACGAAAGAGAGATAAATCCCCATCCCGCTTCATTTTCGCAGTGAACAACTTCGGTACTTTGGCGAATAGTCATCACCCCCCTCTCTCCCCTCCGGTGCAACCTCGTTGATTCGTTGTGAATAGAGCAGTTTTCCACGATGTGACAGGTGGCACAGCTCTTGTCCTGCATTACTACGCCGGAGTATATCCCCGCCGGAACGACGTGACGGCAACCGGTCCCAGACTAAACTTGAAAGAGAGATGATTCAGACCGCCATAAAGGTTTTGAGAGAGATCGCATCGACGGTCCCCGATTCTATCCCCGGCATGGAGCGACAGATGCTGATCGGAGACCTCGTGGCCAAGCTTTCCCCCGCCGAGCGAACGACGCTCCGGATGTTGATGGACAGTTACCTCCGGAACATGGCACATGTGAATGCGTCGGACATCGATATCGGCGGGTACGGGTGTGCCGGTTGGATCTGGTATCGCGTTTTCGGAGACAAAAAGCCTACGCGGGACCTCGGTCAGTTCACGCTCGACGAATTCAACGTGCTGATCCAGGCGATCCTGATCGAGCGCCAGCGCCTCTTCCTGTACGAGAACCGCAACCTCGATTTCTCCTACAGCATCGTTGAAGGCGATACGATGTTTCGTTTCCGCGCCAACGCAGCCTTCGATCTGGACCACCTCGCGCTCAACATGCGCGCGATCAACAACGTCATCCGTCCCTATAAGAATCTCGATCTGCACGCGAATGTCACCAAGGTTCTCAGCCTGGCCTACACCGAGCAGGGTCTGACGTTGATCACGGGGATCACCGGCTCCGGCAAGAGTACGACGCTCGACAGCATCATCGATGCGAACAACCACACGGTCGACGGCCATGTCATCATCATCGCCTCGCCGGTCGAATATGTGCACAAGCCGGATCGCTGCATCATCCGACACCGCGAGGTGGGCCGCGATGTCCTCTCGTTCAAGGATGGCGCTGTCCAGGCGCTGCGCCAGGACCCCGATATCATCGTCATCGGAGAAATGCGCGATCCGGATACGATCATGACCGCGCTCGAAATCACCGATAGCGGTCACAAGGTGTTCTCAACGCTGCACACGGGGTCGGCCGTGGAAACAGTGGACAGGATCATCGGCGAAATGCCGCCGATCGAGCAGGAGCGCGTTCGGCTGCGGCTGGCGGACACCCTCAGCTGCGTCATGTCTCAGAAACTTGTCCCGAGCCTCGACGGCAAGCGGATCCTCGCGAAGGAAATCATGGTGATGACACCGTCTGTCCGGGCGGCGATCAAAAACAACAACACAGGCGAAATCTACCAGATGATGGCGGAGTCATCCGATCTCGGGATGATCACGCTGGAGCAGGATCTGAAACGGCTCTACTTCGGGAAGAAGATCTCGCTGGAAAACGCGATGGTGTCGGCAAACAATAAGAGGCGCCTCCAGCAGATCCTGAATATGCCGGGGAACGCCGCAGACTGACCCCCGGGGTGCTACAGGGTTCCACGATAGATCAAGGTGAAACGCATGGCGAAAATGAAAGGTCGTAAAAACAGCGTCATCGGACTATTTGTCGATGGTCTCGATATCAAGCTGGCCCATCTCTCCCTCCGGGGGAAAAGGGTGGTTGTCGAAGAGCTTCGCACGGCAACGCTTGCCACCAAGATGGCGGAGCACAAAAGCGTGGACCTCGGGGCGTCGGCCGGGCTGGACGGATCGGACGGGTTTTCGCTCCAATCGCTGCCCGTGACCGAGGGTCCCACCACGGAGATGCACAGCGATGACAATGACTCGGTGCTGTTGAGTCTGCTGGCATCGTACCCGGTGAGCAAGTACTCGCTGATCTACAGTCTGGCTGAGCCTGCCATCTACTATCATGGTGTCGAAAGCAACTTCGGCTTGAAAGGGCTCAAGTTGAAGCAGAGGATCCTGGAGGAGCTGCGCAATATCCGCGCTTTCCAGCCCGCGATCGACGCCGTCGACACGATCGAGACCGACGAAGGCGGCCTGCTCACGATTGTCCGGGAAGACGGCCTGAGCCTCATCAACTCGCTCGAAGGCATCAAGAACTTCCTCGGCGGCCGCATGCCGCTGATTGCAGGGATCGACAGCGCCGACGTGTCGTTGATGAACGTTGTCCGTCGCAACTACGAGCTGAGCCCGAACGAGGTCACCGTCATCATCTATGTCGGGGTCGAATACACGCGCTTGATCTTCATGCGCGGCGCGAACTTCTACCAGTTCGCCCCGATCCTCGGCGAAGGATACGACTCACCGAACCTGCACAACACGGTGTACAGCAGGCTGCTTCTGGAGCAGGACAATCTGGGGATCCCGCGGATCAACCGGATCGTGCTCGCAGGGGAGAGCCACAGGATCGATTTCAAGGACTTCCTGCTGCAGCAGCTGCCGGGCCAGGAGATCGATTATCTCCTGATGCCGCTGGTCGACAGCTCGCCGCTCCCGCCGGAGCAGCAGGCCGAAATCTCGGCCTTCGCCGTTCCGATCGGCGCCGCATGGCGGACCCTCGAACAGAACAACAAGGCCTTTTATCACGTGAACCTGTTGCCGGATGTCGTACGGGAAGGGCAACGGGTATTCAAACTGGCGTGGCACGGCTATCTGCTGTTGATGCTGTTGTTTGCTTCGACGTTGTTCTTCACATGGCAAGTCTCTTCGAAGTCGAGGGACCTGCGCGAGATGCGGGAGTCGCTCACGCTAAAGGAGAGCCAGCAGGCCGAAAACCTGCAGCTGGCGAACTCCATCGAATCGTTGCAGGGCCAGTTGGGGAAATACAAGACGTCGCTCGCGCTGTATGATTCGCTGGTCCCAGGGAGCGAGCGGTGGAGCCGGGTCCTCACGCGTCTGAGCCATGGCGTGGAAGACATTAATTCAATCTGGGTGGTGGAAGTGAACGCCGGCAAGGATGCCAACATCGGGCTGACCGGGTTCGCCCAGTACCGGATGCGCATCCCGCGGTTCACCGGCCTGTTCGATAACGCGGTCCTGAAAGAGGTCACCGTCCAGGCAATCCGGGACCAGGAAGTGTTCCATTATTCCGTTGAAGTTCCCGCGGGTCCTGCGGGTCAATAGAGGAACAGTATAAGGAGACTAACCCGTGTCGTACAAAATCCGAAACAGCATTGCCCTCGGGATCCTGCTGTTCCTGATCGTCGCCGTCGGGACCTATATCCGGGCATTCAATCAACCGCGGAAGATCAAGCAGATCCAGGCAACGATCAAGAAGATCGACGACGAGCTCCAGAACACGCCGAACCTCGTCAATCAATTCAATGATCTGAGCACGACGTTGAATGACACGCAGAAGCGGTGGAGCGCGAGGAACAAAATCATCCCCGCCAGCGATGCGACGGCCGAGAGCTATTCCTACTTCAGCCATCTGATCGACATCAGTGGCCCGATCCGCCTCGATATGGCATACGCCGGCAACCAGAACAAAGGGAACTTCGGCTTCAATTCGTATTCGCTCAAGGGAGAGGGCACGTTTGACAATTTCTATCGCTTCCTCTGGTACCTCGAAAACGGCAGGCGGCTCTACAAGGTGAGCCAGCTGACGCTCCGGGGTGTCGAGGTTGCGCCGACCGACAAGAAAGCGGGGGAGGTGCTTGTCACGTTTGACATGTCAGTGCAGGCCTACTATTCGACGGTAGCGGAGCTTTCGAGCTCGCTGATCGACCGCGATCTCACGCCGAACCCGCTGTACGTCGATCCGTTCATGCCGGGCATCTCGAGCGGGATCCCGCCGAACGTGCGGTCGTTGGTGGAGATCGAACGGTCATCGTTGAAGGCTGTCATCCCCGGGAAGGCGTTCGTCGAAGACCAGACGAAGTCCATCCGCACGTTGCAGGAAGGCGACGAAGTGTATCTCGGATACGTCACCCGCATTGATCCCCAGAATGGCAAGGTGGAATGCACGCTGAACAAGGGGGGGATCATCAACAAGGTGGAATTGAGCATCAACTTTGGTCCCGTGCAGAATTAAGAGAAACAAACCGACATCGAGGTGGACATGAAAACGTCATTTTTCTTCGTCGTGGCATTGATGGTCATTTGTGCGGGACCGACGTTCGCACAGGTTCAGGGAGGAAGTCAGGCGGAACGGCGCCAGCTGCGTCAGTACACGTCGCCGCAGGAGCTGGTGTCGATTGCGCCGACGACACCGTTTGACCGTGCGCTGCTGATTATCAGCGAAGTGAGCAAGCGGTTCACCGGCAAGATCGTGATTGACGCCGATCATCACACCTTCCCCATCAAGCTGGATATTCAGGGGATGCAGTGGCGCGACGCGCTGGAGGCGATCTGCAAGAAAAACGACCTGTGGTACAACGAATACGACGACTATATTCAGATCATCTCGACGTCGACCGAAGCGAAGGGGAACGCTGAAGGGCAGGCGCCCACGGGGAAGGTCGGCTTCCACGAAGAGCCTGCAAACCTCAGCAGCAGGGAGGTGAAGATCTACGCCTATTTCCTGGAAGTCAATCTCACCAAAATGGATGAGGTCGGCCTCAACTGGAATTTCATGAAGAGCTCCAACAACGTATCCGTGTCCTCGAGCTTCGGCGGGGCGGACAAGGTCTCCGACAACATGTTTCAGACATCCGTGACGCCGAGAGTCAGCTTCGCCAACATCGATTTCCTGGCGAAGATCTTCTCCAACTATAACCTCGGGGAAATTCTGTCGGGTCCGCAGGTGGTCGTCCGGTCCGGCGAAGAAGGGAGAATTCAGGTCGGCCAGGACTTCTCCATCAGGGAACGCGACTTTGCGGGAAACCTGATTGACAAGTTCTACAGCGCAGGAACCATCATCACCGTCAAACCCCAGGTGATCACGGAACAAGGCGTCAGTTTCATCCATTTGAGAGTAGAAGTGGAGCGTAGCGATGTCACGCCGGGGGCCATCAGCACAATCGTCAACCGCACCCGGGCGAACACCAATTTGCTCCTGCTCGACGGGGAGGAAAGCATCATCGGGGGATTGTACAGCGATCAGACCATCACGGTCCGTACCGGCGTTCCGTTCCTGAAGGACCTGCCGTGGTATGTGCTCGGCTTGCGGTATGTTTTCGGGTATGACAAGAACGAGGTCGACAAGAAAGAGCTGATCATTCTCATGAAGGCGGAGCTTGTGCCGACGATCCAGGAACGGATCGCCCAGAAGAAGAAGGAGGACGGCATCTTCGACCGCTGGCTGCGCGAACAAGAGCGGATGGAGCAGCATATCATCCCCGACAATACACCTCAACGCTAACGATGATCGAGGAATGGAAAGGACGGATAGTATGAAAAATCGTATTCTTGTTCCGCTTCTCGTCATGGTGGCGATGGGAGTGTGGTCGTGCAGCAATGACACGACGGCGCCGGCAGCCGGTGAAGGGGCGATTTCCGGCACGGTCAAAGACAAAACGTCCGGACTCGCGTTGGAAGGTGTATCCGTCGCGGTCAGCGGTAACTTCGCCAGCCCGCCGTCGGTGACCACCGATGCCAGCGGCGCTTACACCGTGAAGTTCACCGTCGACAGTATCGCCACGGTCACCATCACGATGAGCCGCGACAGATATCGGGACACCACGATGACGCTTCAGGTGTTCGAGGGTTCGACGACAAAACTGAACGTCCTCATGAGCTCGATCCAGTCCGTCAGTGGAGGGACCGGCACGCCGCAGATGATCGCGTTCCTCAGCGCCGCTCCCCCGGAGCTGTCGGTGAGCGGCGTCGGCGGCAAAGAGACTTCGGTGCTGAGCTGGCAGGTGCGCGACAGCCTGGGGAATCCCATGGATGCCTTCAGCCCTGCGACGATCAATCTCAGCATCGTCACGCCGCTGGGCGGCGGCGAGTACATTTCACCGACAACAATCCAAACCGACGCTACGGGCTCAGCTGCGGTGACGTTCAATTCGGGCACACGGGCCGGCGTGGTGGAGATCCTGGCGACGGTGGTATCCGGCACGAAGACGATCCAGTCTTCTCCGGTGCGACTGGTGGTACATGGAGGGTTCCCGGACCAGGCCCACTTCACGATTGCCGCCGTGGAATTCAATTTCCCGGCGCTCGGCATCGCAGGCATGCGCGACCAGATTTCCGTGATCGTGGGGGACAAGTACAGCAATCCTTCTTCACCGTCCGCGGTCTATTTCCGAACGACAGCCGGTGTCATCCAGGGCACGGTGTCCGGCGCGATCACGACGCAGGATGGCCAGGGAACGGTGGATCTTATCAGCGGCAACCCGCTTCCCATGGGGTCGAACGCCGATCCGGTGTTCGGGAATGGCTTCCATTGGGTGGTCGCCAGGACCCTCGGTCAAAATGGGGTCGCGGTGCAGGACAGCCTGCTGATCGTCTGGAGCGGCGGGGCAATCATCGAGAATATCAGTCCGGCGACGTTCAGCATTCCCAACGCCGGTTCCACGACGATCAACTTCACTGTCGACGATATCAACGGCAATCCGCTGGCGGCCGGAACATCCATCAACGTCGTCGCCACCATTCCGCCTCCACCGATGGACGGGGTGGAACAAAACAAAGTCTTCCTGATCTTCGGGGACCAGGGACGGGTCACGCTGCCCGATACACGGTCCAAGGGACCGGGCCTCACGCAGTTCTCGATGATCGTCCAGGATGGTTCGTGGGGGATTGTTGACGCCGCCGGCACGCCGGTCAACATCGCGATCACGGTGAGCGGTCCCAACGCGGTCAACCCGTTGACGGCCACCATCACCGGCGTTGTGCATTAGCGACGATCGTTCCGCGACCCTGTCGGTCGCGTGCAGCCAGGGAATGCCCAATCATCCCGCGCGGACGGGATGGTTGGGCATTTTCGCGTGATTGATTTTCCCCACCGTTTCTTGTAGCTTGAATAACAACCTCTCGTCGTTCCCGAATCACTCTTCAGATACTCTTGCCAGCGTGACCACCGATATTGTCATCCGCGGCGCCCGCGTTCATAACCTCAAGAACGTTTCCCTCACTCTTCCGCGGAACAAGCTCATCGTCATCACCGGCGTCAGCGGTTCGGGGAAATCCAGTCTCGCGTTCGATACCATTTATGCAGAAGGCCAGCGGCGCTACGTCGAAAGCCTGTCGTCCTACGCCCGCCAGTTCCTCGAACGCATGGACAAGCCCGATGTCGACGTCATCCAGGGAATCAGTCCGGCGATGGCGATCGAACAGCGCACGACAACGCGTAACCCCCGCTCCACCGTCGGCACCACCACGGAAGTGAACGACTATCTCCGCCTCCTCTTTGCCCGCATCGGCAAGACCTATTGCCGGCAATGCGGACGTCTCGTGACCCGGGACTCCGTGGAAACGGTTCTGGCAGCTCTCAACGCGCAATCCGCCAAAGACCCGTCGCTCCGCGTCCTGCTCACGTTCCCTCTTCCGGTGCATACCGGTGACAAGCTCGCCGGCGCTATCAACAATCTCAAGAAAGAGGGATTCTTCAGAGTCGTCGTCGATGGTGGAATCGTCGACCTGAACGAGGAGGCCCTTCCCCGGACGACCAAGCCCGAATCCGTGCTGGTGCTCGTCGACCGACTGGTGTTCCGGAAAGGCGAAGAAGATCCCCGGTTTGTCGACTCCCTCGAGACGGCATTCACCTCGGGGAGCGGACATGCCGTGCTGGTCCTCCCGGACCTCTCTGCGACGCTTCGGTTCAACCAGGTGTTCGCCTGTCCCGATTGCCATATCGTGTATGACGAGCCCGATCCCAGGATGTTCTCCTTCAACAATCCGGTGGGGGCATGCCCGGAATGCCAGGGGTTCGGACGGGCGATGGGGATCGATATGGACAAGGTTGTTCCCGACACAACGAAGACACTGGCTGAAGGCGCGATCCAGCCGTGGACAACGCCCAAATTCCGCGAATGGTATGGGGATTTGGCCCGCGCCGCTTCTGCGGCACGTCTCCGTCTTGATCTGCCCTACAAGGATCTCTCGCAGCGGGAAAAGGACCTCATTGTTGATGGGCATGGGCAGTACGAGGGGATCAAGGGCTTTTTCGCCTTCCTCGAAAAGAAGGCATACAAGATCTATTATAGAGTGCTTCTCGCGCGTTACCGTGGATACACCACGTGTCCCGCCTGCGGCGGGGCACGCCTTCGACCGGATTCTTTGCTGGTGAAAGTCGAAGGAAAGAACATCGCGGAGGTGACGTCCCTGACGATCAGCCGGGCCCGCGGGTTTATCGATTCTCTCTCCCTCACCCCCCATGAGATCGAAATTGCCAGAAGAATCCTCGCCGAGCTTCGCCGGCGATTGGCCTATCTCGATGAGGTTGGCATCGGGTATCTCACGCTCGACAGGCTCTCGACGACACTTTCAGGAGGAGAATCACAGCGCATCAACCTTGCGACGTCCCTCGGATCCTCCCTGGTCGGAGCGCTGTACGTGCTCGATGAGCCTAGCATCGGGCTTCACCCCCGCGACAACGCCCGCCTCATCGCCATCCTGAAGAAACTGCGCGACATCGGAAACACCGTGATGGTTGTCGAGCATGACGCGGACATGATCCGCGAAGCGGACGTCATCGTGGACATGGGACCCCTGGCGGGAGAGCGGGGAGGTGAGGTGGTGGTGAGCGGAACGCTCGAAGAGGTCCGACGTCACCCGGATTCGCTCACGGCGGCATATCTGAACGGAGCGCGAACGATTCCGGTGCCGAAAACCCGCAGGCAACCCTCGGGCGAACAGTTGAAGGTGGAAGGGGCGGCCCAACACAACCTTCGGGAAATTGACGTCGCCGTTCCGCTGCATATGCTTGTGTGCGTGACCGGCGTAAGCGGAAGCGGGAAGAGCACCCTGGTGCACAACATCGTCGCCGAGGGGCTCAAGCGAGCCCTCGGAGACTTCGCGGCCCGGCCGGGCACGTTTCGACGCTTCGACGGATATCAGTCGCTCAGCGCGGTCGAGCTCGTGGACCAGTCGCCCATCGGTCGAACCCCCAGGTCCAACCCTGTCACCTATATCGGTGTCTTCGACCTGATCAGGACGCTCTTTGCGTCGACTCAGGCCGCGAAGATCCAGGGACTTCAACCCGGAGCGTTCTCGTTCAACGTCCCTGGCGGACGGTGCGAGGCATGCGAGGGCGACGGCGTGATCAAGGTGGAAATGCAGTTCCTCGCAGACCTGTATCTTCCGTGCGACGTCTGCAAGGGGAAACGCTACAAAGCGGAAATCCTTGAGGTTCGCTATCGGGGGAAAAATATCGACGAAGTTCTCGGGATGACCGTGACTGAAGCGATCGCGTTCTTTCAAGCGGAAGCACAAGGGCGGAGAATCGCAAAGAAGCTCAAAGTGCTGGACGATGTCGGGCTGGGATACATCCGGCTCGGTCAGGCAGCGACGACCCTGTCAGGCGGGGAAGCACAGAGAGTCAAGCTCGCAGCGCATCTCGGCACATCGGATGGTGAGCGGCATACGTTATTCATCCTTGACGAGCCGACGACGGGTTTGCACTTCGACGACATCGCGCGGCTTCTCCAGTGCTTTAATGCGCTGATTGACGCCGGCAATTCCGTTCTCATCATCGAACACAATCTTGATGTGATCAAATCGGCGGACTGGGTGATCGATCTCGGACCCGAAGCGGGAGACGAGGGAGGAAACGTCGTGGCAGTAGGTCCGCCCGAAGAAATCGCGGCGAACGCATCTTCGCACACCGGTCGGTTTCTCCGTCCGCTTGTCAGGCAAACGAAGAGATAATTCGTCAATCAGAGGGTGGGCGTTACCGGTGTTTGTTCATCGGTGAGGTGACTTTTATCACCGCACTCCCTTCATCCATGAAGTATATTGTCTTTGGAATTTATAAGGGCATAGGCTCGTGGATGGATTTAGGGGAGGTCCAGAAGCGGGCTGTTGCCCTTTCCATTTTTGGGCAGGAGAGGGCGAATGCGGCATTCGAAGTAGGCGGTAAGGGGTAGGGAGTATGCAGCATGCAGAAAAAAAGTAATCTCGGGCGACGATTCGCCGCAATATCTTTCTGCCTACCGCCTACAGCTTACTGCCTACACCCGGCGGACACGACGTACCCGAGCTGCTAATAGCCGATGCCGAGGTTCAGCGTAATCACAAACCCGCCGAAATCGTTCTTTGTTGCATCGACGTCGCCGGTGTAGAGATCATACATTGACGGCAGGCCACCCGAATAGACGTAGGTGAAATAGTACCGAAAGTTCAGGCCGAAGACGCTTGACTGGTCAGATCCGAAGTTCGCCCCCGCGCCGATGAACGCTGTGCCGGTGTAGTGCGGATGCCCCCTCCCGATCGCCTTGAAGAAATCCACCTGCGTTGCATTGACCGGATACACCGTCTTGTCGAGGGTGACAAACGGCATCTCGTAGATCATCGCCGGTCCGACGCCCGCCGTGACGTACGGCCGGAACGTTTCTACGATGTCTTCGCGAAACAATCGGTACTGAACCCCGAAGGTGAGAGGGAGGACGAGGAAGCGGTTGAGTTTCCCCGGAATGTACGTGGTATTGAAGTACGGGTCGTATTGCTCGATCTCCCGGCTGTCTTTCGATTCGGAAATCGAGAATTGGATGACCCCGGACAGGTCAGGGGTCAGGGCGCGGCGGTAGAACGTTCCGAGGCCGAACCCGTCGTTGGACACCATGATATCCGCTCCCCAGACGTTCTTGTACGGCTCCTCTCCCTCGGCCAGCGTGGTTGTGGGAGGCTTTTGTTGAGGCTGCCTCATCGCGTTCGGTGAGGTTGTTCCTGTCGATTGAGCTTCCAGGCGTGATGCAAATCCACAGAAGAAGAGCGTGAACGCGGCGGCCCACATGAGCGATTTCATAGCTTCTTCCTTTCCCTCACACTCAATGTAACGCTTCCTGGACGATGCAGGTTTCTCCGTCGAGCATCCCTGCATTGTCCCTTCCTACCCCTTTCCAATCCTGAAAACAGCAAACTTGAGATACGAGGTTTCCGGGACCATGGGCAGTGTGGGATGGTCTGCCGGAGCTCCCCGCCATTCCAGCAATTGAAGCCGCTTTTCGGCCTTTCTTCCCGCCGTCATGAGGTCTTCCAGGAACGCCTGCGGTTCGATGTGGTGCGAACAGGAGGCCGTCGCGAGGAATCCCCCGGAGCGTACGAGGCGCATGGCCTTGGCGTTCAGATCCCGATAGGCCTGGCGTGCTGCGGGAACCGATTTCCGGTTTCGCGTGAAGGAAGGCGGGTCGAGGATGACGACGTCAAACGGGCCGTCCTCCATGAACGCTGCAACGGCATCCAGAACATCTTCGCGCTTGAAAGAAATGTTCGAGAATCCGTTGATCGACGCATTGTGGGAGGCGGCCTCAATCGCTTCGGCCGAGCTGTCGATGCCGACGACCGATGCGGCTCCGGCCTTCGCCGCGTTGAGGGCAAACCCGCCGTCGTTACAATAGCAGTCCAGCACTCTTTTTTCACGACAGAGCGGTGCGACGAGAGCACGGTTCTCCCGCTGGTCGAGAAAGAATCCTGTCTTCTGCCCCTTCATCGGATCGATTTCGAACTGAACGTTGTTCTCGGTGAATGTCACGGTTGGCGCAGGCGAACCGCGGAGGATGCCGCGTCGCAACGGCAGATGCTCCATCGTTCTCAGTGAAGTCTCATTCCTCTCGATGACCGCGACGGGGTGAAGCAAGTCTTCGAGCGCATCGCAGATCGCCGGCAAGCGGGAATCCATGCCGTACGAAGAGGCCTGGACGGAAAGATGGTCACGGAATTTGTCGACGACGAGTCCAGGGAGGAAGTCTGCTTCTCCATGCACGAGGCGGCACGCCTCGGCGCCGGGGCACACCGATTGGCGGAGCTGGATTGCCTGTTCGAGTCTTCTCTGCAGGAACGGCGCATCGATCGTCTCGATGGTGCGCGAGAGCAGGCGGACGGCGATGAGAGAATGGGGGTTGTAGAATCCGACGCCGATCGATTTCCGGCCCGCGCTGAGGACTTCCACGACGTCGCCGATGGCCGGCTGGCCTGCGATGTCCCTGATCTCGTTGCTGAAGACCCAGGGATGTCCCCTCACGACCCGGCGGTCCTCATTCTTCTTGAGGACGACCTGGAAAGGGAGATGGTGATCGGTCATGGGAAAAAATATGAAGAAGGGAAGGGAATAGCAACCCGCCGGCCGCTGTCGTTGCTATTGCCCGCAGGACTGGATATATTTCCAAGCTAAGAAAGAAAATGAGACGCTCTTCATGCGATTGTTCGACTGCGTGATTTTCGATATGGATGGAACGCTGACACGGACCAGCGAGTTGATCTATGCAAGCTTCAATCACGTGACAAGAAAATATCTCGACCGCGAGTATACACCCGCGGAAATCATTCCGCTCTTCGGCCCGCCGGAAGAAGGCGCGCTGGCGCGGATCTTTCCCCCGGAGCTCGTGGCGCCTGCGCTGGATGAGCTCTGCGCGTTCTACGAGCGCGAACACGACACGATGGCGTCGCTCCATCCTGGCATCGACGGAGTGGTGGCGCTCATCCGGGAGAGAAAGGGAAAGACCGCGGTGTTCACGGGGAAGGGACGAAGGACGACGGAGATTACGCTGAAGAAGATCGGGCTCGCCAACAGCTTCGATCTCGTCGTGTCCGGCAACGATGTCCGCCGACATAAACCTGATCCCGAAGGGATCGAGCAGGTGCTGAACGCATTCGCGGTCCCCCCGGGGAGAGCGTTGATGGTGGGAGATACGCTGGGTGATTTGCGGGCTTCCCGTGCCGCCGGCGTGCCGATGGCGGCCGTGCTGTGGGATTCCTATGACCGCGCGCGCCTTGCCGATGCGCGGCCGGAGTACTGGTTCGAGACGGTGGGACAATTCGGGCAGTGGCTGGACATCCATCTTCAGAACGGAATATCATGACAGCGATCGGAGTCATCGGCGTCGGCCATCTCGGCTCTCTCCATGCAAAAATGCTTGCAGCGATCCCGGACGTGACGTTTGGCGGAGTCACCGATGCGGACGCATCCAAGGCCGCCGCACTGGCCGCAGAACTCAAGACGCAGGTGTTCCCCACGATGGACGCACTGCTTGACCGCGTCGAGGCCGTCACGGTTGCCGCACCGACAAGCGCCCATCACGCCATCGCGCTCCACGCCCTGAAACGCGGAAAACATGTGTTCGTGGAAAAGCCGATCACGGAAACGGTCGCTCAAGCCGAGGAATTGTGCTCCGCCGCGGCCGCGGGAAAACTGGTCCTCCAGGTCGGCCATGTCGAGCGGTTCAACCCTGCAATCCTCGCGCTGGAGTCGTACCGGCTGGCCCCCATGTTCGTGGAGTCGCACCGGCTTGCCCAGTTCAACCCTCGTGGAACGGACGTCGCGGTCGTCCTCGATCTCATGATCCACGACATCGACCTGATTCTCAGCTTCGTCCAATCGCCGGTAAAGCAAGTGGACGCCAGCGGGATCGCCGTCGTCTCGGACAGCGTCGACATCGCCAATGCGCGGCTGCAGTTCGACAACGGCTGCGTGGCGAATGTGACCGCAAGCCGGATCTCCCAGAAGAAGATGAGGAAGATGAGGCTCTTCCAGCAGAACGGATACATCTCCATCGACTTCTCCCAGGGAATCGCAGAGGTCTTCCGCCTCGTGGAAAGCGAGGACGAGCATATTGAGGGAACACTGATGCTCGGCGAGCTCGGATCAGGCAAACACCGGCGGAAGATCGTGTACGAACAACCGGAAGTGAAGGAAGTGAATGCCCTGCGCTACGAACTGGAATCGTTCGCGAGGTGCATTGCCCGGGGGGAACGGCCGATCGTCAGCGGCGATGATGGGAGGAGAGCCCTCGAAGTCGCAAACCTGATTCTCCGGAAAATTGAAGAACAGAAAATCGCACTGTAGATGAGTCCACGGGTGTTGCCGGTCGGGAACGAGCTTCTGCAACGCATCGGTGCGGTGGCGGATGAACTGGGAGTTGAGGCGTATGCGGTGGGCGGGTTCGTCCGCGACGTGATCATGGGGCGGGCGGTGAAGGACATCGACATCGTCATTGTCGGCGACGGCATCGCTTTCGCCCGAGCGGTCGCAAAGAAGCTCGGACAACAGACGGTGGTGACCTTCGATCGGTTCGGGACGGCCATGATTCCGTTCACGCAGGGCAAGGTGGAATTTGTGGGTGCCCGGAAAGAGGCCTATCATCCCGACTCGCGGAATCCCGACGTGCAGGCCGCGACGCTTCAGGAGGATCTCCTGCGCAGGGACTTCACTGTGAATGCAATCGCTGCATCACTGAATGCAGGCAGGTTCGGTGCACTTGCGGATCCGCTGCATGGCGAAGAGGACATCTCGCGCCGGATTCTCCGGACGCCGCTCGACCCCGTGCAGACCTTCGAGGACGACCCGTTGCGAATTCTGCGGGCGATTCGCTTCGTGGCACAACTCGGATTCGAGCTCGACGCTCCTGCGCTTGATGCGATCAAGGCGATGAAGGATCGGCTGCAGGTGGTCTCGCAGGAACGGATCACCGAAGAGCTGCTGAAGCTCCTCCAGAGCGCAAAGCCGTCAACGGGCCTCATCCTGATGTATGAGACCGGCGTGCTCCACATCGTCTTCCCGGAGATCGCCCAGATGGCCGGTGTGGATCAACGGAGGGACCATCACCACAAGGATGTCTTCCTTCACACCTGCACGGTGGTTGACAATATTGCCGGGACGACCGACAATGTCTGGCTCCGGTTTGTGGCGCTCGTCCATGACATCGCGAAGCCGAGGACCAAAGCCTTCAAGGAGGGGGTGGGTTGGACGTTTCATGGGCACGAGGAAATCGGCGCGCGCATGATGCGGAAGATTTTCCAGCGCATGCGCCTGCCGTTCGATGCCCTGCCGTATGTCGAGAAACTGGTGCGGTTCCATTTGAGGCCGATGGCGCTCGTCGACAGCTCGGTAACGGACTCCGCGGTACGCCGGCTGGTCTTCGACACGGGGAACGACATCGACGATCTGATGAAGCTGTGCCGCGCCGACATCACCTCGAAGAATCCCAGGCTCGTGCGGCAGTACCTGAAGAACTACGATCTCGTCATGAAGAAGATTGTCGAAGTGGAGGAGAAGGACAGGCTCCGCAACTGGCAACCGCCGGTGAAGGGAGATGAGATCATGCAGGTCTGTGGACTTGCGCCCGGCAAGGCCGTCGGCGTTCTGAAGAAGGCGATTGAAGAGGCAATACTCGAAGGAACCATACCCAACGAACATGATGCCGCGCTGGCGTACCTTCTCTCAATAAAAGATACGTACACAGAAAGGTAACCGGGCCGTTTTTCCGTTTTTCATGATGAAACTTTCACCTTTATTGACCGTCTAATGATGTAGTATTTGACCTCAGAATGGCGGTTTTTGGTGCATTTCCACCCACCACTGGTCCCCCGCCTGAGGGGGTGGATAGAGCCCCCAAATCGGGGTCGACCTTCGAGAAATATTCCCTGGAGCCAACGATGAAGCGACTGTCCGGCGGCCTAGTGCTCGCGATGATCACGATGTATCCTGCCACCTTTTTTGGCCAATCGAAAGTGCTCACTTTGAGCGAAGCAAAGGCCATGGCGCTGGAAAGGAACCTGTCAGTTGTGCAGGCCGACAATAATGTCAGCTCCGCGCAAGGGTCTGTCCTCGCGGCCTATGGCAGCTATCTCCCAACGCTCTCTGCGAGTGCGACTGCGGAGCGGTACCAGTCACAGCGGCCCGCAAGCCAGCCGGTTTACTTTAACGGCATACCCATCAGTTCCGGCTCAAGCGGGCTCACGGTGCAAAATCAATTTACGACCAATGTCAGTGTGAACTACCTTCTCTTCGACGGACTCAATCGCGAAGGGCAGTTCAACCGTGCCAAGATGAACGCAGTGTCGACGGAGCACGTCGGACAGAGGACTCGCCAGAGTGTGATATACCAGGTCGAAAGCGACTACCTGAACGTTCTCCGGAACCAACAGCTGGTCAGTGTCAACGAGGAAAACCTCAAGCGCGACAACCGTCAGCTCGAGCGCATCGTGGAATCGAACAAGGTGGGGGCCGCGGCGATCGCCGATGTGTACCGTCAGCAGTCGACCGTCGCCGCCGATGAGCTCGCGGTGATTACCGCACAAAACAATTACGACGGAGCGAAGGCCGATCTTCTTGCCCTTGTGGGACTCAATGCGGGGGAAGACTACACGATCACGGACTCCACGGTCTCGACCGTGGTGACAAAGGCGGACATCGACTCCACGACGAAGGCCTACTCGGATATTGCCGCGCTGAGCCAGCGGGCAATGGACGCGCGTCCTGATTATCTGAGTGCGAATGAGCAGCTGAGTGCTGCGGAGTCCGGCGTCACCTCCGCGCGCAGCGGATATTTCCCCTCCATCAGCGCATTCGCCGGTTGGGGGTTGGGCCCCGCAACGGAGCTCAACACCATCGGCGACTATCGTGGCCTCAACTGGGGACTCCAGCTGCGATGGAATCTCTTTGATGCGTTCCAGACGAACCAGTCGCTCCAGAGCGCCCTGACACAACAGCGCAACGCCCAGGTGAATCTTTCTCAGACGCAGTTGAACATCATGGTGGACGTCAAAAAGGCCCTTTTGAATCTCGACGCCGCCCGGAAGCAGTATCAGGTGAGTCAGGATGGCGTGCGGTCCGCAACTGAGGACCGGAAGATTGCCGAAGAAAAATACAATCTGGGCGCCGGCACGCTTCTCGATCTCCTTACCGCCAGCGCGAACCTCGTGAATGCCCAGGCGAACCTGGTGAATGCGTCCTACAACTATCTGATCTCCAAGAAGAACGTCGAATACGTGATCGGGGAGCATCAATACTAACGGATCGACCGATCCCTCATTTTTCGAAGGAGCAGCGTCAATGGCCACGAACGGCAAGAAGTCCAAACGGAAAAAAATCATCATCTTCTCAGTGCTCGGCATCGTCATCGTCGCCCTGGCAATCATCGTCTTGATGGGCAGCAAGAAGGAGCCGATTATTTCCGTGCAGGTGGAAAAGGTTGCGCGGCGCACGATCACGCAGGTGGTGACGGCCACCGGGAAGATCCAACCGGAAGTCAAGGTGGATATCTCCCCCGAAGTCTCCGGTGAAATCGTCTCTCTCCCGGTGAAGGAAGGGTACCACGTCAAAAAGGGTGATCTTCTCATGAAGATCAAACCGGACGTGTACATTGCCCAGCGAAACCAGTTCGCCGCGGCAGTGCTCCAGGCGAAGTCCACGCTCGGGAAGACGCAACCCGACTTCCAGCGCAGCGAGGCACTCTTCAAGAAGGGGCTGATCTCCCAGTCCGATTTCGACCAGTCGCGCGCGGCGTACGAGTCCGCGAAAGCCAGCTATGCCCAGGCACAGGCTTCACTGGATCAGGCGGAAGAGAGTCTTAGAAAAACGACGGTCACTGCCCCCATGGACGGAACGGTCAGCCAGTTGAATTCCGAGCTGGGCGAGCGCGTGCTCGGAACACAACAGTTCCAGGGCACCAACGTCATGACGATCGCCGACCTGACCCGGATGGAAGCACAGGTGGACGTGAGCGAGAACGACGTGATTCTGGTCCACATCGGGGACACGGCAAGGGTGGCGGTCGATGCAATTCCGGACAGGAAGGTGAACGCGGTGGTGTATGAAATCGCCAACACCGGCACCACCACCGGCGCCGGGACGCAAGAGGAAGTCACGAACTTTACGGTCAAGATGCGGGTTCTTGATAAGGACGTGCCGTTGCGCCCGGGGATGTCGATGACGGCGGACATCGAGTGCCAGACGAAAGACAACGTGCTTTGCGTGCCAATCCAGAGCGTGACGACCCGCATGCCCAAGATGGAAATGAAAGAAGGTCAGGGCGACCAGCAGTCGGGTCAGGTGACGACCACGTCCACCACTACTACTCAGAGCCTGCGGTCCCGTGCAGAGAACAAGCCGAAGGAGATCGTGTTCGTCGTGGAGAATGGGGTCGCGAAGGCCGTGCCTGTGAAACGCGGCATCAGCAATGATTCGTACGTCGAGCTGGTCCAGGGACCGCAGGAAGGGGCGCAGGTGGTATCCGGAAGCTACAAAGCGATCAACCGGGAGATCGAAGACGGGTCGAAGGTGAAAGTCGAAGAGGCGAAGAAGCCCGGTCAAACAACGCCCAACCCCTCGTGAGTGTATAACAAGGAACGACCAATGAACGTCATCGAACTTACGTCAATCGTGAAAAGTTATGACATGGGCGGTGCGCAGGAGGTGCAGGCGCTTCGCGGCGTGTCCGTGGCGATCGCCAAGAACGAATATGTCGCGATCATGGGCCCGTCGGGCTCTGGAAAGTCAACGCTGATGAACATCATCGGATGCCTGGACACACCGACGTCCGGGCAATACCTGTTCAACGGCGTCAATGTCAGCGAGATGGATGACAACGAGCTGGCCAAGATCCGGAACAAGGAAATCGGGTTCGTCTTCCAGACCTTCAACCTGCTTCCCCGCTCGGACGCTCTCCACAACGTCGAGCTGCCGCTCATCTATGCCGGTGTCCCGTCCGCGGAGCGAAAGCGCCGCGCGCAGGAGACGCTGGAGCATGTCCAGCTCGGCGACCGTGTCCACCACAAGCCGAACGAGCTCTCGGGCGGTCAGCGCCAGCGCGTTGCGGTTGCGCGGGCGCTCGTGACCAGGCCTTCGATCATCCTTGCGGACGAGCCGACGGGAAACCTCGACACGAAGACCGGTGAGGAGATCATGATGCTGTTTGAGGAGCTGCACCGTCAGGGCAATACGATCATCCTTGTCACGCATGAAGCGGACATCGCCGAGCACGCCATACGCGCGATCCGGCTGCGCGACGGCCATATCGAAAGCGACGAGCTTATCGTCAAGCGCCGGACGTTCGACAAGAAACCCGCCATGGCGTCCTAACGAGGAGGTCCGATGTATTTCTTTCAGGAACTCGTCGAGGGTCTCGCGATTTCGTTCCGCGCCATTCGCGCGAACAAGATGCGCTCGATTCTCACCACGCTCGGCATCGTCATCGGCATCGTTTCGGTCACGGTGATGGCGACGGCCATCGAGGGAATCAACAGGGCGTTCGACAGGAGCGCCGCGGCGTTCGGGACCGATGTGCTGTATGTCCAGAAATGGCCATGGGTGTCGAATGAAGACTGGTCGACGATCCGGAACCGCCGCAACATCAAGGTCCAGTACGCGGCGAAGATCGAACGCCAGGCCACGCTCGTCGATGCGGTGGCGCCCGTGATCGGGACGGTCCGCCGCGTTTCGTACGGCAGCAACTCGGTGGAATCCGCGTTCATCAGCGGAACGACGAACCAGTATCTCAATGCGTCGGGCGGAACCATAGCGGACGGGAGATTTTTCACCGCGGAAGAATCGGCGGGAGGTCGTCCGGTCTGTGCTGTCGGCGCGAGCATCGTCGAGAACCTCTTCTATAATGAAGACCCGATCGGCAAGACCATCCGGGTGGCCGGGTATCCGTATACGATCGTTGGCGTGTTCGAGAAACAGGGCGGCATGTTCGGAACCTTCACGAGCGATTCACGCGTCTTCGTTCCCCTCATATCATTCGAAAACCATTTCGGGGCGCGGCGGGACGTGACGATCCAGGTCCGCGTGCAAAATCAGAAGGAAATGGACGACGCCAAGATTGAGATTGAGGGAATCATGCGTCAGATCCGCGACCTTCCTCCCGGCAAGAGCAACGATTTCAATGTGAACCAGCAGGATGTTCTCCTGCAATTCTTCGATCCGATCAGCACGACGATTGCGATCATCGGGCTCTTCATCACCGGCCTGTCGCTGTTTGTCGGCAGCATCGGGATCATGAATATCATGTTTGTTTCTGTGACCGAGCGGACGAAAGAGATTGGGATCCGGAAAGCCATCGGCGCAAAACGGAGGACCATCCTGCTGCAATTCCTTGCAGAGTCTGCCTCGATCTGTCTGATAGGAGGAATTATCGGCCTGATGTTCGCCTTCCCGTTGAGCCTGATTGTGAATCAATTTCTCCCGACCGCGATGCCGCTGTCGGTAGTGGCGATCTCCATCTTGATTTCGCTCTTTGTCGGTGTGATATCGGGGTTCCTCCCGGCATACCGCGCTGCAAAAATGGATCCCGTGGAAGCGCTCCGCTATGAGTAGACTCGTCCAGCAGCTGTCGCAAATCCGTGAAAGCATGGCGATGGCCATTGCGGCCGTGCGCTCGGCGAAACTGCGCTCGATCCTGACGCTCCTCGGGATTGCCGTAGGCGTGTTTTCGATCATTGCGGTGATGACCGCGGTGACGGTCCTTCGGAACGCGATCGAAGAAGGGATGTCCCAGCTCGGCGTCAATACCTTTCAGTTGCAGAAGTATCCCGTGGTCATGGGCGACAACCATGCGATGCGGATGAAATACCGCAACCGCAGGAACATCACGTACGAAGAAGCCATGGCCGTGCACGAAAAAGCGACACTGGCCGAGCTCGTCGGCATCGAAGGGTGGCGCGGCGGGCGTGTGGTGGTCTGGCAGGGACAGAAGACCAACCCGAACGTGAGCGTGGGGGGAGAGAATGTCGAGGGAATCCCGACGAACGACTGGTCGATTGCCAACGGCCGGACCATCGGGCAGCAGGACATGGAGATGGCGGCCAAGGTGGCTATCATCGGAAGCACGTTGTCGGAAAAACTGTTCCCCGAAAACATCAATCCGGTCGGCGAGACCATTCGTGTCGACGGGAATCTGTTTCAGATCATTGGCGTGCTGCAGAAGAAGGGCGGATCGCTCGGCGGAAACCAGGACAACTTCATGATTATCCCCTTGTCGACATTCTTCAATGTCTATGGCAAGGACAACGTCGATCTTCATATCATGGTCAAGGCGAAGAGCCGCGAAGTTTTGGATGACTGCATCGAGCAGGCGCGGATGATCCTTCGCACCGCGAGGAAGGTCCCGCCAGGCGCCGACGACGACTTTGGCTACTTCTCGAACGATTCACTGGTCTCGCAGTTCAACGAGTTCACCTTCTACCTCCGTATGGGCGTTCTGCTGGTGAGTTCCATCGCTCTGCTTGCCGCCGGCGTCGGGATCATGAATATCATGCTGGTCTCCGTCACCGAACGCACCCGGGAGATCGGAATTCGAAAGTCCATCGGCGCCATGAAGCGCGACATTCTCACGCAATTCATGGTGGAGGCTGTGATCCTCTGCGAGATCGGCGGATTAGTGGGCATCGTTCTCGGCGTCATCGGAGGAAACGTGGTGGGATTGCTGGTCAATGCACCGGCCGTGATTCCCTGGGATTGGGCCGGCATCGGGATCGGCGTCTGTTCCCTGGTGGGCCTGATCTTCGGCGTATATCCTGCGTGGAAGGCATCGGCGCTCGATCCCATCGAATCGCTTCGCTACGAATAGTCCGTAACACTGTACCGTCCAGTCCCCACCCTTGCAGAGGGAGCGGTACCCTTATGAACCAGGGACCACATCTCTGGTCGCAGTTTCGCGAGAGCGCCGCCATGGCACTTGCTGCCATGCGTTCATCGAAGCTCAGGTCGATGTTGACCCTCCTGGGCGTCGCGATCGGCGTGTTCTCCATCATGACGGTCATGACCGCGGTCTCTCTCCTGCGGAACGCCATCGACTCAGGCATCTCCCAGCTTGGCGTGAATACCTTCCAGATCCAGAAATTTCCGGCTGTCATGGGCGATGATCATCATGGCGTCCACCGGAATTACAGGAACCGCAAGAACATTACCTATGAGGAGGCGCTCGCAGTGAAGGAAAGGACCTCCCTGGCGGAGATGGTCGGCGTGGACGGATGGCGGTACGGAAAAGTGGTGGTGTGGAACGGGCAGCGGACAAATCCCAACGTGCAGTTGGCGGGCGAAGACATCGATGGAATCCGCACGAACGCCTGGACGGTCAGCGAGGGGCGCGCGCTCGGCGCGCAGGACCTGCAGAGGGCATCTCGTGTCGCCGTTCTCGGAAGCGCGCTCCGGGAGAAGCTCTTCCCGCCGAATATCAATCCGATCGGCGAGACCATCCGCCTGGACGGTTCCCTCTATCAAGTGATCGGACTGTTCCAGAAAAGAGGGGGATCCCTCGGCGGCACGCAGGACAACTTTCTTGCGATTCCTCTCACGACGTTCTTCAGCACGTACGGGAAGGCATCGACGGATCTGCACATTCTCGTGAAAGCGCAGAGTCGCGAAGCGATCGATGACTGCATTGAAGAGGCGAGAATGATCCTCCGCGCGGCGCGAAATGTCCCGCCGGGCGAGGACGACGATTTCGGGTATTTCTCCAACGACTTGCTCGTGAAGCAGTTCAATGAGTTTACGCTCTCGCTGCGTCTCGGCGTCCTCCTGGTAAGTTCCATAGCGTTGATCGCTGCAGGCGTCGGGGTCATGAATATCATGTTGGTGTCGGTCACGGAGCGGACGCATGAGATCGGCATCAGGAAATCCGTCGGGGCGATGAAACGCGATATTCTTGCCCAGTTCATGGCGGAGGCGGTGGTCCTGTGCGAGATCGGGGGCATTGCCGGTATCATCCTCGGTATTCTCGGGGGAAATGTCGTCGGACTGGTTGTGCACGCGCCGGCCGTGATGCCGTGGGATTGGGCGGGAATCGGGATCGCCGTTTGCTCCTTCGTCGGGCTTGTCTTCGGCGTGTATCCTGCGTGGAAGGCGTCGGCGCTCGATCCCATCGAATCGCTCCGTTACGAGTGAACTGTTCTTTCTTGTCGTACGTACCTTGACAGGCGCACACCACTCATTTGTTGGAGGTTCGCTATGAGCTGGTTCACGCATGAGTGGTCCCAGATCCGCGAAAGCACCGCCATGGCGCTTGCCGCGGTGCGGTCTTCGAAGCTTCGCTCCATCCTGACTCTCCTCGGCATCGCTGTCGGCGTGTTCTCCATTATCGCGGTGATGACCGCAGTCTCCGTCCTCCGCAATGCCATCGAGGAAGGGATCTCCCAGCTCGGCGCAAACACCTTCCAGATGCAGAAATTCCCCGTGGTGATGGGAGACGAGCGCGCGATGCGGAGGAAATACAGGAACCGGAAGAACATCTCCTATGAACAGGCTTCGGCCGTGAAGGAGAAAATCACTCATGCTGAGATGGTCGGGATCGAGGGGTGGAGGTTCGGCAAGACCGTGGTCTGGAACGGACAGAAGACCAATCCGAACATCCAGGTGGCGGGGGAAGACGTCGAAGGGATCCCGACAAACGACTGGAGCGTGATGAACGGACGGGCCATCGGCCAGCAGGACCTGCAGAACGCCGCGAAAGTGGTGGTCCTTGGCAGCACGCTCACCGAAAAGCTCTTTCCGGAAAATATCGACCCCGTCGGACAGTCGATCCGCCTCGACGGCGCGATCTATCAGATCATCGGCGTCTTTCAGAAGAAAGGCGGCGCCCTCGGTGGGAACCAGGACAACTTCCTGGTCATGCCCATTACGACGTTTTTCAATGCGTACGGCAAGGAGTCCACGGATATTCATATCATGGTGAAGGCGAAGAGCCGGGAAGTGCTTGACGATTGCATCGAGGAGGCACGGCTGATTCTCCGCACGGCGCGCAAGGTGGCGCCCGGTGATGATGACGACTTCGGCTATTTCTCCAACGACTCTCTCGTGACACAGTTCAACGAGTTCACGCTCTACCTGAGACTGGGCGTCCTCCTGGTGAGTTCCATCGCCCTGCTCGCCGCCGGCGTCGGCATCATGAACATCATGCTCGTGTCTGTGACCGAGCGGACCCGCGAGATCGGCATAAGGAAATCGGTCGGTGCCATGAAGCGGGACATCCTCGCACAGTTCATTATTGAAGCCGTCATCCTGTGTGAAATCGGCGGCATCGTGGGAATCGTCCTCGGGATTCTCGGTGGAAATGTGGTCGGTCTGCTGGTCAGCGCGCCCGCGGTGATCCCGTGGGACTGGGCTGCCATCGGTGTCGGCGTGACTTCGCTCGTCGGATTGATCTTCGGTGTCTATCCCGCCTGGAAAGCGGCGGCGCTTGATCCGATTGAGTCACTCCGCTACGAGTGAGATTCCGGGTTGCTTTGGGGAGCGGATTTGCGTTCATTATGAGGAGGCACACCCGGAGATTCACATCGCAGGCTGTTGTGGAATGAAGGTTCGAGTTATTTGTGCTGAGGCGCTCGCTTTCGTTGTTCTTGCGACCTCCCCGGTCCTCCCACAGTCGCCGAAGCAGGAGCCGGACAGCCCGGTCTTCAAGAATAAGCGTCCCCCCCTCGTTGTCCCTCAGGTCCCCGAATCCGACGCGCTCGAGCAGATCTGGCAGGCGTTCGTCGTTGCCCGGAAGGCTCAGGCCGGCGACAAGTTTGCCCAGCACGAGCTCGGGCTCCGGTATATTGTGGGCCGGGGCGTGGAACGCGACACCGCGAAGGCAGCCTACTGGTTCCAGAAAGCCTCTGAACAGGGGCTCACGGCATCGACGTTCAATCTTGCGATCCTCGCCTTTCACGGCTGGGGCACCCCCTGGAATCCTTTTGAATCGTATCGGCTCGTGAAGGAGTGTGCCGACGCGGAAATGCCCGAGGCGGAGTTTTTCCTCGGCGAGATGCTCACCGAAGACCTGACCGTCCCCCGTGACTGGCAGAAGGCATACGATTGGGTCAAGAAGTCCGCGGATGCTGACTACGAACCGGCCAAGAAGGCGCTGCCGGAATTTGCCGCGCACCTGAAGGCCGAAACCCAGCGCCTGAATGAAGCGCCCCTTCCCATTGTCGCCGACGTCCTCGACACCGCGAAAGGCGAGTCCAACCCGAGACTGCTCAAGGACGTGTTTCACGGCGCCGACGAACTCCGGCGATCGCTGGGGATTTCCAAAATGATCGAGGACAGCTCGGGCGTGGATTCGGTCGGTCTGGATGTCGTTCGCCGAGCAGCTCGTTATGGGAGCCCCGAAGCGCTGATGGTTCTTGGCCGATGCTATGAACGGGGAATTGAAGTCAAATTGGATTCCGTGGAGGCGGCGGCGTACTACGTGCGAGCGCTCAGGATGGACTCACCAAGAGCGCTGGATCTTATTCTCTCTCTGCTCAAGAGCGTGTCGTTCGCCAATGCGTTGAAGGGACGGGCCGAGCGGGGTGATCGTATTGCGGAATTTGTGACCGCGGGGTTCGCGGGGCTTGGCATCGAATCCGGTGTCTCTGATGCGAAGGCTGTGCAGCTCCTGCACAAATCGGTCGACGCCGGGTATGTACCTGCAATGGTGGAGCTGGGCCTGTGGCACTATTCAGGGAAACTGGTGACGCAGGATCAGGCGGCTGCGAAAGACATGTGGTACAAGGCCGCATCGCTAGGAAGCATGGAGGCGTCGATTCGTCTTGCGGTGACCGCACTCCGGGATCCAACCGATCCGCAGATGCATTCCGCGCAGGTTGCGCTTCTCAAGACCGCGGCGACAGAAGGGAGTCTGCTTGCGGAGTTCGCGCTCGGCTATGCCTATGAGCAGGGAATCGGTGCGCGCCAGGATGCAGGGGAAGCCGCCTCGTATTATCGCACCGCCGCCTCGCGGGGAAGTCAGGATGCGTATCGGGCGTTGCGGCGGATGTATGACCAGGTAAGGCCGGCAGGGGAAGAATTCAAAGTCGCAACGACATTTTAGCGAATACGCCTGGAGGGACGTTTCATAAAACGTCCCCACGCAAGCCGCCTCGGTTCAGGCCTTCATCCTCCGCCCCTTCTCCTCATACGTAAAAATCCACCCGCAAATTTTCCCCGGATCGATCGCCAGCAGATTGTCCCAGTACTCGCGATTGTGCATCGTGCGCGAACTGGTTTCATCCGAAGGAAGGTTCTCGACCATCGTCACAATTTCGGCGAGGCGCCCCTTCCAGACCCGCATGTTCGCCTCGCGCAAATCGACCCAGCCATCGTGTGCCCAGCGATCGATGCTCTCCGGTGTTACCGGCAATTCTGCACGGCCGCGGAACGGAGGGATTTTGATCATCTCCGCGCGGAGCAATGACTCGCCGTCCGGCAGGAGAATGGGGATGCCGATGGAGATGATCCTTGCGCGCAATTCCTGATCGTCCCGGAGGAGATCGAACAGTCGTTGGCTCAGGATCCGCGGTGTCGCTGCGGTCGCGCTACGAATGTCGCCGAAGCACGTCTTGAGAAGGTACGCCTCATAAAGCAGTTTCGAAAGCCGGGGCGGGCCGAGCATCTCGAACGCCACGGAATCAACGCCGTGTTTCATCTCCAGCTTCTTCATGGTGGAGACAGCGCCTGTGAACATGAATCCGGCACGATAGGTCGGCGAGAGCGTTGCGTTGTCCAGGGCGTTGATGATGTCGTGCCCGGTGTTCCCCGCTTTGATCTCGAAGATCGCATTCTCCGCGATCTCTTCGGGGGTGACGAATTCCATCTGCCCGGGCGTCGAGATTGCCTCGAATTCGCCGCGGGAGAAGAAGCCGTTTTCTCCCGTGTCGATGAAGACGGACTTCAGTTGTTGCCCTGTCGAGGCTGAGACGTCGGGCTGCTGCAGGATGAGTTTCTTGCGAAGCTTGACCGGCCTGGAGACGGGGCAATCGTAGAGCACAATGGGACGTCCCTGACGTTTGATCTCGCCGTAGCCGATTCTCTTCCAGGCGATCGCCGCCGTGGGCTTTATTTCCTTCGTGATCGGTGCGTCCGGCGTCCGGCCCATCAAAAAGAGCAGCAAGGTGTGCGCGCCCGCCACTGCTGACTTGGAAAGCAGCACTCGCGAAGGGCGCTCCTCGCTGTGGGTGTACGGGATGTTCAATCCCATTCCGCCCGTGCCGCTCGTGCCGATCTTGACATAGATCTTCGTTCCTACGTCCGACATCGACCGGTACATGATCTGGACATGGCGGATCAATTGGGGGATGTAGAGGGTGCAGAGAAGCCTCTCGGTCGCTTCGATGAGCGCTTCCTGGCGCCCGCGGCGGCCCCGTGCTCGCCGCAGCTCACTGATGACGTCGCGGGAAACCTCGAAGATGTCCTGATAGGCGATTCCCGTCGCCGAGTTCACGCAGTCGACAACGACTTCAGGTTTGTATTTCATCAACAGCCGGTGCAGGCTTGACCGGTGGAGCACGGTTGTGGAAAGCTCCTCGACGATGTCCTCGATGAGCATCGCCCGGTTCTTCGCCCTCCCCAGGATTTCCTTCCGTGGGAGGTCCTTCAGATCCTCCCGCACGAAGATGTTTCCCCACCAGGGAATGAAAAAGTCCGCACGCGCATTCGGGAAGTCTGCGCGGAGAGTACTTACCGCCTCTTCCGCCTCCTCTTTGCGAAGCGACGTGAGGATAATGCGGCGTGGATGTTCTTCCATGAATCTGCGGCAAATGGCGGATCCAACGAGCCCCCAGCCGCCGATGACGAGGACGGTCTTGCCTTGAATATCCATAAGAGTGTCCGATTCTCTATTTCGGGAACGTCCTTCCGTCGCTCAATGAGGATCAGCGCGATACCTTTGTGCTGAACTCCCGGTCTGCCCAACCGATTTTGAGCACCGATTCTCCTTCTGTCCCGACGGTAAACCAGATCCGGAAGGGATCAATGGCCCGGGTTGCGGTGCTTGCGGTCATCACCGCACGGCCCACAAGCAGGCTGTCCGGGATCGGTCCCGGAGATGCGGGACGCTTGCTGATCAGCAGCGTGAGTGATTGAGCCGTCGGGATCGAGCGAAGCACGTAACTCCCTGCTTCAAGACGGACGCTGCCTATGCTGACCGCTCCGCTTGTCGTGAGAAGGGTCGAAAGATTCGCCCCGGTACGCCAGAGCGAGTCGAAGGGGACGACGACTCCCCAGATTTTTCGTCCGCGGATGAACGGTTTCGAATAGACAATCTTCACATTCGCCGCGCCAATCGTGGTCTCGGAGGAATCGAGGGGACTGATCGGACGGATATGATCGTTTTTTTCGAAGGGCACCCAGACGCGGGTGTTCTCCCAGGAAAGGACGAGCCTTCCGCTGGACGGCCCGGTGGCGGGGAGCGAAATCGAGAAGGTGTCGACGGTCGCTGTGAGACGCTCGACCGTCCCATCGAAGCGCGCAAGGTCCTGCCGTTCGTCATACATGGTGCCCCACTGCCCTGTCTGCTTGTTGATGATAAATTTCCATCCGTCCTGCGATGGCAGGGTCCACAGCGTGTAAAGCCCCTTGGGAAGCGGAACGCCGTCGATCATGGCATCAAACGTCGTCCGGAGATGTGTCGCAAGGTTTGCCCCGGTCCGCCACACCGCATCCCACGGGACGAGCTTTCCCATGATCACGCGTCCCCGGATGGAGGGACGGCCATAGTTGACAGAGATGGTGTCCTTGCCGAGTGTGAGGAAGACCGAATCCCGGGGGCTCAAGATTTTTCTTTCCTGCGCCTGGGTGGTAGATCCAAGCAGAAAGAGGGCGACGAAAACGATGCGGGCGAACATAGGGAGCTCCTGCAAGTGGGCGAACAAAGGGGGGGCCAACTCCGACGCGCGGGCGGCGGCCTTCTGATGCCGCCGCCTGCGGGGAGTTTTCACTGCTTCACCAGCCATCTTCTTCAGAGAAGAGTTCGGAACAGCTCTACCGCTCCTTCTCCACGACGACAGCCGTTCCGTACGCGAGTACTTCCGTAACACCTGACATCACCTCGTTGGCATCGTAGCGCATGCCGACAACGGCATTCGCGCCGATTTCCGCCGCGTGCTGGGCCATCAGCATGAACGCTTCGGCCCGGGTACGTTCGCAGAGCTCCTGCAGGATCGAGATATTCCCGCCGAACAACGTCTGGAGCCCGGCACCGATATTCCCGACGATCGAGCGAGAGCGCACCGTGATGCCGCGGACAATCCCGAGGTTTTTCACAATCTTGTAACCGTCGAGCGTGAAGGCCGTGGTGACCATGGGAAGATCTACAGGGGACATGGGAGTACCTCGCTGGTCATTTAAATTTGATGGAGGAAAGGATCTTGGAGAACGCACCGGCGTATTCCTTCTCTTGCGGCCGATACGAGTTCGTCGTCACCCGGAACGCCTTGCCGTTGTGGACCAGGAAGTACGCTCTGCTGACAACGTCCCGGGACGGCGAATAGCTGACAAACATCGCTTGCTCGCCCGCAATGGTCTCTTTCCCCGTCTCCAGGGCGCGGTACTTTCCTTTGTTCTGAGCAAACACCTTGTCAACCCCCTGGCCCTTCGCGTCGAACACGTCGAACCGGATCGAGCAGTCTTCCCGGTATCCATGCAGCTCTGTGGAAAACTCGAATGTCCCTTTCTTGACGTCGGGATTGAAATTGAAATTCTCCGGATAGCGGAAGGAGAAGTACTTGGTTTCTCCTTCGGTGAAGGTTTCGGACGGCAGTGTCGCGTCCACGCCTTGCGCGACAGGTTTCGGGAACTGGAACGACGCGAGCGACGCGGCAAAAATATCCTTGTTGGCTTTGTAGAAGTCGCCGAACCCGGCAAACCAGAAATCATACAAAATGGAATCGGCGTCGAGATAGACGTGTTCGCCTTCCGACATCCCGGAGGTGTACCGTGCGGTATAGGGGAAGCGCTCCGCTTTTTTCCCGGCAACGGTGATCTCTTCGGCTGGCGCGACCTGGAACCCGACCGATTTCATCTGCGAGACCATGCTGTCACGAAGGGCGCCGGGATTCGGCGTCTTGACCAGCGAAATGTCGATGATGGCGCCATCGGGAAAGGCGCCTTCCGGGTCAAGGAAACGCTTGTCCACGTCCTGGGAGCTGAAGAAAAGGGCGCGGCCGACTTCCGCATTGGTGAGCCAGGTTTTCGGAAACGAAATGTGGAACCCGTACCCTGGATCCCGGTAATCCGACATTTCCGGGACCGGGAGCGGAGCCACCTCCTTTTTCCCGCATCCCGTCAGCGACAGGAACGCCAACAGTGTGAGTAGTGCGAGCGTGGAGACAGAGAGCTTTCGCATGATCGTACCCATCGTATGGTGAAGGTTGATTGAACTATGTTCGTTGAATTTCGTTTGTGGGGATCACTACTCCGGGCGTGTCCCTGCCGCTGCCGCCTTTGTTACCCGAGAGGGCGCACGATCGACAATAAAATAATGGCGATGATCAACAGAAACTGCAAGGTCGAAGAGATCTTCAACTGGGTCTCCACGGACCGCAGCGTATTTTCATGCGGATGTTCCGTGTCCCCGGCGGCGAGTTTGGTGACCGCTCTGGAGCGTCGCATCGCCTGTACCGAAGACAGGGCGCCGATGAGAATAGCCACCAGGAAAAGCGCTAGCTTGGCGCTGAGCCATCCATCGGAAAACAAGGTGTACTTATGAGGGCCGAGGGTCATGTTTCCAATGCCGCTCAGCAACATCACGAGAACGCCAATGGGGCTCATCAGGCCGATACGACGAAGGGATTTCAGGTGTAGGGCCTTCGTTTGCCAATCAGGCGCGGAGCGATATTGGCTGCCAACGATCCAACCGCCGAAAAGCGCCGTGAACAACATCCCGATGCCGACGAAATGGAACAGCAAGGTAAAGTAAATTGGATACATGAGGAGGGTTCCTGAAGGACAGCAGGAAGATAGACAAAAAAGGGTAATTCCTCAACAGCGGATGAGGGAGGGAGGAGGAACGGGGGTTGCTGCACCCTCTGCTTCAGATCTCCATTCGGAGGAGATTGGCGCGAATACGGTCTCCAAGGCCCTTCATCCTCAGCTGGAGGTCTTTCCCAAACTGTCGCATGCGTTCGCCAAATTCGCGCATGTGGCCCTGGAATTCGGAGGGGTTCCACCCCTCCTCCGACCGGAAATCAAAACCGTCGCGGTCGCCGAGCCTGAGAACCAGCGTCAGAGATGAACCCTTGCGCAGGATTCCGAATCGGGCGGAGTCCCCGCTCTCGAAGTGACGCAGGGCGTTGCGGACGTCCATGATGTCTTCGATGGGATCGTTGCCGACACGGATAATTACGTCCCCCGCCCTGAAACCCGCCTTGGCCGCGGGGCTGTTGTGGCGCACTTCTTCCACGAGAACCCCCCTGCCATCGGGCGCGCCGAAGTATTCGCCGAGCTGCTCGTTCAACTCCATCATCCGCAAGCCCTGTGTCGCGGACTCTGAAACCATATAGAAGGGATGCGTGATGGTCCCGAGCATCGGAAACACGCGGACCTCGTGGTCCCGGGCTTCATCGAGTTCCGCAGTCAATTCCTTGTCCGCATTGTCCCGGATGATCTTGAGTGACACCGAAGTCCCCGGTTCCTCCGATCGGATCCTCTTCAGGAGGTCCCATCGATCGTTCACCACGTGACCATTCACTGCGACGATGACGTCGTTCTTCCTCAACCCGGCTTTTTCCGCCGGACTGTTCTCCTGCACGGAGAGGACGACAACGCCTTCCCGCGTGCTGGTCTTCAACTCGTTCCTGATCTCGGGGGTAAGGTCCTCGATCGTGATGCCCAACCACCCGCCGTTGTCGGAATGCGAAGCGTTGACAAAAGTGCGGGCCCGCTGATGGAACTGAGCTGAAGAAGCGGTCGGCATACCCCCGATGAGCGCACAGGCGATGAGCACTGCCATGCCAGTCTTCATACATTCCTCCAGAGCATCATTATTTGTTTAACAGCACGTCGTACAGGACCGACCGCGCCTTCTCGCCGCCGATGTTGCCAAGGTAATAGATTGCTTCCGCCCGACGTTCATAGCTGGTATCCTGTTTAGCAACACTGCTGAGGAAATCAACCGCGGGGTCGTTGCCGATATCGGCAACCTCGAACAGAATCATGGAGCGCTGACTGCCATGCGCCGAGGGAACGGAACGGTAGAGCGTCGCCAGGGTCTGGACCGACTTGTCCTTGTCCTTGATGCAGTCGCACAGATGGTCCAGCGACTCCGACTGAATTTCCTCGCTGGAATCGGTGCGCGCGAGATCGAGAAAAACGGCCGAGACGTCGTGCTTTGTGAAGTCGGCGAGCTGATCCATGGCCTCCAACCGGATGACGACCGGCTGAGAGCGGTCGACCGCCACGTCCTTCAGCGTGGTGAATCCACGATCATCCTCCTCTCCGTGTCCGATGGCTGACAGCGCCTCCAGACGCAACTGCGTGTTCTTGTCGATCGCGGATGACGAGCCGGGGCCGAACGTCCGCCGCACCTGCCATCCCAGGCGTCTCATGTTCATTGCCAGGCCGCGGAAATTCATCCCTTCAAATCCGCGTCCTATCCCTGATCCGAAGGATGGGAACTGGCTGAATGCACTGTCGTACACCACACCGAGCTGCGAAAGCCTCGCGAGGTTTTCCGCATCCATGTCCCCCTCCATGGCCTGTCGGATCCGGTCTTTGGAATCCCGCATCAATGAATCATTCATCCCCCTGTGCCTTGCCATCATTTCGAACTCGCGTCTGACTTTCGCCGCTTCGAGCTCTCGCTCGGCGTTGCCAAGATCGGCGACGGCATCGCTGAGGTAAGCGCTCTTAGGATGGCGGTTGATGAACTGACGGTATTCCGCGAGGGCCTTTTGTTTGTCCATGTGCATGAGGGCGTACGCGGACCAGTACCTGGCGTCGTCTGCATAGGTGCTGTGCGGGAAGCGCTTCAACAGATCCGCAAAGGTTTTTCGGGCTTTCGCCCACTGTTCGGACAGAATATCGCTGTACCCGCTCTTGTAGAGGGTCTGTCCGGGATCCCCTTCGTCGTTTCGGACATAGGCGAAGGCACTGGCCTTACCGCCCGGCTCACGGCACTGCGCCGGCAAGGGAACGAGAAGCGCGGCACCGGACACCGCAACGAGCGACATCAACGAGAATCGTTTCATAGTGGTGATCCCTCTTTCTTAAGCGACACTGGTACGGGCCGCGCGACATTGATGGCGGACTCCGCCATGCGGATTTTGAAAAGGAGATTCTCCTGCCGGATGCCTCCACGGACAATCTCGATCCCCGACGCGTCATTGTGTTCCGAAAGATTGGCGAGTTGAATAAGGACGCGATTGAGCTCGTCGATGAGTTCTTTTGCTTTCGGCGAGAGGCTCGGTTCCTGCCTGAGATAGCGCGCCTCCCGCACGAGCGCGCGGGACACATGCTGTTCGGTGCTGAGATCGGGCGTCGAGTCCTGGTCGTTCTTCAGATTGGTGACGCCGATCAGGAGGATTTTGGATTTGCGAAAATAGTCCGAAACCCGCTCCGCGCTGATCTTGCTTGGCGGCACGGCAGGCGAAAGCCTGGGGGCGCTGATCGACGGCGTGGATACCGCTGGCTCGCTCGTCGTCGGAGGTTGTTCTTCTGCGACCGCCGTCGGGAGATTCTGTTGCTGCGGGAGAGCGACGGGGGGCGCTGCAGGGCGGAGCAGGAGGGCCAGCGCGATCGCGCACAACCCGGTGGCGATGCCGGTCAGCGCGATGTGCCCTCTGCGCATGACCGCGAAGGACAGAAGCTCATCGCGAATGCGTGCGATGATACCTTCCCATCGACGAAGCGGGCGAACACGGAGACGTCGTTCCACGAGGGCGGGGAATGACTCCCAGAATTCCTCGGGCCTTTCGGCGGCGGGATCCGTCTCTGGCTTCGGAAGAACGGCAAAGGCTTCGCGGAGGACCGTCAGACTATCGCGGCAGACACTGCACGTGAGGAGGTGCTCCTCGACCCGCGCGCGTTCGGCCGGATCGAGTTCTTCCGTGAGGTACTCGTACAACGCATTTCTCGTCTCCTGGTGCCTGTTCATCAGACTTCCTCCCGGAGGAAGTTCAACTTGAGACGCATTTTTTCCATCCCTCGGAAGAGATGTGTCTTTACCGTCCCTTCGGTGCAATGAAGAATCACGCTGACCTCTCTCGTCGAGAGCCCGTGAAGATGACGGAGGATGACAACGGCTCTCTGGAGCGTCGGCAGCTCATGCAGAGCACGCTCGATGTGCATCCTCACGTCGTCGTTGTGCGAAGCCTGAAACACTGTCTCGTCCGGTACCGTCGCCGCGAAGTTCATGTCAACACTGCGTTCCCGTCGTCGCTTCCCGTCCTTTAGACGGTTGAGCGAAAGATTGGTGATGATCCGATAGAGCCAGGTCCCAAACTCCGCCTCGGCCCGAAACCCGTCGAGCGACTCGAATGCACGGACAAAGGCCTCCTGCGCGATCTCCTCGGCGTCATGGTGATCGTTGACAAATCGAAATGCGAGGGCATACGCGCGCCGCATATGGCGTTCTACGAGGCAGCGAAAAGCCTCCTGACTGCCTTTACGAGCTTCAAGGACGAGTCGGTGCTCGTCGACGTCAGGCATTCCCAGCCTCGAGTGAATGGCCTTTACTGATTAGACAGCCTCGCCCGGCAATCCGTTGACATGAACCTCAGGATTCGGCGGGTGCCGGGGAAGGCTGCATTGGGTTGGTTGTGGGGAAGGGGGCGCCTCTGCCGGAGGAACGGCCCCGAAGCGATAAACGAGAAAAAGAGGGACAATGTTTCGGGGAAGTGGGGGGGCAACGCATCGACCATTGCCCATCGACTACTGACTATTGCCCATTGGGATGTTGCGTGGAAATCGTTCCCATGGATTCCCGCAAACGCGTGATCGCAATCGTGTGGTCGTAGACCGCCTGGATGGCGGTAATACGCGCATTGGCTCGCGCCACCTGAGCGTCCGTCACTTCGATGGCGGTCCCGACGCCGGCGGCGTATTGCTTTTCCGCGAGGCGAAGGCTCTCGTCAGCCTGTTCCACGAGCTTGCTCGTCGCTGCAATGCGCTCGGCGGCCGCATCGACGGCGAGATAGTTCTGCTCGACGTCGAGCATGGCGCTTTCGTAGATCAGCCGCACCTGGGCGAACTGGGCCTGCACGGCGGCATTCGCCTGATCCACCTGCGCATTGATGCCGAAGCCCTGGAAAATGGGGAGAGAAAATGTCAGGCCGGCGGTCCACCTGCCGTACAGCTTCACGTCGAAGCCGCTCCAATTGTAGGTCCCGGTCGCCGCAATCGTCGGGAGGTGGAGACCAAAGGTGGCGCTCGCAAACGCGGAAAGCGCGTCGTAGTGCGCACGCGCGCTGAGGATGTCGGGCCGTTGCTGCATCGCCACCGTTCTCGCGGAATCAAGGGAAATGTCGAGGGGTGAGGTGTTGACGTTCCCCTTCAGCACATACCCCGGCCGCAGATGCACGCCCATCGAGTTCTCGAGCTGGAGAAGCGCGACGCGCTCGGCGTTGCGTGCCGTGATCAATCCGACGTTCGCATTGGCCAGATTGACCTCCGCCTGGGTAACGTCAAGCAGAGGCCGGGTTCCCGCCTTGTAGAACGCCTGCGCCATCCGAAGATGGTCCTCATTTTGTTTGACGGTTTCCTGGTTGACGACCGTGAGCTCCTTCGCCTGCATGGCGGCATAGAATGCCACCTCGACGCCTGTGGCAACCGTCATGGAGGCGAGGCGGGAATCCTGCTTCGAGGCGGTCACGAGGTCGGTGTTCGCGCCCACGCGAGAGCTCGTTTTGCCGAAATCATAGATGAGCTGGCTGGCAGTGAACCCGGTGGTGTAAGTGCTGTAGATCTGGTTCCTCGCCGCGATCGAAGGGTTGAACACGAAGATCCCTTCGGTGTGCGTCCCCGACGCCGAGAAGGAAAGTTGCGGCCAGTAGTTTGAGAGCGCGAGACGTTTCCCCGCTTCTGCAGAAGCGACTTCGGCATCCGCCGCCTGGAGCAAAGGCTGATGCTCAACGGCGAGGGCCATGGCGCTCTCGACCGTCAACGTGTCGATGGGAAGATCGTTGGTCTGAGCGATACTGCGGGAAGAAAGACAGATCAATGCTGACAGGGTGATGCGTGCGATGAGGACGTTCTTCACGGTGCTTCGTTTGAAGTTTCAGTATTCGTGGACATGCATGGACCAGTTTCGCCAGGGAATGGGTCCGCCATCGGGATCAGCGGTGCTACTTCACGTTCGCCGGTTCAACGCCGAAGGTATCGACAGACGGCGCATCCCCCTCTTCCTTGTTCAAGACGCGTTTGAACCGCTCCTCGAACACCGTGTACAACACGGGGACGAAGAAAAGCGTCAGCGCCGTCGAGACCGTGAGCCCGCCGATGACGGCGATCGCGAGAGGTGCCTGTGTCGACTCACCCCCGATCCCCGCCGCCATGGGGATCAGCCCCAGCACCGTCGCGAGCGACGTCATAAGAATGGGCTTCAACCGCGTGCGGCTTGCTTTGATGACCGCCTGATGCAGCTCGATCCCGCGCAGCCGCATGTGGTTCGTGTAATCGACGAGGAGAATGCCGTTGCTGACGACGATGCCGACCATCACGATGACGCCCTGGAACGACGTCACGGAAAGAGTCGTCCCCGTCAACGCAAGCATCCAGAACACCCCGATGATCCCCAGCGGGACCGTGAACATGATGATGAACGGATCCATGAGCGACTGAAATTGCGAGGCCATCACCACGTACACCAGGATGATCGCGAGTCCGAAGGCCAGCGTGAGATCGCGGAATGTCTGCTGTTGCTGCTCCACGTTCCCGGTCTGCTTCACCTCAAACCCCGGGGGAACAGAGATCTGCGCGAGCTTGCCGTTGATGTCGCTGGCGACGCTGCCAAGGTCCCTGCCGGTGACGTTGGCGGTCACATCGATGATACGCTGCTGATATTTCCTGTCGACCTGCACGGGCGATGCCGCCTTCTCGATGCGCGCGATGTTGCCGAGGCGAACCTGCTGTCCTCCCGACGAGGGGACCATCAGACTGCGAAGGTCGTCGATATTCGACCTGTCGGTCTCGTTCAGCCGGACAAGGATGTTATACTGGTTGCCCGACACCGGGTCGGTAAACAGCGAGGCGACCGCGCCGTTGATGGACGTATTGATGGTGTTGGAGATATCGGCGACGTTGACACCGAGGGTCCCGGCCTTGTCGCGGTCGATCTGAATGCGCAGCTCGGGAAGGTCGTCCTCGCGGCTGACCTGCACGTCGGTGGCGCCGGGAGTGGAACGCACCGCCGCATAGACCTGCTTCGCGATGGCCGAGCCGGTTGCCAGATCGTACCCGCGGATCTCCACGTCGATGGGAGCGTTCGAACCGAAGTTCAGAAGGAAACGGAGAAATCCGCCGGGTGTCACAAAGGTAGCAACCCCCGGCACTGAAGCGAGCCTGGGCCGCAGCGCATTGGCGATCTCGAAGACACTCCGCTTTCGCTCGTCTGAGGGGATCAGCCCGACCTGGATGTTCCCCGCGTGCGTCCCGGAGTTCCTTCCGAAGACCGTCCCCGATTTCGCGGCAGGCACACCAAGATCGGCGATGATCGTCTGCGTCTCGGGGACATTCTTCTGAATGATCTTCTCCAGCGTTTGTGCGGTCTTGAGCGTCTCCTCGATGCGGGAACCGACGGGGAGCTTGAAGTTGACCGTGAATTGCCCTTCATCCTGATCGGGGAAGAATTCCGTCCCGATGAATTTCAACAGCCCGAGGGAGACCACCGCAAGACCGAGGATGCCGTAGATGACCATCCGCCGGTGACGAAGGACCCATTCGAGACGTGCCTCATACCATTGGTCGACGGCTTCCAGCGCGTCATGCGCTTTCACGCGCATGCGATCGGAGAATTGCTCCGATGTGCGGTCGAGGTGCTTCTCCGGTGGAAGAAACCGGAGGCACATGAGCGGGGTGACGGTCCTCGACACAAAAAACGATCCGAACAGGGCGACAGCGATCGTGATGGTAAGGGGAATGAACAGCAGCTTGGCGATGCCGGTCAGAAAGACGATCGGCAGGAAGACGATCACCGTTGTCAGCGTGGACACGAAGATCGGGGCGGCCACCTCCTTAGCCGCTTCCAGGGTGGCCTCGATCTTGGTTTGCCCGGTCTTGCGCTCATTGTAATGCCGGGAAATCGCCTCCAGCTCGACGATGGAGTCGTCGACGAGCCGTCCCACGGCCAATGCGAGGCCGCCGAAGGTCATGATGTTCAGGGTCGACCCGCCGAACCGGAACCAGATAAACGTGATCAGGATCGAGAGAGGAATGGCGACCAGGACGATCGTTGTCCCCCGGATGTTTCGGAGGAACAGCAGGATCACGATCATCGCGAGCGTCGCGCCCAGCAACGCTTCGCGTTGCAGCCCCGCGATGGTCTGTCGGATGTAGACGGATTGATCGAAAGAGATGCTCAAGTTGACGTTCGGCGGGATCCCGCTGAGTTTTGGCAGCGCCTTGACGACGTTGTCGACGACCTCCACCGTGTTGGCATTCGAGAGTTTCTGGACGCGAAGGTTCAGCCCGGGGCGGCCGTTCACGCGGATCATTTCCGTCTGTTCCTGATAGCTGTCCTGGACGGAACCGACGTCCTTAATCCTGATGGGGATTCCATTGACGCTCTTGATGACGATGTCTTCCATCGGCCTGACGACGTTGAACTCGCTCTCGGTCTTCAGGGAGTAGTCGAACTGCCCGGTCTTCAGATCGCCCGACGGGATGATGATGTTGGCATTGGCGACGGCATTCATCACCGTCAACACCGGAAGCTGCAGGGCTTCGAGCCGGTCGCGATCGAGGGTCACGTGGATTTCCCGGATCTTTCCCCCGATGACCTGCGCCGACGCCACCCCGTCGATGTGCTCGAGCTGGGGCTCGATGGTATTGAAGGCGAGGTCGTACAGGTCCCGCTCATCCATGTCGCCGGAGACGGCCACGACGCACACCGGCAGCTGGGTGATGTCGAACCGCAGCGCGGATGGCTGCACGATGCCGGTCGGGAGCTGGGACATGATCCGGTTGATGCGTTGCACCACGTCGACGAGCCCCGCGTCGACGTTCGCATCCCAGTTGAAGTTCACCCGCACCGACGAGATGCCCTCCCGGGTGCTCGATTGGACGTAGCTGACATCGTTGACCGACGCGACCGTTCTTTCGATCAGTCGCGTGACCGTCTGTTCCATATCGAGCGGACTCGCACCGGTGTAGTACGTGATGACGCTGACGGTCGGGATCGTGATATTGGGGAGGAGATCGATGGGCAGCTGGGAGAATGAAACGTAACCGAAAATCAAGACTGTCGCGGCAAAAAGAAACGTCGAAATGGGATATCGCAGGGCAAGACGTGTAAGCCACATGGTTTGATCCTCCTCACTTCTCGATCCGGACGGGACTGTGATCCTTCGCGAACTGCTGACCCGAAGTGATCACCGGCGTCGAGGCGCCGAGCGAGGAAAGAATCTCGGTCCGACCGTTGAGTTCGAGTCCGGTCTGCACGGCGACGCGGTAGGCGGTATCGCCCGCAACGGTGAAGAGATATTGCCCCTGATCGTCCTTAAGGATCGCCATGGTCGGGACGGTGATTGCATCCGGGTGCTCGTCGACCGCAATGGCGACATTGGAGAACATGCCCGGCTTCAGGAAGTGGTCATGGTTGTCAATGTCGATCTCCACAGCCATCGTCCGCGTGGCCTCGTCGACTGCCTGGCTGTACCGCACGACGGTGCCCGTGAACTGCTTCCCGGGGAAGGCGTCGACGGTGACGACCGCTTTCATGCCCATCCGGACGCGCGGAATGTCCTTCTCGAGTATGTTGATGATCACCTTGAGCTTGTCGATGTCCTGCAGGGTGAAGAGGGTGGCGTTGTTTTGCTCGACGACCGCGCCGGGGTCGAGGAACCGTTTGGTGATGTACCCGGCGAACGGTGCCGTGATGTAGGCGTACCCCAGGCGTGTTTTTGCAGCGTCGTATCCGGCCGACGCGACCTTCAACGCGGCTTCTGCATTGTCCAGGTCCTGTCGGGCGACGAGATTCTGTTCGAACAGCCCCTTGTTCCGATTGTAGAGGAGCAATGCGTTCTCATACGTTGCGGCCGCCTGTTGACGTTGCTGGGCCAGTTCGGTGGTGTCAATCTGCGCAAGAAGTTGTCCCCGTGACACCAGTGCCCCCATGTCGACATACACTTTTTCGAGGTTTCCGGTGACCTTGGCGTACACGCCCGCCTGTTGCACCGCATTGACGTCGCCTGTGAAATGCAATTCGTAAACGACGAGCTGTTTCAGAGGGTTTTCGACCTGGACAAGCGGGATCTGCGCGCGCCGGGGGTCTGCAGAAGAAGTTCCCTTGGCGAAGCGGTAGACGACGATGGAAATCAGGCCGAGAATGAGGACAACGGGGATGACGATTTTCAATCTGCGCTTCATATGCGGATTTCTTGGGAGAGAGTTGATGTTCACGATTCTGACCAAGGCCAGAATATATTAGACAAGCCTGCCACGGATTCGTTTAATGCGCCGCAGGGACCGCGAAGTGACTCGCGGGGATCAGGCGCCGAGGATCTTTCTGACCGGTTCGTTGTCGGCAAAGACCTGCCAGCGCACGACGCGCCCGCCGTGAACGCCGGCCAGCCATGACGCCGGCATCGACCAGTGGTTCTGGGGGTCGATGCGCGCGCCGATGCGGCATGTTCCATCGGCGGTGCCGAAGAGCGCGACCATGTCGGCCCCTTCGAAAACATGATCGCAATGAATGGTGAAATCGGGGACAAGATAGAAGTACTCAATCCAGGCGTTCCTGATTGCATCCCGACCTTCGACCAGCGCTCCGAGAGAATCCACCAGGACGTGATCATCGGTGATAAGGTCGCCGATCGCGCCCACACTGTGCTTGTTGATCGCATCAACGAACGCCAGTGCTGTTTCGCGCGAGGACATAGAGATCTCCTTTCGGCTCGTGCGTGAAGAGTTACTTCTTGCTCTCCGTCCGAATGTTCCCGTAGAACCCGATCGTGATTTCCGGCTGCGAGGGATGCGACGTTCGGATCACGATCCGGTCCGCGATCATCGGACCGCTTTTCGGAGGAACGAACTCCACCGGGACCGCCACACTGTCGCCCGGATGAATGTCCCCGACGGGGAGATTGATGTTCACGCCTGCCACACCCGTGGAATATCCCGTCAAACGGAAGTCTGTCTTCCCTTCATTCTTGATCGCGATGGTCTTGGTCGCCCGGGACCCCACCGCTACGTCCTGAAACCAGAGGAACTCCGGCGTGTACACGACCTCCTGAACCACGTCCCCCTCGAACGCAATCTGGACGGCAGGATCGGCGGGTGCATTGGAATTCACCGTGACGGTTTTGTGAATGGGGCCGTGGAAGTTCTTGGAGTTGAAGGTGATCTGTAACGTGCCGCTTCCGCCCGGGGGAATGTGGTCTCTCGACAACATGCTTCCCGTGCATCCGCAGGAGACATCGACCCTGCTGATCACCAGAGTATCGTTTCCGGGGTTCTGGAGGGTCAGTTCGTGATCAACGACCTTTCCGCGCGGAATGGAACCAATCGAGAAGGTGGTCCCGCCGACCACGAAAATTCTCGGCTGGGAATGCGCGCACACGGAAAGAAGGAGGACGGCAACAGACAGGGCGAAGGTACGCATGGAGATGTCCATGATGTTTCACTCATCATGTCAAGGAACGAAAACTCTCCATTATCCGCAATGCGATGCCGCGGATATCATTCGCCGGTGAGCGATGCGATCGTTGCGCGGAGCGACATCATGTAGAGACCGCGGTGGCGAACCGCGGCGTACGCCGTTCCCGTGCTGGTATTCCAGAGCAGGGCAGTCACCGGCCCGGGCAATTCATGCACGCCGAGAGGAAACCATGTGCCGCCGCCATTGGAAGCATAGTAGAGGAGACGGTGGTTGACGCACGCCACCATGCTGGATGGGAGATAACGATCGACCGCGATGACCACGGTGTCCCCGGCGGACCAGGGGGGAGCATAGCGGTTCCATTCCATGCCTCCGTTCGTCGTCCGGAACGATTCTCCCTGCGGGGTCCACGCATACGCAAGCGACGGGTCCTGGTCATCGAGCGAGACGAGATCGATCGACTTGCTCTCAATGCCATAGCGGGAGGGCTCCCAGTGAAACCCTCCGTCGCGGCTGATCACGGAAGCGGTGTTCGCGGTAGCAGCGTAGACCACGCTGACGTCGGTCGGCATGAACGTGAACGAGCGGATGTCATAGCGATCGGTGATCGGGTACGAATGCACCCATGTTATCCCGTCATCCGTCGAGACGAACATTCCCTGATCGCCGGCGGCGAACACACGGGTCTTCAGTCGCGGGTACAGCGCGACGGTCTTCGGAACGACGGGAAGACGAGGGGAGAGCGGTCTCCATGTCCTTCCGCCGTCGGAAGTTCTGAACCCGCCCAGATTGGTGGCGGCGACGGCCTTCAGGGGTGCTTCCATCGCCGCCGAGATCGAGGCAATGCTGTCTCCTTCGAGCCCGATCCCCGCAGGTTCCCAGGATCCGGAGGAGGGGTCAAAGGTCAAAATGGAACCCCGCAACGCCGCGTAAATCATGCTGCAGTTCTCGTTCGTCGCGAGGAGGCGAATCGTGGCGCTTCCCAGATCGCTGTCTGCCTCCTCCCACGTCGCCCCTCCGTCCGAGGTCCGCTCAACCCCGATCCCCTCACCGAACGCGATAAAACCGCCGGATCGGACATCGGAGCGGAACGCCACCGAACACGGGAGATGCGGAAGCGAACCCGACAGGTCGGACCACGTCGATCCGTAGTCGGTCGATAAGAGCGGTCCCTCAGCCGTTCCAGCAGCAAGGATGTCAGGATTCCCTGGCGAAGACTCGAGGGAGTAGGTCGCGTCACCGGCACGTGCAATTCTTGCCGGGCTCCATGTCTTTCCGCCGTCGATCGACCGGCTCATTCCTCCTGAAGTGGTGGCGTACACGACGACGGCATTGCGCCTGAGGACGCGGATGATCTGTGACCCCGTGCTGGTGAAGTCTTCGGTCAGCCGTGTCCAGTGCGACCCTTCATCGGGGGAGAGCATCAGTCCCAGACCATCCACGGCTGCGATGACTTCATTGGGGTGCGTGGTCTCGACGGCGAGATCGGCGATGGTCGCCGTTGCGAGCTCCGGTCCGGTGCCGTTATCCGCGGTCCAGGTTTGCCCCGCGTTGGTGGAAGTGAAGACGCCGTGACCCTCCGTCCCCACATACCATGTCGAAGGCCGCCAGGAGTCGAACGCGATCGCGCGCACGGCGGTGCCGGCGGGGAGGCCTTCGATACTGAGTGGCGTCCACTGGCGCTTGTTCGGCGACGCGATGAAGACGCCGGCATCGGTCAGGAGAGCGGTCACTGCCGGTGACTCGGTCGAAATGACGAACCGAGAGGGATGAGCGTTGCGCACGGCGGCGAGAGGAATCCAGGAGCTGCCACTGTTTTCGGACCGGAAAATCTCTCCTGTCTCCAGCGCGGCATAGACGACGCCAGGTCGGGAAGGATCACATGCCACGGCAGCCACTTCCCGGGCATAGGGCCCGCTGATCGCCGTCCAGGTCCCCTCTCCCTCGGGTGAAGTGCCGCATCCAACGCACCACGTGGCGAGCAGACACAGGCAGGGCAGGAAGCTGCGGGAAATCATGGCCTTCATTCCTTTCACGTTGGTCGTGCCTTGCATATCGCCGACTGTTCACTCCCGCACTTCGCCGACAAGCACCGTCACGAGTGGAGCCGCGAAATTCATAAGGTCTTTCGCGACGGCTTTTCCGGCAGGTGAAGCGAGCGCAGTCTGCAAGGCTTCCGTCGAAGCAAAATACATCTCGGCCATGAGATGATATGGAGTGTCCCCGAGCGAAGCCCCGGTAATCGCCGTCATCTCGAGCTTGAGGAGCCCAGGGTAGTTTCTTACGAGCGGAGCGTGAATGGTGTGAAAGTGTCGATCGAATTCTTCGGGATCGGGGGGAGCCTTGTAGAGTGCGATGAGCTTCACCATGGCGGCGAGATCGGTCAAGAGCTGCTATCGGAGATTAGGCGTCCGAGCCGGCGAGCACGATGGTTCGGGCATGCACTTCGGGAGAAATATAGAAATGCATGGTTCGAAATGCAACCGAAGCCGGAACGTGCGCCTGTACACTCAGCTATTTCTCTTGTATATTAGCCCCATGCGACGACCTTCCCCGCCAGCGATCCCCTTTTCCGATCCCGCGCTCGGTGCGAGGAACCTGCGGATTCTCAGCGAAGCATTCGTCTCCTCGGGAACGTCGCAGTCTCTGCAGAAGTTTATGTCCACCATCGAGGGACGTCTCCGGCATGCTCCGGACCCCGACCGGGTGGTGGCGCATCTCCTCCGCTTCGTGGAATCGTCCTTCGGCGCAGCGAGAGTCTTTACCGATCTTACCGTGTACCCGGCGGTGCTTGACCTGCTGCTCGGGATCTTCGGTCATTCCCAATTTTTCGCCGAACTGCTCATCAGGGACCCGGAACTCTTCGACTGGCTCAGGGAAGGAGAGACGCTTACCGAGCCGGTCGATCCGCATGCCATCACCGACGAAGTGCAGTCCGCCTTCAGGCTTTTTGCGAAAGAAGAACGTCGTCTCTCAGCGGTGCGGCGCATTCACCGGAGGGAACTTCTGCGGATCAGCGCCCAGGATATCCTGGGGAACGCCGATCTGGCTTCGGTCACGCGCCAGCTTTCAGACCTCGCCGACGCCGTCTCTGCAGCGGTGCTCGAGCTGTGCTTCCTCCAACTTGCCAATCGATTCCCCGGGAGACCCCCGGTGCCGTTTACGATCATCGGCCTCGGCAAGCACGGAGGGCAGGAGCTGAATTACAGCTCGGACATCGACGTCATGTTCGTCTATGGCGAAGAGGGAATTCTGAAGGACCGGTCGGAGAGAGAGACGACCTTCCTCGAGTACTTCAATCTCCTTGCGGGTCTGTTCATCAGAACGATGTCTCAGTCGACCGCGGAGGGAACTCTCTATCGGGTCGATGCGAGACTGCGCCCGGAAGGGAAAGCGGGACCGCTCGCTCGATCAGTCAGAGGATATCTCGGCTACTACGAGGCGCGGGGAGATTTGTGGGAGCGCCAGATGCTACTCAAGGCGCGTCCGATGGCGGGGGACACGAAATTCGGCGACACATTTCTGGGGATGCTCGATCCCTTTGTGTTTCCCCGGACGTTCCTCCAGCATCCCGCCGACGCCATCGTGAGGATGAAGACCCGCATTGAACAGAAGGTTGGGGACCGGGCCAATATCAAGCTTCGCGCCGGGGGGATCCGCGACATCGAATTCATCATTCAAGGTCTTCAACTGATCAACGGGGGACAACGGAAACACCTCAGAGAACGGAACAGCCTGAAGGCTCTTCGATTGTTGGCAGAAGGCGGCCTTCTCCCCGAATCGGACGCCGCTGTTCTTTCCGGTGCATATCAATTCCTCCGCACGCTGGAGCACAGATTGCAGATCATGCAGAACCAGCAGACCCATACGCTGCCCGACGATCCCGCGAAACTGCGAAGCCTGGCGCTGAGGATGGGATTGAAGCATGAACAGGCGCTCTTGAAGAAGCTCGACCGTCTGCATACGGAGGTACGCGAGATCTTCGATCGGGTTATGTCTGCTGGGGACGAAGGTGAAACAGCGGGGATCACAGGTGTGATGGATGGAATTCTCGGTGAAGCCGCCACGGAGAGCGTGCTTCGCCATTATGGCATCGTCGATGTGCACTCCGCGCTTCGATCAATCAGGAGCATCGCGGGGAACGACCTTGCCGGGCAGCGGCGCCTGGATGTCCGCGCACGCGCCGCCCTCAGAGATTCCGCCGGCAGCCTGTTTGGCGCCATCGCAAAGACGCCCGATCCCGACCTGACGCTCAAGAACCTCGCCCATCTGCTGGCATCGCATCCATCGCCGAGCTCAATCATTCACGCTCTCGGGGACAGGCCGTTGCGGAAGCTTGTTCTGGACATTGCGAGCGGAAGCACATGGGTGACCAGGCGTCTTGCGGCCGATCCCCTGGCGTTCGAACAAGTCATCGGAGATCCCGTGGCGCTTCATGCGCCATCAGCGGGGGATCTGGGCGGTGCGGGAGACATTCATCGCGCAAAACACCGGGCGGAGCTTCGATCCGCGTTGCGATACCTCCTCGGCTTCTCGGCGCTGGAAGAGCTCACGTCCGAGCTGAGCGCGCTCGCCGAGGGCGTCATACGGTGCGTGCTGGCAAGGGTCGAGCGTGAAATCGGTGGGGGAAGCGGTCTGGCGGTGTTCGCCATGGGAAAGCTGGGGAGCCGCGAGCTGACCATCGACGCCGATCTTGATCTCGTCTTTTTTTCTGGTCGTCGAGACAGTTCCAAGGGAGGGATCGCGGAGCGGGTGGCGGAACAACTCCTGCGCGACCTGGGAACCGTGTCTGAGCAGGGTTTCCTCTACAGCGTCGATGTACGCCTGCGACCCGAAGGGCGAAACGGTCCCCTCACAATCGGCATCGACGGCTATCAGGCCTATCTCGGCAATCGCGCATCGTTTTGGGAACGCCAATCGATGACGCGGATGCGGCATATTGCCGGCGATGGAGAGGTCGGAAAAGAGATCAGTTCGCGGGTCGAAGACTACGTCTATCGCGCTCTTCTGCCGCGGAACTGGATCGACCAGATCGCCGCGATGAGAAAAAAGATGGAAGCGAAAACGCAATCAACGTTGCACGGCGCGCTCGACATCAAGCGTGGCGCCGGTGGCATGATCGATGTCGAATTTATCGTGCAGATGATTCAGATGCGGCACGGCGGCCGGCTCCCGCTCCTTCGCATGCGCCCGGTCTACGATATTCTCAGGGATGAGCAGTGTCCGGTCCTGACATTGCAGGAAAAACGCCTGCTCGCCGATCACTACGCGTTTTTCCGGAGGACCGAAGCGATGATCCGTCTTGCCCTTGAAGGCAGGTCGGCCGTTCTCCCGTCAGGGCCGGCCCTGCAGACGCTCGCTCGATGCGCTGCGCACATGGAAAAGGACGAGTTTCGACGAGAGGTGGCCGCGCGCATGAAGGAGGTGCGAGGCACGTACGGAGAAATCTGCGATCGGCTTGCGCGGGACAACGTATGAGATCCCTTCAACTCCTTCTTCGAACGCCGGCTCTCCTCTCAATCTTCGTTGCGTTGATCGCGCTGGCCGTGTATGTCGCCACCCTCGCCCCGGGTCTTGATTTCATCGACTCGGGCGAGCTTGCGACCGTCGCGACCACGCTGGGGATCGCACACCCGACAGGCTATCCCTTGTGGACGCTGATCGCGCATCTCGTCGCGCGCCTTCCATTTCCCGGGGCGCCCATCGATCGGCTGAATCTTATGGCGGCCGTGCTCTGCGCCGCGGGCATCGGGGTATTCGTTCGGTTGATGCTGTTCATCCTCACGCGGCTCGACCCGAAGGGGACGACCGGGGATGAGGCGCGGTATGCGGCCGCGGGCGCCGGATTACTCCTGGCATTTTCCGAAACGTACTGGTCGCAGGCTACGGCAATCGAGGTCTACTCCTTGCACGTGGCGCTGGTGATCAGCGTTCTCTTCGCTTTCCTGCGCGCGAATGCGACCCGGGCCCGCTTGCATTGGCACTTGTTCGCGTTCCTCCTCGCGCTCGCGTTTACGAATCACATGACCACGATTCTCCTCGCGCCGGGATTCCTCTATTATTATTTCGCCGAGCAGGGATTTAGCCGCCAGTCCTGGAAACGTATCCTTGCCATCACACCGACGTTCCTGCTCGGCCTCTCCCTCTATCTCTATCTTCCCCTGCGCGCAAGCCGGAACCCGATCATGGACTGGGGGAATCCGGTCACGTTGGAGCGGTTCCTCTGGCACTGGACCGGCAAACAGTACAGGAGCTGGATATTCTCCTCGATGGAAGTCGCGGGGAAACAGTTCACCTATTTCCTCTCCTCTTACCCGTCGGAGTTCGTCTATATCGGGGGGATACTCGCACTGATCGGGGCGGTGCGGCTCTGGAAACTCAACCGAAGGCTGTGCCTCTTCACCGTCCTGCTGTTTGTCGGTTGTGTGGCGTACTCGATCAATTACGACATTCATGATATCGATTCGTATTTCCTCCTTGCCTACATCGTGACAGCATTGTGGGCGGGGTTTGGACTGACCGTGATCTTCCGCGAGCTATTCAGGAAATGGCCGGCGGCTTGGCGGGCACCGCTTCTCTGCACAGTCGTGGTTGCCGCCATTCCGGTGGTGTCGATGTATCAGCGGCAGGATGAGAGCAAGAATTTTCTCGTCGAGGATTACACGAAGAACATGTTCGCGTCGTTCGATTCGAACGCCGTGGTCCTGAGCTATCAGTGGGACTACTGGGTGTCTGCCGCATACTATGAACAGCTTGTGCGGGGCATTCGCGGGGATGTCGTGGTGATCGACAAGGAACTGCTGAGACGGTCGTGGTATTTTCACCAGCTTGCGGAGCGATACCCGTGGCTCGTCGAGCGCTCGCGGAAGGAAATCGATGCGTTTCTTGTCGAGCTGGACAAGTTCGAGCACGACCGGCCGTACAACGCCGTCCTCATAGAAGCGCGCTACAGCGCGTTGTTGCGGAGCATTATCGAACGGAGCCTGCCGGACCATCCGGTCTACGTCTGCCCGGAAATCGAACCTGCCTACACCGGAGGTTTCCAGCGTGTTCCGTGCGGGCTCGCGTTCAGGCTGTATGCGGACACGCTCTTTCGTGGGACGCCGCGGCCGGAATTCTCCTACAGGCCGCTCGACCGGTCGGGAAGGCTTGAGGACCAGGTCAGAAAGATGTACGCGGACGCATTTCTCTCGAGGGGGGATTACTATTATTCGAGGCGGAAAGACAAGGCGGAAGCAGCGTGGTCGTACGAATCGGCCTACCTGTTTGAGCCTGGGGCTGTGCTTATCTCGGAACGACTTCAGGCCGTTGGCCGACCCTGATTTGGCGCGAACGTCGATTTTACCTTGTTTTTCCCGAATTTCCGATCACCAATTCCCGTGCCGATGCCCGATTTCTTCACCTTCCGGTTGACTCTTTCCTGAAATTTGTTAAATTTATTTGCTCCGCTTTTCATCCGTTTGTGAAGCCCTCGAGGCCTCATGCCGGTGTATTGTGCTTGCTGGCGTAGCTCAATTGGTAGAGCAGCTGATTTGTAATCAGCAGGTTGCGGGTTCGAGTCCCATCGCCAGCTCAAGTGCTGGGCGAGACATATGAGCGATCGAAGTTGGACGAAGGAGGGGAACGCCATCGGCGTGGCAGACTGCGGACAGGTAGCGAAGCGGTCAAACGCAACAGACTGTAAATCTGTCGGCTCCGGCCTTCGGAGGTTCGAATCCTCCCCTGTCCACAAGTTTTAAGTTTTAGATTTTACATTTTAAGATGATGGTCAAGAGCGGGTGAGGAAGAATGCATATCCCAATTTCCTGCCACTCCTCGCTGCCTCCAAATCTAAATTTTAAAATCTAAAATCTAAAATTTCGTGCGGGAGTAACTCAGTTGGTAGAGTCACAGCCTTCCAAGCTGTTGGTCGCGGGTTCGAGTCCCGTCTCCCGCTCCAGACAATTGACAATGGTGAATCCACGATCCACGATTGTCAAGGTAGTTGAAACCGTGCGGTTGTGGATTGTGGACTGTGGATTGTCAGTTGTGGATTGTTCGCTTGCGTAGCTCAGTTGGTAGAGCACTTCCTTGGTAAGG